>JAIENU010000091.1 GCA_019751125.1 Burkholderiales bacterium | reverse complement strand
CGCGAGATTCCGCTGAAGCGCACCGGCGGCCCCGACGACCTGAAGGGCATCGCGGTGCTGCTGGCCTCGGCAGGTTCGAACTTCATGACCGGCGCGATCATTCCGGTGGATGGCGGGGCGGTGGCTTGGTAGTTTGTTTTGGTAGTTCGCTACTAAATCAATAAATTTCGGAAACACCCTATTTCTCAGAAAGGGCTCAAGTAGTCGATTCGTTACTTGATGTGATGGTGATTTAGCTTGATGCGCGAGGATTTATGAGAAATGTAACTTTCGAAATTGAATGTAAGGTTTTTGAGAGAGACAAAGGATATTGCAGATATTGTGGAGCCGATTTATTGCATACTTTATCTTTATTTCGTAGCTATACAATGGATCACGTTATTAGCCTTGCTTCTAGAGGCGAATCGATAGAAAAAAATCTTGTTCTGTGTTGTGTTGGATGTAATAACGCGCTTTCAAGAAGTAAACATCTTCAAACCGTAGAGGAACGAAAAAAGAAAGTGCTTTTGCAACGTAAGAAGGCGAGCGTAAGATTCCGTGAATTAAAAGAAAAATTAAGAATAAAAAAACCAAGATAACTATAGTACCGGCCATCTGGGTTTTAGGGTTTACGAGGTCATTCCATTTAGCGCTTGTATGTTAGTTGGCTTGTAGGCGAGACTTTAAGTTCGTGTGCTAATTTAGCCGGTCATAGATTGTGAGGCGGTGGACAACATGTTTTGCATTTCTTGTGGTGCAAAAAATACTGTTGAGGCAAAGTTCTGTAGTAATTGCGGAAAAGAGATCGCTCCCTCTCCCGCTAGCACCTCTGAAAATGTAAAAGCTGAACCCGTCAGTAACGCAAAGCAACCTGAGCAAGCAAAAACGCCTGATTCTTCCAATCAGGCGTTTTCATTGGCCGCCACCCTTGAGGGGCTATCCTCTCTCATTGTGGGATTATTTTTTTTAGCGATAGCCGGCTACTTTTTTTGGGGGTTCTTGACTTCAATATTTGATGGAAAAACAGAGAAAGAACTCTCCCCGCCAGCGATGTTGGAAAAAGTAACGGTTATTGGTCAAACCAAGCGTTCTGACTACCAACATTTTATTGACGAAGGCGGCGTACCTAAAAATCCTGCTTGGCATGGTTTTTACGTTGAAGAAGTCCAGTTTAATTTCGACAGAAACGAAATTCTTATGGGCGTGAGCCTAAAAATCTCGAGTTTAGTGCGATGGCTTGATGGAATTAAATCTTGGCATCGTAGTGGTGAAGTAACGCCCAAGGAAATTAGGCAGCGTTTGTCGGAGCTATGTGGTGTTGTCGAGACAAACTGGAAGATTGATGAAATGGTTGGTATGGCTAGGCGGGAGCGGCATGGTGACGTACTTTTATGTGCTTATCGTGTCAATCGTTCCAATGAAATTGTTGTATTTATGGGTTGGGAACCCTAATGTTTGATAGGGCCTCTAAAATTAAAAAAACAAAAATCCAAATCTTGGCGCTTTGATTGTGGTTTCTCAACTCGGCTGTATCCCCGCAGCCCGGATCACCCTGCGCCACTTCTCGATCTCGCTCTGGATGTGTCGGGCGAATTCGGCGGGCGTGTTGCCGACCGGGTCGGCGCCTTCCTTGGACAGGCGGTCGTTCATCTCCGGGCCCTTGAGGATGGCGACGATTTCGCTGCTCAGCCGGTTGACGATGTCGGCCGGCGTACCCGCTGGTGCGACGATGCCGTACCAGGTGGCTGATTCATAGCCGGCAACGCCGGCTTCCATCATCGTTGGCAGTTCGGCCACCGCCGGCGAGCGCCGCGCGCCGGTCACCGCCAGTGCGCGCAGGCGTCCGGTCTTCACCTGCTGCGAACCGCTGAGGATGCTGGCGAAGGTCATTGTCACCTGGCCGCTGACCACGTCGATCATCGCCGGCGCCACGCCCTTGTACGGCACATGCAGCAGGTCGATGCCGGCAAGCATTTTGTAGAGCTCGCCGGAGAGGTGGCCACCGGTGCCGTTGCCGGCCGAGGAGAAACTCAGGCTGCCCGGTTTCTTTTTGGCCAGCGCGGTGAGTTCCTTGACGCTTTTGACCGGCAGCGAGGGGTGCACCAGCAGCATCAGGTTCTGCGTCGCGATCAGCGTCACCGGCGCGAAATCCTTCATCGGATCGTAGGGCAGCTTTTTCTGCAGGCTGACATTGGTGGCGAGCGAGGCCACGGTGCCGACCAGCAGCGTGTAGCCGTCGGGCGGCGACTTTGCCACCAGCTCGCCGGCAATCGCGCCACCGGCGCCGGAACGGTTGTCGACGATGACCTGCTGGCCCCATTTGTCGGCCAGCCGCGGGCCGACCGTGCGCGCGAGGGTGTCGACGCTGCCGCCGGGGGTGGAGGGCACGATGAAACGGATCGGCTTGACCGGATAAACCTGGGCCATCACGGTGCCGGTGGCGGCCGCCAGTGCGGCGGCCAGGATGCTGAGGGTGATGCGCATGGTGATTCTCCTCGTGGTGGCAGGGTCAGGGCTGGAAACCGACCGAGCCTTCGTATTTGGCCAGCACTTCGGCGCTGGGCAGGAATTCTTCTTCCAGCTTTTTGATTTCGGAAAAACCGATGTAGGCGTGCATGTTACCCGCCGGGTGGTCCTTGGTGCGCGCTTCGAAGCGTTTCACCGCCTCGACATCATCCTTCGCGAATTCGACGAAGTAATCCACCATCGCCACGGTGGATGAACGCAGTGAGCCGGTGGCGTTGGACACCATCGCGATGCCCAGTTCGTTGAGCCGCGACACCGGCAGCCGCGGCGACACGCCGGTGCGGTTGAAATGCAACGGCCCTTTGATCTCCTTCGCGCAGCGCTCGAGTTCGGCCTCGGAGGTCAGCGCCTCGGGGAAGATCATGTCGGCGCCGGCATCGAGATAGGCGTTGGCGCGACGGATCAGCTCGTCGACGCTGCCGCTGGCCACGCCACGCGCGTCGCAGCGTGCGATCAGTACGAAGTCCGGATCGAGCTCGCGGCGCACGCGGTCGGCGGCGCGCAGCTTGCCGACCATCTCCTCGGTGGCGACGATTTGCTTGCCGGCGACGTGGCCGCAGCGCTTGGGCGCGACCTGGTCCTCGATATGGATCGCCGCGGCGCCGGCGACGATGAAGTCCTCCACGGTGCGCATCACGTTGATCGCGTTGCCGAAGCCGGTGTCGGCATCGGCAATCACCGGGATGCTGACCGCACGCGCGATGTAGCGGGTGACCATCACGATCTCGTCGAGTGTGATCAGACCGACGTCGGGCTTGCCGAGCAGCGAGGCGGAAACACCGTAGCCGGTGACGCCGCAGCAGCGGAAGCCGGCCTTCTCGATGATCTTCGCCGACAGCGCGTTGTAGGCGCCGGGTTTGACGAGGGTCTTGCCCTCCTTGAGCATGCCGCGCAATGCGGTGCTGGTTCGGGTGCGCATGGATTCCTCCTGGATGTTGCGCCGATTGTAGACCGCGGCCGCGCAACGGCCGGTGATGAAGTCCATGATCCGGGAATCGGGCGCAGGTTCCGCCATTGGAGACTTACAATCGATACGCCAACCCTTTTGGAGGAGTTTCACATGATGAGCCGCGGCAAACAGTTCAAGCAGCTGATGTACGACAAGCAAATCCTGATACAGCCCGGCGTGTATGACGGCTACAGCGTGCGCCTGATCGAGCGCGCCGGTTTCAAGACCGCGTCGATCTCCGGCGCCGGCGTTTCGGAAAGCCGCATGGGCTGGGCCGACCGCGGCGTGATGACTTTCGAGGAAAACCTCAACAACGCGCGCCGTCTGGCGGACTGCTCCGACCTGCTGCTGCGTGCCGATGCCGACACCGGCTATGGCAATGCGATGACCGTGCACTTTGTCGTGCGCGCCTTCGAGAAGGCCGGTGTCGCTGCGCTGATGATCGAAGACCAGGTCTGGCCCAAGCGCTGCGGCCACATGGCCGGCAAGTCCTGCATTCCCGCCGAGGAAATGGTGCAGAAGGTCAAGGCCGCGGTTGACGCGCGCCGCGACAACGATTTTGTCATCGTGTCGCGCACCGACGCTGCCGGCCCGCATGGCGTGGACGAGGCGATCCGCCGCCTGAACATGTACGCCGAGGCCGGCGCCGACGTGATGTACGCCGATGCGCTGCTGTCGAAGGAGGACATCGCCAAGGTCGCGAAGAATGTGCCGAAGCCGCTGATCGTCAACATGGGCCTCGGCATGCGTCCGCGCAAGACCACGCCGCTGATGTCACCGAAGCAGTTGCAGGACATCGGCGTGGGCGGGGTCAGTTACCCGCGCCTGCTCACCACCGCCGCGCTGCGCGGCATGATGAATGCGCTGGAGGTGTTCAAGAGCGAAATCGTCGAGCAGAACAAGGTGGTCGAGCGCACCGACCTGCAGGTCGGCTTCGAGGAGCTGAATGACCTGATGGGCATGAAGTTTCTTGATGAGATGGAAGAGAAATATAAAGGCGGTTGATCTTCATCGTTATTTCGGCGGAAGCCGGAATCCAGGAATGTGTCGTGAACGGTTAACGGTATTTCTGGACTCCGGCTTCCGCCGGAGTGACGGATTTTTGGGAGGGTGCACATGGGCATGACCATCGCAGAAAAGATCCTCGCGGCGAAAAGTGGCCGCAAGGCCGTGGTGCCGGGCGACGTGGTCACGGTGGATGTCGATACCGTGATCCTGTTCGACAACAACTTCATGCCGACCAACTGGCGCGACATCCTGAAGATTGCCGATCCGGAGAAGATTGTCGTCACCTTCGACCACCGCGTGCCGGCGCCGACGCAGCAGGCCGCGGCGGCGCAGGTCACCGGGCGTGCCTTCGTCAAGAAGTTCGGCATCAAGCGCTTTCATGATGTCGGCCACAACCAGGGCATCAGCCACCAGCTGGTCGCCGATTACGGCTATGCGCTGCCGGGTTCGGTGCTGCTGTGCAGTGATTCGCACACCTGCAGCGCCGGCGTGTTCAACTGTCTGGCGCGCGGTGTCGGCGGTCCCGACATCATCTACGCCGCGATCAAGGGACAGACCTGGTTCCGCTGCGGCGAAACCGTGCGCTACGAGCTGGAAGGAAAGCTGTCGCCGGCGGTGACCGCAAAGGATGCTTTCCTGCAGATCGCCGGCGTGCATGGCGCACACGCGACGATGAATGTGGAATACGGCGGCCCCGGTGTGGCTTCACTGTCGATCAATGCGCGCAAGACGCTGACCGCGATGTCAGCCGAGCTCTCCGCAGAGTTCGCGACCTTCGAGGCGGATGATGCGCTGTCGGAGTGGATCCGCGCGCGTAATCCGGCGCCGTGGTCGCCGGTGCGGCCCGATGCCGATGCGAAATACCACGCGGTGCGCAAGGTCGACCTGTCGGCGCTGGCGCCGCTGGTGGCGCGGCCCGACAGCGTGGTCAACAACTCGCAGCCGGTGGGTGAGGCCGCCGGCACGCGCATCAACCAGGCCTATATCGGTTCCTGCGCCAATGGCACCCAGGACGACATCGAGCTCGCGGCGAAAGTGGTGAAGGGCCGCCGTGTGGCGAGCGGTGTGCGTTTCATCGTCATCCCGGCTTCGCAGGTGGTGTACCGCGACACGCTGGCCAGCGGCGCGATCCAGACCCTGGTCGAGGCCGGCGCGATGATCGCGCCACCGACCTGCGGGGCCTGCGGCGGCGGCCACATGGGTGTGCTCGGGCCGGAGGAGGTGTGCATCACCTCCAGCACGCGCAACTTCAAGGGCCGTATGGGCGACCCCAGTTCGCAGGTGTGGATGGCTTCGCCGGCGACGGTCGCTGCATCGGCGTTGACCGGCACCATCACCGATCCGCGGGAGTTCCTGCAATGAGCAATGTGATGAATGCAGCCGCCAGCAAGATGAATTTCAAGGCCCGTGTCTGGATCGTCGGCGACAACATCAACACCGACCTGATCCTGCCCAACAAGGCCTTCTACCTGACGCATGAGGAACAGACGCAGTATGTGTTCCATGCCAACCGTCCGGGCTGGGCGCAGCTGGTGCAGAAGGGCGACATCCTGATCGGCGGTCGCAACTTCGGCATGGGTTCGAGCCG
Source organism: Burkholderiales bacterium (assembly GCA_019751125.1). GTDB lineage: Bacteria > Pseudomonadota > Gammaproteobacteria > Burkholderiales > SG8-41. The sequence goes on along the minus strand of JAIENU010000091.1, from coordinate 13,333 downwards.
CGCCGCGGCGCGTTCGCTGAAAAACCTCGGGCTGGCCTGCCTGGTCGCGGAATCACTGAACGGTCTGTTCCTGCGCAACTGCGTGAACTTTGCCTTCCCTGCGCTGGAATGCCCGGGCATCCATGCGGCGTTCACCGAAGGCGAAATTGCCGAGGTGGATTTCGAGGCGGCCACGGTGCGCAACGCGACGCGCGGCGCATCGCTGAAGGGAAAGCCGCTACCGCCGTCGCTGATGGCGCTGGTGCAGGCCGGCGGGGTTTACCAGCTGCTCGAGAGCGAAGGTTTGATCGCGCCGAAGGCCTGAAAATAAACCAATAAAAACAATTGCTTATGGACCAGGTGTGACGGACCACCAATGCCTGACGAGGTGAAAGTACACCGGCGCGGCAAAACACACCGAGGCAATGCGGTCGAGCATGCCGCCGCCGTCCGCCGCGGCGCCCCAGTCATGCACGCCGCGGTCGCGTTTCATCGCTGACAGCACCAGCGCGCCGAACAGGCCCATCAGCGTCAGTGCCAGCGCGATCACTGCCGCGCCTGCAATCGGAAACGGCGTCATCCAGCTGAGAAGCATGCCGAGCAGCGGCGCAGTGATCAGCGCGCCGACATGGCCCTCGACGGTCTTGTTCGGAGAAATCTGCGGCGCCAGTGGATGGTGCCCCAGCCAGCGGCTCCACAGGTGCTGCGCGAGGTCGCCGCCCTGCACCACCAGCACCAGGAACACGATCAGGTACACACCACGCCCCTCAAAGCCGGGGATGCGCAGGTTGAGCAGCGCGGGGATGTGCGAGATGCAGAACACCGTGACCATCAGCGCCCAGTGCAGCGTGCCGGTGCGTTCCATGAAGCGCAGCGTGTCGGACTTCACCGCCGACAGGATGGGCAGGAAGAGGAAGGCATAGACGGGGATGAATACTTCAAAAAGCCCCAGCCACTCGATACCGACCAGGAAATACTGGAAAGGCAGCACCACAAAAAACGCCATCACCATCGCCTGATGGTCGCTGCGCCGTGTCGGCGCCACGGTCAGGAATTCGCGCAGCGCGGTGAACGAGACAAAGGCAAACAGCACGATCACGCCAATGCGCCCGGCGAGCAGCGCGAGGCCGATGGTCAGCGTCATCGCCCACCAGCCCTGCAGCCGCTGGTTGAGGTGGTCGACCAGCGCCACGGGCCTGCCGTCTGCGGTGAGCTTCAGCCAGCCGCCGAGCAGTGACAGTGTCACCAGCAGCGTCAGTACACCGGCGGTGATCAGCAACGTGCCCTGGAAGTGAGTCATCGGGATGTCATTCAGGCCGGCTGCGCGGCTTCGCGCGTGGCGAGCAGCGCGTCGCGGATGCGGTTGAGGAAGTCATCCTTGGCTTCGCCTTCGGCAAGGCGCAGCGGTTTGCCGAAGGCAATCGAGCAGATCAGCGGCACCGGCACGATTTCACCCTTGGGCAGCAGGCGGCCGAGGTTTTCCATCCACACCGGCACCAGCTCGACCTGCGGGCAGCGCGAGGCGAGGTGGAAGATGCCGGTCTTGATCGGCAGCAGCAGTTCGTCGGTGGTGTTGCGCGTGCCCTCCGGGAACAGGATCAGCGAGTCGCCGCCTTCCAGCGCTTCCGCCATCTGCGCCACCGGATCGGGCGCCTGACCATCGCGGCTGCGCGCGATGACCACCCCGCGCAGCAGCTGGTGGATCACATAGCGCCGCAGCGGGCTGGCTTCCCAGTAATCGGCGCCGGCCACTGGTCGCGTCATCCGCCGCAGCCGTGGCGGCAGCGAAGCCCAGATCAGCGCGAAGTCGGCGTGGCTGTTGTGGTTGCCAAAATAGATGCGTTGCACCGGCACCGGCGCGCAGCCCAGCCAGCGCGCCTGGGCGCCGGTGATCAGCCGCGTCACGCGTGTCAGTGCCCAGGAAGCGGCTTCAGGCGCGTAGCGCCGGATCAGGCCTTTGCTGTCCATCCTCTCCCATTACCAGCGCGATGGTTGTTGTTCTGCCGCGGTTGTCGTGTGGCCCTGTCGTGTGACCGCATGTTGGGCGACGATTCGCTGCTGGACTGTCACGAATTGTAGTCCGTTTCCGCGTCTGTTTTGTCGCCGCGCTTCGCGTCGCCGGGCCAGGGGGCTTTTGGTATAGTCACTGGCGCTCATTCGAGAGCGGTTTAGCGCCGCCAATTCACAATCCATAGCCCACTTCCGGAGAACACGATGTCCAAGCTCACGCTGCAGCAAGCCAATACCCTGATCGAAAACGCTTTTGCCAAGGCCAAGGAAATGAAAGTGAATCCGCTGGCGGTGGTGGTGCTTGATGCCTCCGGACACATCGTTGCCGCGCAGCGCCAGGACAATGCCTCGATGTTCCGTTTTGATGTGGCGCTGGGCAAGGCCTGGGGCGCGGTGGCGATGGGCGCCTCCAGCCGCAACCTCGCGGGCCGCGCCAAGGACAATCCCAATTTCATGATCACGCTGGCCGCCACCGCGCAGGGCAAATTCCTGCCGCAGACCGGCGCCGTGCTGCTGAAGGATGCCGAGGGCAATATCGTCGGCTCTGCCGGTGCCAGCGGCGGCACCGGTGACGAGGACGAAGCGGTCTGCGCCTTCGGCGCGGAAAAGGCCGGCCTCAAGGCGATCATCTGATACCGGACAGGAAAAGAATCATGGCTGACGCAGAAACCAAAACCAAGGGCGCGATCAAGGGCGGCAACGGCAAGTTCATTTTCAAGATGACGGAAATGGACCAGATCGAGGCTGGTACCGGCTATTCCACCGCGATGGGCCCGGTGGTTGAAGGCGAGCGCATGCAGTGCACGCTGGTGACCAAGGAAAAGGGCACCGGCTCACGCCCGCACCTGCATCCCAACGAACAGTGGAACTACATCGTCAAGGGGCAGATGCGCGTGAAGGTTGGCGACGGCCCCGAGCAGATCTGCGGTCCCGGCACGCTGCTGTATTTCCCGGCGAACATCGTGCACTACACGATTGCGATGCCGGAAGAGGATGCGATGTTCTTCGCGGTCAAGGACATGTCCCACGGCATCATCGGCAAGGCGGCCGACGGCACCATGGCTGGCGGTTACTACGGGCCCGAGTCCGGCAAGAAGGACGCCTGATGCCAAGGCTGCCGCCCGCGCGCCCGGGCATGGCGCTCGCCGAGGTCGACACCCCTGCGTTGCTGCTCGACCTGGATGTATTCGAAGCCAACATGCGCCGGCTGCAGGAATCGCTGGCCGGCCGCAAGATCATGCTGCGGCCCCATGCCAAGAGCCACAAATGCCCGCAGATCGCGCTGCGCCAGATCGCGGCCGGCGCGGTCGGCGTGTGCTGCCAGAAGGTCAGCGAGGCCGAAGCCATGGTCGAAGGCGGCGTGCCCGATGTGCTGATCGCCAACGAAGTGGTCGGCATGACCAAGCTGCGGCGCCTTGCCGCGCTGGCGAAACAGGCGAAGATCACCGTCTGCGCGGATGACGCCGGCAACGTGAAGGACATCGATGCCGCCGCACGGGAATTCGGCGTGGTCATCGATGTGCTGGTCGAGGTCAATGTCGGTGCCAACCGCTGCGGCGTCGAACCTGGCGAGCCGGCGCTGAACATCGCCAAGGCCATCGCCGCCTGCAAGAACCTGCGTTATGCCGGACTGCAGGCCTATCAGGGAGCGGCCCAGCACCAGCGCAAGGTTGAAGAGCGCCGCGCCGCGATTACCGCCGCGGTCGATGCGGTGCAGAAAACACTGGCGCTGACCGCCAAGGCCGGCCTGCCGCGCGGCAAGGTCACCGGCGCCGGCACCGGCACCTATCTGTTCGAGGCGGCGAGTTCGGTCTACGACGAGCTGCAGGTCGGCTCGTACATTTTCATGGATGCCGACTACGCCAAAAACGACTGGACCGAAAGCGGCATTCCGCGCTTCGAACACAGTCTGTTTGTTTACGCGACGGTGATGAGCCGCACGCGCGAGGACATCGCCGTGGTCGATGCCGGTCTCAAGGCTTCCAGTATCGATTCCGGCATGCCGCGGGTCGCCGATTTTCCCAAGGCCGAGTTCATCAAGGCCTCTGACGAGCACGGCGTGATCAAAATGAACGGATCACCCGGTTTCGCGCTGGGTGACAAGGTGCGGCTGATTCCCGGCCACTGCGACCCGACGGTCAATCTGTATGACCACTATGTCTGCGTGCGCGGCGGCAAGGTCGAAGCGCTGTGGCCGATCACCGCGCGCGGCGCGGTCTGGTAAGGAGCAACATGACGAAGATCAGGACCATTGGCTTCATCGGTGTCGGCAATATGGGCAATCCGATGGCGGCGAATCTGCTGAAGGGCGGTTTCGGGGTCACGGTATTCGATGCGCGACCTGAAACCGCGGCGGCCTTTGTTGCCCAGCATGGCGGTCGCGCCGCGGCATCACTGGCCGAACTCGCGGCAGGCCGGGATGCCATCGTCACCATGCTGCCCGACGACAAGATCGTGCGTCAGGTGATGCTGGGTGACGGCGGTGCCGCCGCGGCGATGAAGCCCGGCGCGGTGCTGGTGGACATGGGCACCTGTGATCCGACGGGTACCCGCAGCACCGCCGAAGCGCTGCAAAAGCTCGGATTGCTGATGGTCGATGCGCCGGTGATGGGCGGTGTGGTGTTCGCCAAGGATGCGACGCTGGACATCATGGCCGGCGGTGATGCGGCACTGGTCGAACAGGTGACGCCGCTGTTGAGGGAGATGGGCCGCAGCATCGTACGCTGCGGTGCCATTGGTGCCGGACATGCGATGAAGGCGCTGGCCAACTACGTCAATGCCTGCGCGCTGATCAACGCCATCGAGGCGCTGACCATCGGCAAGAAGTTCGGCCTCGATGCGCAGATGATGGCCGAGGCACTGGTGCCGATGTGTGCCGGGCGCAACCATCCGATCGAGAAAAAAGTGATTCCGCAGATCCTCAGCCACAAATACGCCACCGGCATGGCGCTGTCCTTCATCGCCAAGGACGTAAAAATCGCCGTCGACATGGCGCATGCCATCGATGCGGCGGTGCCGCTGGGTGAAACCGTGTCGGAACTGTGGAATGACGCGGTGGCGAAGGTCGGCGCGAAGGTCGACCAGACCGAGATCGTGCGTTACTGGGAAGAAGCCACCGGCGTCAAACTCTGACGCTGGTTCAGCATGCGCTTTTTCAACATGATGACCACGCAGTACGCCGCGGCTGCGGCGAGCAGGTGTTTCAGCGTGTGGCCGCTCAGCATCATCCCGGTCAGCGCAAAAATCTCGTGGTCCCGCGCTTCGGCGAGTTTGGCGAGCAGGTAGAGGCCAACGCCCCACAGCAGCCACAGGCGATGGCTGTATCGCCCCGGAAACGCCGCAATCAGATAGGGAATCGCCAGCAGCGGCGCGCCCTGCACCCAGATGTAGATGCGCAGGTCGCCGCTCGACTGCCACCACAGCGCGCTGGCGATGCCGGCGAACACCGCGGCAATCAGCACCGGTATTTCGAGCCGGGCATGCAGATGTTCACTCAGCAGCGCCGCAAAAAGCCCCATGAAGGCCACCGTCATCGGCAGGCGGTCCCAGAGCAGGGTCGCATCGGAAGGTGACAGGTGGTACCAGACGGAACCCGGGAACACCAGCGCGACGCCGGCAAAAAAGGCCTGCCAGCTGCGCCGTGCGCCACCGGCCTGCCTTGCCGCAAGCCATCCGGCAATGCCGACTACAAGGAAGGCGAGGTTGCTGGCGACATCGCCAAAATGGTTGATGCCCAGGCAGCCGCGGGTGTCGGCGAAGAGGTGGTAGCCGGGGTCCTGCAGGATGGGCCGGCCGTGGCCGACCAGCAGCCAGACCAGCGGCCCGAACACGATCAGCAGCAGCGCGGCAAGGCGGGCAGGGGGATGGCGCGGGGTCATCGCCAAATACTAGCCCAGCGCGGCGGGTCACGTTTACCATGCGGCTTGTTTTAACCGAGGATCTCACTGGAGGAGCAGGGGCAATGACCGAAAAAACAAAAGTGGTGCTGGGCACCGCAACCCCCGGCGGCGGTTTTCCCGCCTATGGCTGGCCGTATGCGGAAGTGCTCAACGCCACTGACGCGACGCTGGGCATCGAGCCGATCAACACCAAGGGCAGCGGCGAGAACGTCGGCCGCATCGAGGACGGCTCGCTCGACATCGCGCTCGCCACCGGCGAGGTGACCTATGAGGCGGTCAACGGCATCGGCCGCGCGCCGTGCAAGAACATCCGCATCATCAACGCCACCTATTCGCAGGCGGGCATGTTCATGGTGCGCGCCGACAGTCCATACAAAACCATCAGCGACCTCGTTGGCAAGACCGTGGTCTGGGGTGCCGCGAGTTCGGGTTTTGTCGTGCTCGCGCGTTATGTGATGGACGGCCTCGGCCTCGACATCAAAAAGGATTTCGACGCGCGCCTGCTGGAAAAAGCCGGCGACGGTCCGCCTTTGGTCATTAACGGTGACGCCGCGGCAATGTGGGGCGGTGGCGTCGGCTGGCCGCCGTTCATGAACATCGCGAACAACCCGAAAGGCATGCGCTTCATTTCGCCGAGCGCGGAGGAGATCAAACGCATCCAGGCGAAGCATGTGTTCCTGAAACAGACCACGATGCCCGCCGGCAGTTATCCGGGGCAGACCGGTCCGGTGAATTCAGTGGGTTCATGGCCCTTCGTGCTGGCGCGGGCTTCGCTGCCCGATGATGTCGCCTACCGTCTGGCGAAAGCCCTGCACACCGGCCACGCCGCGCTGTCGGCCAAACTCGACCAGGCGGCCGAATCGACGCTGGCCAACACCCTGGCCGCAGCGCCGACCCGGGACATGATTCATCCCGGGGTGCTGCAGTACATGAAAGAGATCAAGCTGATTTAAAACCCGTACAGCCGGGCAGGATTGCTCACCAGCACCTGCTCGCGCTGTTTCTCGTCGGGCACCCAGTCGAGCAGCAGGTTGGTCAGTTCGCCGTCGTTGGGGATGCGGCCCTTGTGCATCACATGCGGCCAGTCGGTGCCCCAGATCACCTGCGCCGGATTGGCCTTGATCAGTGCATGGGCGTAGGGGATGGTGTCGGCGTGCGGCAGGTCGTGGTTGGAGATGCGGTAGGGCCCCGTCAGTTTCACCCAGGCCTTGCCCGCCTGCATCAGCCGCAGCAGCGCCTGGAAACCGGGGTTGTCGGTGCCGGGGCAGCCTTTCATGTAGCCGAGGTGGCCGAGCACGATGGGCACCGGGAAGTCGGCGAAGGTTTTATCCAGGTCGGCGAATTCATTGGCGTGCATCAGGAATTCGATGTGCCAGCCCATCGGCTTGATGCGCGCCGCCAGCGGGCGCAGCACGTCCAGCGGCAGCGTGCCCGGCTTGCGGTCCTTCACATCGACGATGTTCACACGAACGCCGCGGATGCCGGCGGCATCCAGTGCCTTCAGTTCGCCATCGCTGATCGAAGGATCCACCACCGCCACGCCGCGCAGGCGTTTGGGGTCGGCCTTCATCGCATCGAGCATCGCCGCGTTGTCGGTGCCGTAGACGCTGGGCTGGATCAGCACCGCGCGTTCGACGCCGAGGGTGTCGAGCAGGTGGCGGTACTGATCCGGCAGGCAGTCGGGCGGCGTGTAAACGCGCGCCGGCGAGTAGTCGTAACGCGAAGACGGTCCCATCACATGCGCGTGGGTGTCGCAGGCATTCGCCGGCATCGTGAATTTCGGCGGATGTGGATTGAAGTCAGGCCCCGCACAGAGCGGGGCCGCGGCCGTGGGTGTATTCACCGACATGATTGTAAGCCGTTGTTTTTATTGATTATTTTTTCAGCCCTTGAGGCCGGGCATCTGGAAGTCGATCGCCTTGCACTCGGCAGCGAGGCTGGCGCGCTGCTCTTTCGACAGTTCGACCAGCGGCGGGCGCACGGTGCACCACTGCTCGTCGCCGCTGTAATTGGCGATGCCTGCCTTCAGCGCCGAGATCATCACGTACTTGCTGTTGCCGAAGGTGCCACGCACGACATCGAGCGCCTTCTGCTGTGCGTCGGCGTCAGCGTTTTTCCATTCGCGGTAGAGCTTGTCGATCGCCGCCGGGTTGACGTTGGCGGTGGCCGAGATGCAGCCGGCGCCGCCGTTGCGCATGTTGGCGAGCAGGAAGGATTCGCTGCCGGCAAACACGTCAAAGCCCTGCTTGGCGAAGTTGTCGAGGAAGGTCTTGGTGTTGTTCCAGTCGCCCGAGCTGTCCTTCATGCCGGCGATGGTTTCCGGATACTGCTTCAACAGCCGCTCGACCAGCTTCGGCGTGATGCCGACCACCGCGACCGGCGGGATGTGGTAGAGGTAGATGCGCAGGCGGCTGTCGCCGACGCGCTGGATGATCTCCGAGAAATTGCGGTAGAGGCCTTCGTCGCTGACGCCCTTGTAGTAGAACGGCGGCAGCATTAGCACGCCGGCGCAGCCGGCTTTGACCGCATGTTCGGTGAGCTTCACCGAATCCGACAGCGCGCAGCAGCCGGTGCCCGGCATCATGCGCTGCGGGTCGATACCCGCGGCGAGGATCGAATCAAGCAGCGCCAGGCGCTCGTTGACCGACAGCGAGTTCGCTTCGCTGTTGGTGCCGAAGGCGGCCAGCCCCGAGCCCTGTGACACCAGCCATTTGCAGTGCGCGATGAAGCGCTGGGTGTCGGGGTTGAGATCCTTGTCGAAGGGGGTGACGACCGGGGCGAGCACGCCCTTGATGCGCGGAGTCTTGCTCATGGATGCGTTCCTTGAAAAATTCCCGAAGATGAAATCGCGTGAACCGGCGGCGTAAATCCGTAATTACCGCCGCAGGCGGTCCGGTGGCAGGCTGCCGGCGGTCCGTCATCCGGACCGCTGCTGCAGCGGGTGCATAGAATAGCATCGCCGGACGCGCCTCCCAACCGCCGCCGGGATGCATTGTCAGTGCATGAGCCTGTTGTTAAGCTCCCCGCCGGCACACGTTTCCGCGTGTGCCTCCTTCGGAGGAACAACAACATGAACAGCCGATTATTCGCCGTGGCCTGTGCCGCGGCCTGGGCAGTCCTGCCCGCCGCACAGGCTGCCGACACATCCGGCAGCTATCCCACCAAGACCATCCGCATGGTCATTGCGTTTTCACCGGGCGGACCCAGCGACATCCTGTCACGGCTGATCGGCGGCAAGCTGGCGGAGCGCATGGGCCAGCCCTTTGTGTTCGACAACCGCCCCGGGGCCGGCGGCAACGTGGCCGGCGAGATCGTCGCCACCAGTCCGGCTGACGGCTACACCATCATGATCGCCAACAACAGCATCCTCGCCGCCAACGCGACGCTGTACAAAAAAATGCCATTCAACCCGGCGAAGGATCTGGTGCCGGTGGTGTGGATCGCCTCGCAACCGAACATCCTTGTGGTGCACCCGACGGTGCCGGCGAAATCGGTGAAGGAACTGATTGATCACCTGAAGGCCAATCCCGGCAAGCTCAACTACGCGTCTTCGGGCAGCGGCGCCGCCGCCCACCTTGCCGGCGAGTTGTTCAAGAGCATGACCAAAACCGACATGGTGCACATCCCGTTCAAGGGCGCGGGTCCGGCGATCACCGATGTACTGGGCGGGCGCAGCCAGATGATTTTTGCGACCGCGCTGTCAGTGAAGGCTTATCTTGATGCCGGCCGGCTGCGGCCGCTGGGGCTGACCACTCTGAAGCGCATGGACACGCTGCCTGGCATCCCGACCATCGCCGAATCCGGCGTGCCCGGATTCGAAGCCACCACCTGGCACGGCCTCGTCGCCGTCAACGGTACGCCGAAGCCGGTGCTGGCGCGGCTGAACAGCGAGGTCAATGCCATCCTCAAGGATGCGCAGACGGTGAAGTTCCTCGAAGGGCAGGGCGCGATCATCGAGGGCGGCACACCGGAGAAATTCGCCGCCCATATCAAGGCCGAAATTCCGAAATGGGCCAAGGTCATCAAGGAATCCGGCGCAAAAGCCGATTAGATGCGGCTGATTAGATGCGGCCGATTGATAAAAGCAGACAAGAAAAGCGAGAAGACAGATAACCATGGCACAACTGAAAATACTCGGCGCAGGCCCGGTCAAACGCGGCATCACCCAGGTTGCCGCAGCCTTCGGCAAAGCCAGCGGCCACGAGGTCACTGTGGAATTCACCGGCGCACCGACGGTTCGTGAACGTGTGCTGGCCGGCGAGGCGGTGGATATCGCCGTGGTGCCCTCGGCAACGATGGACGAATTTGCCGCTGCGGGCCGTGTCAAGGCGGCGACACGCACCACGCTGGGCCGTGCACGCATGGGACTGGCGATACGCAAGGGTGCTGCGCGGCCGGATCTGTCCAGCACCGAGGCGTTCAAGCACGCGGTCGGGCAGGCTGATGCGGTTGTGGCTAATCTCGCAAACAGCGGCAACTACGTGGCGAAGCTGCTCGAGCAGCAGGGTTTTGCCGCGGACAAGGTCCGCCGCCAGCAGGATGCGGTGAAGGTGATGGATATGGTCGCGGGCTCGCCGGAAAAACTGCTCGGCGCCGGGCAGCTGCCGGAAATCCGCGAGCTGATCGACAAGGGTGTGGCGATCGAGCTTGCAGGTCCGCTGCCCGATGCGCTGCAGAGCATCACCGCCTATGACGCCGCAGCCACCGCGGCCGGCGGCGGTGGCGAGGCTGCTGCCGCATTCATCGCCTACCTGACGACTGCCGATGCGCGCGCCGCGATGTCCGCCACCGGCATTGACTGAAACGGAATCCGCAATGGCTGCATTGAAGATATTGAGTGGTGGCGCGGTGAAGCGCGGCGTGGCGATGGTGGCCGCGCAGTTCGAGCAGGACGCCGGGGTCAAGGTGGAACCGGAATTCACGCCGGTGCCGAAACTGCGTCAGCGCATCGGTGGTGGTGAAGTGGTCGATGTGGTGGTGGCCACGCCGGCGGTGATGGACGAACTCGCCGCGGCACAGCGCATTGATCTGGCCACCCGCGGTCGCGTCGGCAGCTCGCGCATGAGCATCGTGCTCCATGCCGATGCACCCGGGCTGGAGCTGCCGGATGCCGAGGCCTTCCGTAGCGCGCTGCTGGCGGCGACAAAAATCGTCTACAACCGCGCTTCGACCGGCGTTTATATCGAAAAGCTGCTGGCCGACCTCGGACTGGCGGAATCCCTGGCGTCAAAAATTGCGGTGGTCGATACCGGCTCTGAAGTGATGCGCGGCGTCGAGGCCGGCGGCACCGGCGCCATCGGTTTCGGCCAGGTGTCCGAGGCGATGGTGCTGATGGACAAGGGCTGCCGCATCAAACTCGCCGCACCGCTGCCGCCGGTGGCTGCGAAAATCACCACCTATGATGCGGCCGCATCCACCGCGAGCAGCCAGCCGCAGCAGGCGGCGGCGCTGGCACGGGCACTGGTGTCGGCCGAAGCGAAGGCGCTGTTTGCGAAAACCGGAATTTCCTGAACCTGAAGTTTTACGAACTATTGTCGGAGACCATCAATGAACAAATATTGGGCTGTGGTTGCAGGTGTGGTGTTCGCCAGTGCGGTACAGGCTGCCGAAATCACCGTAATGAGCGGCGGCGCGATCGAACCCGGTATCAAGGCGGCCGCGGCGGCTTTCGAAAAACAGACCGGTCACAAGGTGACGATCACCTTCCAGACCACGCCGCAGATGCGCAAGCGGGTGGCTGCCGGCGACACCTTTGACGTCATCGTCGCACCGCCGGTGGCGGTCAAGGAATTCCTCGAGGCGGGCCGCGTTGAGGCGGGTGGTGTCGATGTCGGTCGTGTCGGCTCCGGCGTCGCGATCCGTCCTGGTGCGCCTCGTCCGGCGATTGCCACGGTCGATGACATCAAGAAAACCGTGCTCGAGGCCGAGTCGATCGTGTTCAACACCGCGACCACCGGACTTTATTTCGAGAACCTGCTGAAAAAATGGGGTATCTATGAGCAGGTGCAGGGCAAAGCCGCGCGTTATACCACCGGCGCAGAGGTGATGAAGCATGCGCTGAAGGGCAAGGGCCGCGAAGTGGCCTTCGGTCCGATCACCGAAATCCTGCTCGAGAAGGAGCATGGCCTGATCCTGGTCGGTCCCTTCCCGCCGGAAATCCAGAACTACACCTCGTACATCGCCACGCCGATGAGCGCTGGCACGCAGAAGGCGCTGGCGCAGGAACTGGTGAAATTCTTCGGCGGCCCGGTGGGCAAGCCGCTGTTTGTCGCCGCGGGCATCGAATAAGCTCCGTTCCCGCCATCGTTGCCGGCACCTGCGGCGATGAGTGATCTCGAGGCCGCAAAGGCGCTGTTCTTCGAGGGCATCGAGCTGCTTGCCCGCGATGCGCTGGCGCAGGCGGAAGCCAAATTCAACGAGGCACTGCGGCTTGCGCCGGACCGTGCCTCGATACTGACCAATCTCGCCGCGACCGAAGCGCGGCTCGGCAAGCTCGATGCCGCGCGCGGGCACGCGCGCCGCGCCGTGGCGCTGGACGAAAGCGCCGCAGAGGGATGGCTCAACCTGGCGCAGATTGAAGCGCAGCTCGACGATGTCGCAGCGGCTGTTGCCGCCTGCCGCAAGGCCCTGGCCATCGACCCCGGTCACGCCGGGGGCTGGGCGCTGCTGGCCGCCCTGCATGATCGTGGCGGCGAGCTGCGCGAGGCCGCCGAGGCCTATCGCAAGGCGCTGCAGGGTGATTCGCAGCAATTTGAATGGCTGGCCAACCTCGGCGCGATCCTCAACGAGCTGCGCGAATTCGAGGCTGCGCTCGACTGCCACCAGCAGGCGCTGCAACTGCGACCGGCGGAATCCGGGCTGTGGTCCAACCAGGGCAATACCCTGCATGAGCTGCGCCGTTACGACGAGGCGCTCGCCGCGCACGACCGCGCGCTGGCCCTCGACGCGGCGTACGCGCGGGGCTGGTCCAACCGTGCCGGCACCCTGCATGCGATGGGCCGCCACGAAGAAGCGCTCGCGGCCTATCAGCGCGCGCTGGAACTCGATCCCGGTTATGCCGAAGGCTGGTCCAACCGCGGCAACACGCTGCGCGCGTTGCGCCGCGAGGCAGAGGCGCTGGCATCCTGCGACCGTGCACTGGAAATCCAGCCCGCTTATGCGATGGGCTGGGTCAACCGCGCGGCGCTGCTGCGCGACCGGCGGCGTTACCCGGAGGCGCTTGCCGACTGCGAGCGCGCCTTGCAGCTGGCGCCGGATCTTGCCGATGCCTGGCTGCAGCGCGGGCTGATTGACTACGACCAGCGTCGTTACGCCGAGGCGCTGGCACATTTCGGGCAGGCGTTACAGCGGCGTGACGACTATGCCGAAGCCTGGGTGAACAAGGGGGTCGCGCTGCATGAACTGAATCGCCACGATGAGGCCTTGATCGCCTTCGGCCGCGCGCT
>JAIENU010000085.1 GCA_019751125.1 Burkholderiales bacterium | reverse complement strand
AAGAACACCCCCTTCTCCGGCTACGAGCTGCGCGGCCGTGTGTCCCACACACTGGTCAGCGGCAACCTCGTATTCGAGAGAAAATAGTCAATAAAAACAATGGTTTATATTAATCCGCTGTCGAAATGACGGCGGTGGCCTGCTAAACTTGCAGGCAGATTCCCGGTCCCATGCTGACCATCCCCTTGCACTACCGGCCATCGCCCCCAGTTGCATAACGAAACGTAGAAGACAGGCGCCATGAATCCCTCATTAAATCCCCTGCTCGATGTCTCGGGCCTGCCCCGCTTTGCCGATTTCAAACCGGAGCTGGTTACACCGGCAGTGGAGCAGCTGCTCGCTGAAAACCGTGCATTGATCGCGCGGCTTGCTGCCGACACTGCAGCACCGACCTGGGACAACTTCGCCGGACCGCTGGAAGACGCCAATGAACGCCTGCACCGCGCCTGGGGCCAGGTCGGCCATCTCAACGCCGTGGTGAACAGCCCCGAACTGCGCGAGGCCTACAACGGCAACCTGCCGAAAATTTCGCAGTACTACACCGAGCTCGGCCAGCACGAGGGGCTGTACAAAAAATTCAAGGCCTTGCGCTCATCCGCCGCCTTCACCACGCTGTCCGCGGCGCAGAAAAAAATCATCGACAACGAAGTGCGTGATTTCCGCCTCGGCGGCGCCGAACTCGCTGCCGACAAGCGGCCGCGCTACACCGAAATCCGCGACCGGCTGTCGATGCTCGGCTCGCGCTTCAGCGACAACCTGCTCGACGCCACCAATGCCTGGTCGCACTTCATCAGCGACGAGGCCGGGCTCGCCGGACTGCCGGACGATGCCCGCGAAGCCGCGCGTGAAGCGGCGCAGGCCGAAGGCAAGGACGGCTGGAAATTCACGCTGCATGCGCCCTCCTACCTGCCGGTGCTGCAGTACGCCGACGACCGCGCCCTGCGCGAGCGCATGTACCACGCCTACGTCACCCGCGCCGCCGAATTCGGCGACGCCAAACTCGACAACACGCCGCTGATCGCCGAAATCGTCGCACTGCGCCGCGAAATGGCGCAGCTGCTCGGCTTCGGCAGCTACGCCGAATACTCGCTGGAAGCGAAGATGGCGGACACACCGCAGCAGGTGATGCAGTTCCTGCGCGACCTCGCCGTGCGCGCCAAACCGCATGCCCAACGCGATCTTGCCGAGCTGCGCGAATTTGCTCGCAAGGAGCTGGGCATGGCCGCGCTGGACGCCTGGGACATTGCCTATGTCTCGGAAAAACTGCGCGGCGCGCGTTACGCCTTCTCTGAAAACGAGGTCAAGCAGTACTTCCCGGAAACCACGGTGCTGCCCGGCATGTTCAAGGTCGTCGAAACGCTGTTCGGCCTGACCATCAGCCCGACCGAGGCGCCGACCTGGAGCCCCGAGGTGCGCTTTTTCTCGATCCGCGACAAGGCCGGTGCGCTGGTCGGCCAGTTCTACCTCGACCTTTACGCGCGTTCGACCAAGCGTGGCGGCGCGTGGATGGACGACGCGATCACCCGCCGTGCCACCACCACCGGCACGCAGACCCCGGTGGCCTATCTCAACTGCAATTTCTCGGCACCGGTCGGCGGCAAGCCGGCGCTGTTCACCCACGACGAGGTGATCACGCTGTTCCACGAGTTCGGTCACGGCCTGCACCACCTGCTGACCCGCGTCGATTACCTCGGCGTTTCCGGCATCAACGGCGTCGAATGGGATGCCGTGGAGCTGCCCAGCCAGTTCATGGAAAACTTCTGCTGGGAATGGAGCGTGGTGCAGCCAATGACCCGCCACGCCGACAGCGGCAAGCCGCTGCCGAAGGCCCTGTTCGACAAGATGATCGCGGCAAAGAACTTCCAGAGCGGGCTGCAGACCATGCGCCAGATCGAGTTCGCGCTGTTCGACCTGCAGCTGCACCATGATTTCGATCCGGCCGGCGGCAGGACCGCGCTGCAATTGCTGGATGAAGTGCGCCGGGAAGTCGCGGTGTTGTTCCCGCCCGCCTACAACCGCTTCCCGAACAATTTCTCGCACATCTTCGCCGGCGGTTATGCCGCGGGCTACTACAGCTACAAATGGGCTGAAGTGCTGTCAGCCGACGCCTACAGCCTGTTCGAGGAAAACGGCGTGCTGGATGCGAAGACCGGCCTGCGCTTCTGGGACGAGGTGCTCGGTGTCGGCGGCAGCCGGCCGGCACTGGAATCCTTTGTCGCCTTCCGCGGCCGCGAACCGAAGATCGACGCGCTGCTGCGCCACAACGGTATGACGCTGCAGGCGGCGTGACCGGCACGGGGTATCATCTGCGGCTGTGCCGTCCGAAATTCATGACCGAGGTACCGAAATGAAAACCCTGGTTTGTGTGATCACACTGCTGCTGACCGCCACTGCCGCGCAGGCCGCGCAGCTTTACCGCTGGGTCGATGAAAAAGGCCGCGTCGAATGGCGCGACACGCCGCCGCCGGCCAACGCCAAGAAAGTCGAACGCCGCACGGTTGGCGGCAGTGTGGTCGAGACCTCGACCCTGCCGTTCAGCGTGCAGCAGGCGATGCAGAATTTCCCGCTGGTGCTCTACGTCACCGACTGTGGTGACGGCTGCACCAAGGCACGCGCCCACCTCAACCGCCGCGGCCTGCCCTTCAGCGAGCGCAATCCGCAGGACGACATCGAGACCTACAAGAAACTCACCGAAGGCCGGCTCGAAGTGCCGCTGCTGTTTGTCGGCCGCCAGGCACTGCGCGGCTACGAAGAAGGCGCCTGGGATTCGGCGCTGGATGCCGCGGGTTATCCGCGCGTGGTGATCGGCGCCAAGCCGCAGCCCAAACCGGTGCCGCCGCCTGCGCCCAAACCGGCACCCGCCGATGCGCCGGCCGCTGCGGCTCCCGGTACTGCGGCACCCACCGCACCACCCCCGCCAGCATCGGCCCCCACGCCGTGAAGCTGGCCGCCTGGAACGTCAACTCGCTGAAGGTACGCCTGCCGCAGGTGCTGCCCTGGCTGGAACAACATCAGCCCGACGCGCTGTGCCTGCAGGAAACCAAACTCGAGGATCACAATTTCCCGCGCGCGGAGATCGAGGCCGCGGGTTATCACGTGGCGTTCAGCGGCCAGAAAACCTATAACGGCGTCGCCATCATCAGCCGCAAGCCGGTCGATGATGTGGTCGCCGGCATTCCCGGCTACGCCGATCCGCAGAAACGGATGATCGCCGCCACGCTCGACGGTGTACGTGTGGTCTGCGGCTATATGCCCAACGGCGAGTCGGTGGAATCCGACAAGTATCGCTACAAGCTCGAGTGGTATGCCGCGCTGACCGCCTGGCTGCGCGATGAACTGCAGCGTTATCCGAAACTCGCGCTGCTCGGCGACTTCAACATCGCGCCGGCCGATGCCGATGTGCACGACCCGCAGGCCTGGGCCGGCAAGGTGCTGTGCAGCGATGCCGAACGCGCAGCCTTCCAAGGCCTGCTCGCGCTGGGACTCAGCGACACCTTCCGCCAGTTCGAACAGCCGGAACGTTCGTACTCGTGGTGGGATTACCGGATGAACGCCTTCCGTCGCAAGATGGGCCTGCGTATCGACCACATCCTCGCCTCAAAACCGCTGGCGGCTGCCTGTACTGCGTCAACCATTGACACCGTGCCGCGGGGCAACGAACGGCCATCGGATCACGCGCCGGTGGTCGCCGAATTCTCGGTCTGATCCGGCCCGCCTCAGGCTATCAGGCGTCTTCGCCGCGACCCGGCTCGAGTTTTAATTCCTGGATTTTGCGCGTCAGTGTGTTGCGGCCGAGGCCGAGCAACTGCGCGGCCTCGATGCGGCGGCCGCCGGTCTGTGCCAGCGCCTTGAGTATTAACGTGCGCTCAAACTGCTGGGTAAGTTCGTCCATGATCGCGGTTTCACCGCGGTGCAGACGCAGCTCGGCCTCGCGGCCCAGCGCAGCAGCCCAGTCTTCGGTGCCGGTGGCCACGGATTCGCTGCGCATTTCCGGCGGCAGGTCCTTGACCTCGATCATCGCCGCCGGCGCCATCACGGTCAGCCAGTGGCAGAGATTCTCGAGCTGGCGCACGTTGCCCGGCAGGTCCTGCATCGCGACGTAGTTCAGCGTCGCTTCCGACAGCCGCTTCGGTTCAACGCCGAGGTCGCGCGCGCTCTTCTGCAGGAAGTGCCGTGCCAGCAGCGGGATGTCCTCGCGCCGCTCGCGTAGCGGCGGCAGGCGCAGGCGGATCACATTCAGGCGGTGGAACAGGTCTTCGCGGAACAGGCCCTGCTTGACCCTGGCTTCGAGGTCCTGGTGGGTGGCCGCGATCACGCGCACATTGGCCTTGATCGGCTGGTGGCCGCCGACGCGGTAGAAATGGCCATCGGACAACACACGCAGCAGCCGCGTCTGCAGCTCCTGCGGCATGTCGCCGATCTCGTCGAGGAACAGCGTGCCGCCTTCGGCCTGTTCGAAACGGCCGCGGCGCATGTTCTGCGCGCCGGTGAAGGCGCCGCGCTCATGGCCGAAGAGCTCGGATTCGAGCAGCTCCTTCGGAATCGCCGCGGTGTTGATCGCGATGAACGGGCGGCCGGCACGCGGGCTGTGACGATGCAGCGCGCTCGCCACCAGTTCCTTGCCGCTGCCTGATTCGCCGGTGATCAGCACCGTGGCATGGGATTGCGACAGGCGGCCGATGGCGCGGAACACCTCCTGCATCGCCGGCGCCTGGCCGAGCATTTCGGGCATCGATTCGACCACTTCACCTGTCGAATCCTGGCGCACGCTTTCGTCCATCGCGCGGCGGATCAGTTCCACCGCGTGGTCGACATCAAAGGGCTTGGGCAGGTATTCGTAGGCGCCGCCCTGGAAGGCGGTGACCGCGCTTTCAAGGTCGGAGTACGCGGTCATGATGATCACCGGCAGTGCCGGATGTCTGGCCTTGGCCTGCTGCAACAGCTCGAGTCCGGACTCGCCGGGCATACGGATATCGCTGACCACCACCTGCGGCACTTCGTCATCCAGCGCGGTCAGCGCCTCGCGCGCCGAGGAAAAGGCCTTGAAGGCGATGTTCTCGCGCGTCAGCGCTTTTTCGAACACCCAGCGGATGGAACGATCATCGTCGATGATCCAGACAGGTTTCATGATCTTATTTCTTTCATCGTTTTTTCAGTCAATGCTGCGCGGCGGGCCGGGCATCGTCCTGCACCGGCAGCAGCAGCGTGAAACAGGTTTTGCCGGGCGCGCTGTCGAAGGTGATCGTGCCGCGGTGCTGGGTAATGAAGTTGTGCGCGATGGTGAGGCCGAGGCCACTGCCGCCCTCGCGGCCGGAAATCAGCGGCTGGAACACACGCTCCTTCATGTTTTCGGGAATGCCGGGGCCGTTGTCGCAGATGTCGATCTGCACGGCGTGGCGGTAACGGCGGCGCGACAGCGTCACCTGGCGCGCAACCCTCGTACGCAGGCGGATTTCGCCGTTGGCAGTGTCCGCACCCTTGATCGCCTGGGCGGCGTTGCGCACGATGTTGAGCACCACCTGGATCAGCTGTTCGCGGTCGCCGGTCAGCAGCGGCAGGCTGGTGTCATAGTCGCGGCGCACCGCGATGCCGGAGAACTCGGCCACCATCACGCTGCGCACACGTTCGAGCACTTCGTGGATGTTCACCGGCCCCGGCAGCGGCAGGCGGTGCGGCGTCAGCAGGCGGTCCATCAGCGACTGCAGGCGGTCGGACTCCTTGATGATGACCTGGGTGTATTCGTGCAGCGCCGGGCGCTCGAGCTCGCGGTCGAGCAGTTGTGCAGCGCCACGGATGCCGCCCAGCGGATTCTTGATCTCGTGGGCAAGATTGCGGATCAGGTCGCGGTGGGCCTGGCTTTGCTCAAGCAGCCGCGCTTCGCGTTCGACGCGCAGCTGGCGGTCGATCTGGCGGAATTCGAGCAGCATCGCCGGCCCCTTGCCCGGGAATTCAGCCGGGCACACCGTGCAGGCGAGGTTCAGCCGCTGGCGGCTGTGGGCGATGATTTCAAGCTCGTGCTCGGTGTAAGCCGAATGGTTGGCGCGCGACTGGCTGATCGCGGCGCTGAGCACCGCGTTCTCGCCGAGCAGGCGCTCCAGCGTCAGGCCGGCCACGCTGGATTGCGAAAGTTCGAACAGATTTTCGGCGGAAGGATTCATGTAGAGGACGGATTGCCCGTCGTCGATGACAACCACCGCGGTGGCCAGCTGGTCCAGACCAGCGAGCGGACCCGATATTGCGGCGGCGTTCATCAACGCACTCCGCATTCATGAGCAAGATGCAGGCCAGCATCAGGCAAGCCACAGAAAGCGCCGCGAAAAGCGGCATGCAGACTCAGCGCAGGGCGCCGATTTCCTTGCGCAGATTGGCGACGTTGCCCTCGTGCAAGGCCACTTTTTTCTTGAACGGTTCGAGGCGCTCCAGCACACGCTGGTAGTTGCGCTCGTTGCCCAGCCGGGTGGCCTCCTGCTCGGCCAGATCGCGACGCGCCTGCTCGAGCAGCTTCTCTTCGTTGGACAGTTCCTGCTCGAGGATCTTGCGCCGGCCGTTGTCGCGTTGCTGCTGGGTCGAGGGATCGACCTTCGGAAAATCGCCGCCGCTCGCCGAGGACGCCGGTGCCGCAGGTTTGCCTGCGGTGGCCGGTTTCGGCGCCGGCACGGTGCTCATGGGCGGCAGGTTCATCGGTTTGCAGCCGGCCGCTTCCGATTTGACGTTGGTGAACCGCTTGTTGCCGTCGCGATCCACGCACTCCCAGATTTCGGCGTGGGCCGGCAGCGCCAGGGCGCACAGCAGCAGGGGGCAAGTCAGGTAAAAAAACAGGGGCTGGGACAAGCGCATCTTCGGCCTCGGATAAAACCGCATAAAGACCGGTTGCCTTGGTGGGCGCGCTGCGCGCGGGAACGGCTGGCAACATCGGAATGGCTCGCTAAGTCTATGTCAGCAAAGGGAAAATGGCAATTGCAAACGTCGTTGTTCGCGGAAAACAAAAGGGCGGGCACGCGCCCGCCCTTTTGAATGGTCCATGTCGATCAGAGGCTGTAATACATCTGGAATTCCAGCGGATGCGTGGTCATGCGGAACGCAGTGACCTCCTCCATCTTCAGCTCGATGTAGGCGTCGATCATGTCGTTCGAGAACACGCCACCACGGGTCAGGAACTCGCGGTCCTTGTCGAGGGTTTCCAGCGCTTGATCCAGCGACGAACAGACATTCGGCACTTTTTTCGCCTCTTCCGGCGGCAGGTCGTACAGATTCTTGTCCACGGCATCACCGGGGTGAATCTTGTTCTGGATGCCGTCGAGGCCGGCCATCATCATCGCGGTAAACGCCAGGTACGGATTCGCGGTCGGATCCGGGAAGCGCACTTCGATGCGGCGCGCTTTCGGGCTGGCAACGTGCGGAATGCGAATCGAAGCCGAACGGTTTTTCGCGGAGTAGGCGAGGTTGATCGGCGCTTCAAAACCCGGGACCAGTCGCTTGTACGAGTTGGTGCCAGGGTTGGTGATCGCGTTCAGCGCACGGGCGTGCTTGATGATGCCGCCGATGTAGAACAGCGCCAGTTCAGACAGGCCGGCATAACCGTTGCCGCTGAACAGGTTCTGGCCGCCCTTCCACAGCGACTGGTGCACGTGCATGCCCGAACCATTGTCACCAACGATGGGTTTCGGCATGAAGGTCGCGGTCTTGCCGTAGGAATGTGCGACGTTGTGCACGGTGTATTTCAGGATCTGGTTCCAGTCGGCACGTTTCACCAGGCTGGAGAACAGGGTGCCGATTTCGCACTGGCCCGGCGCCGCCACTTCGTGGTGGTGCACTTCGACCGGCACGCCCTGCTCTTCGAGAGCGAGGCACATCGCCGAACGGATGTCCTGCAGCGAATCGACCGGCGGAACGGGGAAGTAACCGCCCTTGATCGGCGGACGATGGCCCATGTTGCCGCCTTCCATGTCGTCGCCCGAGGACCACGGGGCTTCGGAGGTTTTCACCTTGACCGAGGCGCCGGACATGTCGACATTCCAGGTCACCGAATCAAAAATGAAGAATTCGGGTTCCGGACCGAAGTAGGCGGTATCGCCAATGCCGGTGGACTTGAGGTAGGCCTCGCCGCGCTTGGCGATTGAACGCGGATCGCGGTCGTAACCCTTGCCGTCGGCGGGTTCGATCACGTCGCAGGTCAGGATCAGGGTCGCTTCGTCGGTAAACGGGTCCATACGGGCGCTGTCCGGATCCGGCATCAGCAGCATGTCCGAAGCCTGGATGCCCTTCCAGCCGGCGATCGACGAGCCGTCAAAGGCATGGCCGTCGGTAAATTTGTCTTCACCGAACATCTTGCTCGGCACGGACACATGCTGCTCCTTGCCCCGGGTATCGGTGAAACGCAGGTCAACGAACTTGACTTCGTTGTCCTTCAACGACTTCATGACATCGGCAGTGCTTCCCATCTAACTCTCCTAACGATTGCGAACGATTAAGGGGAAAATTTTGCTCCGCGGCCTTAAAGAGCAGGATATGTACCAAGGCGGTGCATGGCTAAGTGATTGAGCCACATGGATTAAATATGGTGCATCCACGGATATTTGCACCATTGTAGTGCACATCAAAACTTCATGCACACTTTTTGTGCGGCGCTCGCCGAGGCACACTCCGTTAGAATCTGAAGCCCTCAACACCCCTTTGTGCAAAAGACCAGCCATGAGTGATACCCAATCCCTGCTCGATGCCGCCTCCGCCCGCGCCGGCGACATGGGCCTGCCCTACAGTGGCGCCGTTCTGCCGCAGGAAGCCCATGCGCTGCTGAAAAACCTGCCGGGCGCCAAACTGGTCGATGTCCGCACCCGTGCCGAATGGGATTGGGTGGGTCGCATCCCCGGCGCGATCGAAATCGAACTGCTGACCTATCCCGGCAACCGGCCCAATCCGGCCTTTGTCGAGCAACTCGCGGCGCAGGTGCCGGCCGATGCGCCGGTGTTTTTCATCTGCCGCAGTGGCGGCCGTTCACACAACGCGGCGATGATCGCGATGCAGTCCGGTTTCAGTGATTGCTACAACGTGCTCGAAGGTTTCGAGGGCGATCGCGACGGTCAGGGCCATCGCAGCACCGTCGGCGGCTGGCGCGCCGCGGGCCTGCCCTGGGTGCAGGGCTAGATTTATTACCTACTGCGCATCACCAGTTTATGAGTCCGCTGTAAGCACTGATCAGGATGAACAGGCCGAAGCCGATGCGGTACCAGGCGAAAGGCCGGAAGTCGTGGCTGGCGACATAACGCACCAGCCAGCGGATGCACAGATAGGCTGAGACGAAGGCGGTGGCGATGCCGATGCCGAACATGCCGAGATCATCCGCCGTGAACAGGGCGCGGTTCTTGTAGAAATCGTAGGCGCCGGCCGCGACCAGCGTCGGCACCGCGAGAAAAAACGAAAACTCGGTGGCGGTGCGCCGCGACAGTCCGAGCAACATGCCGCCAATGATGGTTGCGCCCGAACGCGACACGCCGGGTATCAGCGCCACCGCCTGCGCAAAACCCACTTTCAGCGCGTCACGCCAGGTCATCGCATCCACCGAATCAATGCGCGGCGCGTGGCTGCGGCCCTCAGCCCAGAGGATGACAAAGCCGCCGACGATCAGCGCGATCGCCACCGGCACCGCATGAAACAGATAGCCCTTGATCAGGCTGCCGAAGGCCAGTCCGAGCACGGCGGCGGGCACAAAGGCTGCGATCAGGTTGAGCACAAAACGCTGCGCCGGCAATTCCGTTGCCATGCCGCGGATCACGCTGCAGAAACGGCCGCGGTATTCCCAGCATACGGCGAACATCGCGCCGGTCTGGATCACCAGTTCGAAGACCTTGCCCTTGGCATCATTGAAGCCGAGCAGGCTGCCGGCGAGGATCAGATGGCCGGTGCTCGAGATCGGCAGGAATTCAGTGAGGCCCTCGACAAGGCCGAGGATGAAGGCCTTGAAGGCCAGTACGGGATCCATGAGCGCGTGATTGTAAGTGATGCCTCGGCCAGCACAGCCTTATTCGTAGCGCAGCGCTTCGATCGGCAGCAGGCGGGAAGCCTTGCGCGCGGGATAGAAACCGAAAAAGATGCCGATGGCCGCGGCAAAGCCGACCGCCAGCAGCACCGGCTCGATGCTCAACTGGATCGGCCAGCCGGCGAACTGGCCGATGGCGACCGTGCCGCCGATGCCCAGTGCGATGCCGAGCAGTCCGCCGATGATCGCCAGCGTGGTGGCCTCGACCAGAAACTGGGTGAGGATGTCACGGCCGCGCGCGCCAACGGCCATGCGCAGACCGATTTCGCGGGTGCGTTCGGTCACCGACACCAGCATGATGTTCATGATGCCGATGCCGCCGACCAGCAGCGACACCGAAGCCACCGCAGCCAGCAGCAGGCCCATGATGCGCGAGGACTCCTCGCGCGCGGCGAGCACCTCGGACAGGTTGCGCAGCGAGAAATCATCCTCCTGCCCCGGCTGCAGGCGGTGGCGCTGGCGCAGCAGCTCGCGGATCTGCTCCTCCGCCGCCTTCATGTCTTCGCCGTCGCGCACCTTGATCGACACCGAACCCACGGTGCGCAGCCGCCCGCTGGCCTGGCCCAGCACGCGGTTGCGCGCAGTGGAGATCGGCATCAGGATCACGTCGTCCTGGTCCTGGCCCATCAGGCTCTGGCCTTTGCGCTCCAGCGTGCCGATGACGATGAACGGCACCTTGCGGATGCGGATCGACTGACCCACCGGATCAGCGTCGCCGAACAGGTTGCGGGCCACGGTGTCGCCGAGCAGCGCGACCTTGGCCGAGCTGGCGATGTCCTGCGGTTCGAGGCCGCGGCCCTGGGCCACCACCCAGTTGCGCGCTTCGAAATACTCCGGCGTCACGCCCTGGAAAGCCGTCGACCAGTTGCCGCTGCCGCCGACCACCTGGCCGGTGCCGCGCAGCGTCGGCGCCGAGGCCTGCACCGCGGCAATGTCGCGCTGGATCGCATAACCGTCTTCTTCGGTCAGCGTGTTGCGCGAGCCTGCGCCCATGCGCACGCCGCCCGAAGTGGTGGAGCCCGGCATCAGGATGATCAGATTGGTGCCGAGGCCCTTGATCTGGCTTTCGATGCGCTCCTGCGCGCCGGAGCCGACCGCGATCATGGTGATCACCGCGGCGACACCGATGATGATGCCGAGCATGGTCAGCGCGCTGCGCAGCTTGTTGATGCGCAGTGCGCGCAACGCAATGCGCATGCTCGCCAGCAGGTTCATGGATTCACCCCGGCGCCGGCGCGCAGCTGGGCAGCCATTGCGGCGGCATCCTTCGGTTCGGCAATGCGCTGGTCCTCGACCACGCGTCCGTCGCGGAAGGTGACCACGCGTTGCGCGAATTCGGCGATGTCGCGCTCGTGGGTAACCAGTACCACGGTCATGCCGCCGCGGTTCAGCTGCTGCAGCAGCGCCATTACTTCACAGCTGGTCAATGTGTCGAGTGCACCAGTGGGTTCATCGGCAAGGATCAGCACCGGATCGTTGACCAGCGCGCGGGCTATCGCCACCCGCTGCTGCTGGCCGCCGGAAAGTTGCGCCGGATGGTGGTGGCCACGCTCGGCGAGCCCGACTTCGGCCAGTCGTGCGGCGGCGCGGCGTTCACGCTCGGCCGCCGGCACGCCGCAATACAGCAGCGGCAGCGCAATGTTCTCCAGCGCCGAGGTCCGCGCCAGCAGGTTGAAGCTCTGGAACACAAAACCGATGCGGCGGTTGCGGATCGCCGCCAGTGCGTCGCCATCCAGTCCCGAAACCCGCTCGCCGGCCAGCAGGTATTCGCCGCTCGACGGCGTATCGAGGCAGCCAAGCAGGTTCATGAATGTGGATTTGCCGGAACCCGAGGGCCCCATCACCGCGACAAATTCGCCACTGCCGATGGCCAGCGACACCCCGCGCAGGGCCTGCACGGACAGCCCGCCCAGTTCATAGGACTTGGCCAGTTCGCGGGTGATGATCAGTGGTGAACTCATGGCAATGTATGTGCTTGCTTACTTTTGAAGTATATCAGCAAGTCATTGTTTTTATTGAATAATTTAGAATCCGAAACGCGGGGCATTGCTGCCCTTGGCGGCTGCAGCGGCCCCCGTCGCGGTGCCGATCAGCACCTCGTCGCCAGCCTTCAATTCGCTGCCCAGCACCTCGGTAAAGCTGCCATCGGTCACCCCCAGGCGCAGTGCCACTGATTTCGGTTTGCCGTCGGCATCAAGCAGCCATACCCGGCCACGGGAGGCGGTGCGGCCCGATTGCTCGGCGACGATGGCTTCGTATTGTTTGCGCTGTTCCTGATCGAGAATTTCGGCGATGCGTGCCCGTGATTCGGCGCGCAGACGGGCCATTTCCTTTTTGCGGTCGGCCGGATTGTCGGCGCCGATGGCGGCAATCTTCTGCCCGGTTTCGCGCTGGATGGCTTCCAGCTTCTGCTGTTGCTCGGCGGTCAGCTTCAACTCGCGGGTCAGCCGCTCGCGCAATGCGGCACCGCGGTCGCCGCCTTTTTCTGCCCGCTCGCTTTTTTCACCCTTGTCACTTTTTTCAGCACGCTCAGACTTCTCGGATTTGGCGGGATCGGCCACACCCGGCGGACGGAAACGCAACGCCGCATTGGGCACGCGCAGCACGTCCTCGCGGCGCGCGGTGACGATGCGCACATTGGTGGTCATGCCCGGCAGCAGGGTCATGTCGGGATTGGGTGCGGAAATCACCGCGATGTAGGTGACCACGTTCTGCACCACCTGCGCCGCCTTGCGCACCTGGGTGATCTTGCCGCTGAAGCTGCGTCCCGGGAAGGAATCGACGGTGAAGGTCACCTCCTGGCCAATCGCGACACGACCGATCTCCGCTTCGTCGATCGAGGCTTCGACCTGCATGTCGGTCAGGTTGCGCGCGATCAGGAACAGTGTCGGCGCCTGCAGGCTGGCGGCCACCGTCTGCCCGGCATCAACCGCGCGTGAAATCACGATGCCGTCGACCGGTGCGCGGATGCTGGTGCGCTCGAGGTCAACCCTTGCCTGCGCGAGCTGGGATTCGCGCTGGCGCACCAGTGCCTCGCCATTCTTCACCTGCGCCTCACCCACCGCACGCTGCGCCTGCGCCGTCTTCACCTGCTCGCGCGCGATGGCTGTTGCCGACTGCGAAGTCTCCAGCGCGGCCTGGGACACAAAGCCTTTTTCGACCAGCATCTGATTGCGCTTCAGGTTGCGCTCGGCTTCGGCCAGCGCGACTTCGGCGCGCGAAACCTCGGCCTGCAGCGCGGCGACATTGGCGCGCTGGGTCAGCGCGGTTGCACGCGCCGCCTCGAGGTCGGCCATCGCCTGGTTGACACGCAATGTGAACGACTCGGGATCGATGCGCGCGATCAGGTCGCCTTTTTTCACCGCCGAGTTGTAGTCGACGAAGATTTCCTTGATCTGGCCCGAGACCTGGGAACCGACCTGCACCGAAGTCACCGGATTGAGCGTGCCGGTTGCGGAGACCGCGGCGACCAGACTGCCGTTCTCCAGCTTCACGCTGCGAAACGCGGGCTGTTCGGCCTCGCGGCCGAATTGCCACCAGCCCAGTCCGCCCAGCAGCACCACGGCGGCCACACCGCCGGCAATCCACAGTTTCTTGTTCAAGCGAACCCTTTGCGCATCCGTGAGGAAGAATCACCGCGCGGGAAACACGCGGTGCGCGCACATTCTAGCTGCCGGCCGGCGCTACTCCGCGGCACGTGGCGGCGCGGTGAATTCCCGCAGGGCTTCACGCAGTGCGCGTTCTGCGCCATGGGACAGCGCCAGTCCAAGCAGGGTTCCGCGCTGGCGCAGTTCGCTGCCGGCTTCATCAAGACGGCGGGTCAGCGACTCGGGCATGGGCGGCGCTTCACGGCCGGCGGCCGCGGCGGCCATTACCGCGCGCAGATGATCGAATACGAGGCTGATGTCGTTGTCGCGGATTACGCCACCCAGCAGGGTTTGCGGCGAAACAAGGCCTTCAACACCGGCCAGGGGATCACGATCGCCGGCCGCAGCGGGTATCGCGGCAGACAGCATCAGAAACAACAGGGTCAACAGCGGGGATAACAGGCGGCGATTCATAGTCGGACTCCTCCGGACAAGCTCCAGCCATCCAGAACGCACGGGCAGCGGGGTGGTGTACCCCGCCGCGCGATTGCGTCACGCCTTGCGGTACACCTCGGCGCCCTGCTCGACGAATTCCTTCGCTTTTTCCTGCATGCCCTTCTGCAGCGCGTCCTGCTCGGCGACACCCTGCGCCGCCGCGTAGTCGCGCACGTCCTGGGTGATTTTCATCGAGCAGAAATGCGGGCCGCACATCGAACAGAAATGCGCGAGCTTGGCGCCCTGCTGCGGCAGCGTCTCGTCGTGGAATTCGCGCGCCTTGTCCGGGTCGAGGCCGAGGTTGAACTGGTCTTCCCAGCGGAACTCGAAGCGCGCCTTGGACAGCGCGTTGTCGCGGATTTGCGCGCCGGGATGCCCCTTGGCGAGATCGGCGGCATGCGCCGCGATCTTGTAGGCCATGATGCCGTCCTTGACGTCGTTCTTGTCCGGCAGGCCGAGATGCTCCTTGGGCGTGACGTAACACAGCATCGCGGTGCCGTACCAGCCGATCTGGGCGGCGCCGATCGCGCTGGTGATGTGGTCATAACCCGGCGCGATGTCGGTGGTCAGCGGCCCCAGCGTATAGAAGGGCGCTTCGTGGCACTCCTTCAGCTGGATGTCCATGTTCTCCTTGATCAGCTGCATCGGCACGTGGCCGGGGCCTTCGATCATCACCTGCACATCGTGTTTCCAGGCCACCTGGGTCAGTTCGCCGAGCGTCCGCAGTTCGGAGAGCTGGGCCTCGTCGTTGGCGTCGTAGCCCGAACCGGGACGCAGGCCATCGCCGAGCGAGAAGCTGACGTCGTAGGCTTTCATGATCTCGCAGATATCTTCGAAGTGCGTATAGAGGAAACTTTCCTTGTGATGAGCAAGGCACCACTTGGCCATGATCGAGCCGCCGCGCGAAACGATGCCGGTCATGCGCTTGGCCGTCATCGGGATGTACGGCAGCCGCACGCCGGCGTGGATGGTGAAATAGTCGACGCCCTGCTCGCACTGCTCGATCAGCGTGTCGCGGTAGATCTCCCAGGTGAGTTCTTCCGCGCGACCTTCCACCTTTTCCAGCGCCTGGTAGATCGGCACGGTGCCGATCGGCACCGGCGAGTTGCGGATGATCCACTCGCGCGTTTCGTGGATGTGCTTGCCGGTGGAGAGATCCATCACCGTGTCGCCGCCCCAGCGGATCGACCAGGTCATCTTCTCCACTTCCTCACCGATGCCGGAGGACAGCGCGGAATTGCCGATGTTGGCGTTGATCTTCACCAGGAAGTTGCGGCCGATGATCATCGGCTCGGACTCCGGGTGGTTGATATTCGCCGGGATGATGGCGCGCCCGCGCGCGACTTCGTCCCTGACAAACTCGGGGGTGATGCGTTCGGGGATGGCGGCGCCGAAGGACTCGCCGCGGTGCTGCCTGACCAGCAGTTCAAGCATCCGCGCACCGGTCTTGCCGCCGGCCTTCAGGCTTTCGATGTAGCGCTCGCGCTCCAGGTTTTCGCGGATCGCGATGAATTCCATTTCCGGCGTGATGATGCCGCGGCGCGCGTAGTGCATCTGCGTGACATTGCCGCTGAGGTTCCCGCCGGTCTTCGCACGGCGCGGCTTGCGCTTCAGGTTGAAGCGCAGCTCGGCGAGCTTCTGGTCGTTCAGGCGCTCCACGCCATACTTCGAGGTCGGGCCGTCGAGCATCT
The DNA here is from genome assembly GCA_019751125.1 of Burkholderiales bacterium. Lineage (GTDB taxonomy): Bacteria > Pseudomonadota > Gammaproteobacteria > Burkholderiales > SG8-41. The sequence goes on along the minus strand of JAIENU010000085.1, from coordinate 2,356 downwards.
CGGTATCGTTGCGCTCCTCGATCCATGGCTGCCGCAGCGGCGCGAGCCCGGAGCGGATGTCGATCTTCACCGACGGATCGGTGTACGGGCCGGAGCAGTCATAAACGAAAATCGGCGGATTCTTTTCCGCGCCGAAGGATGCCGGCGTGTCCGACTGCGAAATCTCGCGCATCGGCACGCGGATGTCGGGGCGCGAGCCTTCGACATAAATCTTGCGTGAATTGGGCAGCGGTTTGACCGCGCCCTCGTCAACACGGGCGGTGGCGTTAAGGAACTTCGGATTGGCATTCATGGTCTCGCTCCAGAGGAAATATCGGAAGGAGCGGAGGCGGCGGTCCATCATCTGCTGATTTACTGCGCCGGCCACGCTTCCCTACGACGGCATTACCCGTGTCAGGTCATGAGGGTCTTTCTCACCCTGAAGCGCGGCATGTCCAGCTGTTTTTCAGCTGTCTTTGCCGCGCGACAAGGACCCCTACGTGTGATGTTTAAGCTAATTGAATTATGGGATAATTGCAAGCTCGCAGCGCCTTCAACTTTTGCTTTTTTCTCATTCATTAACAAGCACTTATTCAACGGCCCCTCCCCGTGATGAACGCCAGTCCCGCATCTCCGCCTTCGGTCACCGCGCCCGCCCAGGACATCGAGCACGCGCGTTTTTTCATGGTCGAACAGCAGATCCGCACCTGGGAAGTGCTCGACCCGGTGGTGCTTGATCTGCTGATGCGCGTGCACCGTGAGGATTTTGTGCCGCCGTCGCACCGCGCCCTGGCTTTCGCCGATCTCGAGATCCCGCTGGGTCATGGTGAAGTGATGCTCGCGCCGAAAATCGAGGCACGCATGCTGCAGGCAGTGGCCTTGCGAGATGACGACGCCGTGCTCGAGGTCGGCACCGGCAGCGGCCACATGACCGCACTGCTGGCCAGCCTTTCGCGCCATGTTTACAGCGTCGACATCCAGCCTGAATTCACCCGCAACGCGGGCACGGCACTGGCCACTGCCGGCATCCGCAACGTCACGCTGGAGACCGGGGATGCCGCACGCGGCTGGGGCAAGCACGGGCCTTACGATGTGATCGTGCTCACCGGCTCGATGCCGGTATTGCCCGACGCCTACGTCCAGCAGCTCAAACCCGGCGGCCGCCTGCTTGCGGTCTGTGGCGAGGCGCCGGTGATGCAGGCGCAGCTGGTGACGCGGGTGGACGGTGGCGCCTGCCGCACGGTCACCCTGTTCGAAACCTGCATCCCGCCGCTGCAAAACGCGCCGCAACCCAAACGCTTCGTGTTCTGAAACGGCACCGGCCGATGAAACGCGCCCTCCTGGCCGCAACGGCCATTGCAACGCTGACCGCGGTTTCGCCGGCAAGCGCCGCCGACCTGCTTGAAATCTACCGCCTCGCGCTGGGTTCCGACCCGGTCTACAGCGCGGCGCGTGCCAGCCGCGAAGCCGCCCAGGAAAAACTGCCTCAGGGCCTGGCCGGCCTGCTGCCGCAGGCGACGTTCTCCGCATCAACCCAGCACAACGACCGCGACCTGCGTTTCAGGAATCCGACCATCGCGCCGAGCAACGCGCAGTTCAATTCCAACTCGGCCTCGGTCTCGGTCACCCAGCCGCTGTATCGCAGGCAGAACCTTGTCGCCTACGACCAGGGCAAGACCCAGGTCGCACTCGCCGATGCGCAGTTTGCCGCCGCCGCGCAGGACCTGATCCTGCGCGTGTCGCAGGCCTATTTCGACGTGCTGCTTGCCGGCAGCAACCTGTCCTTCACCGAAGCGCAGAAGACCGCGATTGCCCAGCAGCTCGAGCAGGCGAAACGCAATTTCGAAGTCGGCAACGCCACCATCACCGACACCCACGAGGCGCAGGCCCGCTTTGATCTGGTGACCTCGCAGGAGATCGCAGCCCGCGCCGACCTCGAGGTGAAAAACCGCGCGCTGGAGCAGCTGATCGGCCGCGCCGCGCCGCGGCTCGCCGGCCCCGGCAAGACTTTTGTGCCTGCCCCGCCATCACCGAATTCGATGGAAACCTGGGTCGAGCGCGCGCGTGAAAACAGCTACACGGTGCGCATCGCCCAGCAGAACATGGCTTTTGCCACCCAGGAAGTGGCGCGCAACCGCGGCGCCCACATGCCGACCCTGGATGCCTTCGCGACCTACAGCGATGCCGGCTCGGGTTCCGGTGTGCAGGGTGGTGCCGGCACCGATACCCAGTCGCGTGTCGTCGGGCTGCAGCTGGCGATCCCGCTGTATCAGGGTGGCGTGGTCAATTCGCGCGTGCGCGAGGCCCTCGCCAACGAGGAAAAAGCCCGGCAGGACCTCGACAACGCAAGACGCAGCGCCGAACTGGCCGCGCGCCA
>JAIENU010000145.1 GCA_019751125.1 Burkholderiales bacterium | reverse complement strand
CGAGGAATAACCGGTGCCGTAGTCATCGATGGCGAGCTTGATGCCCAGGGCATCAAGGCGCCGCAGCGTGTCGAGCGCGCGCGCCGGGTCTTCCATCACGCCGCTTTCGGTGATTTCGATGCCCAGCCAGCGCGCATCCAGGCCGTGCTGCTGCAGTTCTCCGGCAACCAGACCCGGCAACTCGGGGTCGAGCAGGTCGCGCGCACCGATGTTCACCGCGACCGTCAGTTCAAGGCCGCGCGCCTGCCACTCGCCGCACTGGCGGATCGCGCGGCGGATGATCCAGCGCGTCATTTCACGCAGATAGCCAGTCTGTTCGGCAAAGGGGATGAATTCGCCCGGCGGCACGAAGCCGCGCTGCGGATGAATCCAGCGCACCAGTGCCTCGGCCTGGCGGGTAACGCCGCTCCGCAGGTCGACCTTGGGCTGGAAGTGCAGCGTCAGCTGATTTTCGTCCACTGCGCGGCGCAGTTCGCCGAGCAGCGTCAGGTAGTCCTCGCGCGGCTGGTGGAAGTGTTTTTCGAACACCGCCAGGCCGTGGTGGCCGCGCTTGGCGACATACATCGCGACGTCGGCGTGGCGCAGCAGGGTGTACGGGTCTTCGCCATGCTCCGGGCAGCCGGCAATGCCGATGCTGATGCGCACGTCGAGCGGCTGGCCGTCAATGATGATCTGGTGGTCCAGTGCGTTGAGGATTTTTTCCGCGACACCACGCGCCTGCTCGATGCCTGCACCGGGCAGTATCACCGCGAATTCATCGCCGCCAAGGCGGGCGATGGTGTCGGATTCGCGCAGCAGTGCACCGAGGCGTGCGCCCACCGCCTGCAGCACCCGGTCACCAACCGGATGCCCCAGCGTGTCGTTGACATTGCGGAAGCGGTCAATATCCATGGTCATGATGGTCAGCGGCGCACAGTCGCGGCGCGCAAGCCGGATCGCCTGGTCGAGGCGGTCGTTAAAGAGCGCGCGATTGGGCAGGCTGGTCAGCGTGTCCTGGTAGGCTAGGCGAAGGATTTTTTCCTCGCGGCTGGAGATGGCATCCCGCATGTGGTTGAAGCTCGAGGCGAGCTCGCCGATTTCGTCCTGCTGGCGGAAGTCTGCGCGTTCGCTGTAGTCGCCGTCACGGATGCGCCGTGCGATCGTTGCGAGGCGGTTGATCGGGCGTGCCACGCTGCGGCCGATCACGATGCTGCCGAACAACGACACCAGCACGCTGGCCAGCGCGAGGTCGAACAGCGTGCCCTGCAGTTCGGTATAGGGTTCCAGCGCGGTTTTCAGGGATTGCTGCAGCACCGCCACCACCGGCGGGCTGCCGACCGCACTCAGGGTCAGCGGCCGTGTCAGGTACTGCTGCTCGCCGATATTGATCACCAGATTGGCAAGCCGCGCCTGCAGCACCTGGTCGGGCCGCGCGGCGAGGGCTTCGCGCTCCGCCTCGGGCAGGGTTGAGGCGCTGATGGTCCAGCCAAGTGCCGGATGCTCGGCGAGAAAGGTGACCTGCAGCGAGGTCAGGCCCTGCATGTCCTGCGCGAGCCTGTCGTCGATGATGAAGCCCATCGCGACCCAGGCAATTGGCAGGGGCGCGAGCACCGGCACCAGCACCATCTGGTAAGGCTTGCCGTCCAGCAGTACCACGCCGCTGGCCTGGCCGCGCTGTTCTGCGCTTTGCATCAGTTCAGGGAAGGGAAAGGTGTCGCTGCTGCCGCCGAGCATCCGCCCGTCGAGGCCGGAGAGCAGTACCACGCCGGCCTTGATGCGTGCGCCGTGGTTTTTCAGCACCGAGCCGATGGTTGCATCATCGCGGGTGGCGATGGCTTCACGAAAACCGAAATCGGCGGCGAGCACCGTGGCCGCCTGGGCGAGCTGGCGGCCGTTCTGCTCCAGAAGGCGCGCGAACACGCTCTCGCCGACGCTGATCTGGCTCGAGATCTCGCGGCGTGCGATGTAATCGTTGGCGGCGCTCACCACCAGATAGGCGGCAAGTTGCACTGCGGCAAGCAGCACCACGAAAAAAACCACGATACGGGTCTCGATACTGCGGAATGCGGGCACCATGTCGCGGGAGCGTATCCGCGGGCGGTGTGAGGGCATGCGTGATTTAAGGGGGTAAAAGACCGTCATTTCCGCCGTTGTGCCTTGACGGGCCGGCGTGCTGCGACTTATAACAATTTCGGGGGCGGCGGATGGATGAAAAACCGCCCGAACCGGCATTCAACACTGCACGTATCAGCAACAAGATGGACAGGACGACATGAGCGGCGAACTCGACTTTACTTCCAGGCCTGCGCAAAGCGACGTTTACAACGCCAATGTGGCAAGGCTGTTTTTCCATACCCATGGCAAGGCGCGCAGTGTCGCGGCGGGAGCGGCGCTGTTTGCCGAGAGCGCCCAGGGCAAGAGCATGTTTTTTGTGGCCAGCGGCGAGGTTGCGCTGACCCGCGGCGGCAAGCCGCTGGATGTGATCAAGGCCGGCGAGGTGCTCGGCGAGATGTCGGTGTTCACCGGCGAGCCGCGCAGCGCCACCGCCACCGCGCGTTCGGCGGTCGAGGTGATCGAGCTCGAGGCCGGGGCCTTTTCCGGCGCGATCCAGCAGGCGCCCGAGTTTGCGCTGATGCTGCTGGCGATCATGATCAAGCGCCTGCGCCTTGCGCTGGCGATGCAGATGCTGGGCAAGGGAGGCGCCGGCACCGTCGAGACCATTCCGACCTCGGGCACGGTGTTTGATGCCGCACTGCTGAAGGACCTGACTTCCAACTTCCCCGGCCGGCCACCGGCTTTCCAGCCGAAAAACGCGGTGATCATGCGCGAGGGTGAAGCCGGCATTTTCATGTATGTGGTGATGGACGGCATCGTGCGCATCACCGCCGGCGAGAAGATCGTCGAGCTGGTGAAGGCGGGCGGCGTGTTCGGTGAAATGGCGCTGGTTGACCAGTCCAAGCGCGCGGCTTCGGCTGCGGCAGGCACCGACTGCAGCCTGATGTCGATCAACCGCAACGATTTCCTGAGCCTGATCAAGACCAACCCCGCCTTCGGCCTGTCGCTGCTGAAGGCGCTGGCGGTGCGCCTGCGCAATACCGGGCGTAAATAAGCTGACGTAAATCAGCCGACGCAGAATGGATGTAAACAGGGGCGCGGATTTCGCGCCCCTGTTTTTTTGCCGTGGTGGTGCTTCAGCTGCGGAGTGACCGCGGGTCGCGCGGTGTCCAGCGCCCGCTGTCGACCAGCGTCAGGAAATCGAGCAGCACGCGGTTGAACTGCTCCGGTTCCTCGGTGTTCAGCGTGTGCCCGGAAGCCGGGCAGACCCACAGCCGCGCATTGCGGCAGACCTTCTTGATGAACAGCGCCGGCGCAATGCTGCTGTCATCCTCGTCACCGCACATCACCAGCAGCGGTGGCCGGTAGTTTTTCAGCGCGCGCTCCAGTGCATACACCGGCGGGCGTTTGGCCTGCACCCCGCGCAGCACGCCGGCGAGCCCGGTGCCGGAATGGCTGCGGTGGATGCGCAGGAATTCGGCGAAACCCCGCGGGTCCTTCAGGCTTTGCGGTATACGGCTGGGTGAAATGCCGCGGCTCTGCAGCGCGGCGGCGGTGCCCTCGGTTTCGAACAGGCGGGCATGGGCTTCGGTGCTGCGCAGGAAGGCGGCGCGGGTCGCCGGATCGGAGCCCGCGCCGGCGGCCAGCGACGTCACCGACAGCGCCATCGCCGGATGACGGATGCCGAATTGCAGCGCGGTGTAGGCGCCCATCGAGCAGCCGGCGACATGGGCCTTGCGGATGCGCAGGTGGCGCAGCAGGTCGGCGACATCATCAACGGCGATGCGCCAGGCGTATTTCGAACGCGCCTTCGGCACGTCGGAGGGCGGATAGCCGCGGGCGTTGAAGACGATCACCCGGTAACGCCGTGCAAAAAAGCGCAGTTGCGGTTCCCAGCTGCGCGCATCGCCGGAAAATTCGTGGACGAAGACCAGCGGCGTGCCCCTGCCGGCGGTTTCATAGTGCAGGCGGGTGCCGTCGCGGGTGATGGCAAAGGGCATGGTTGTGGCCTCCCCGGTTTCAGGCGCCGGCGTTTCCCGGCGGATGGTCTGCAAACCATTGCGCGATCGCCGGCATTGCCGACTCGAAGCCGCCGGGGATCGACAGGTTGAGCACACCGGCGCGATCGCGGCTGCGGTTTTCGAAGTCGTGGGTCGCGCCGCCCGGGACCAGCACGAATGAACCCTGGGGCGCATCGGTCCAGCGCCCGTTGATGAGGAAGGACATCGTGCCCTGAATGACGAAGAACAGATCGTCCTCTTCGTGCGCATGCGCGCCGGGCCCGCTGGTATTGGCTTCAAGCCACCATTCGGAGACCGAGTAGCGCGAGCCGGTTTCATCGCCGTCAGCCTTGAACACGGCTTCGATGCGGCCCATCGCATAACGCCGTCCCGCGCCCGGGGTGAGCAGCAATGCCTTGCGTGTTTGCCCAGGGCTGGTCATGGTGGTCTTCTTCCGTACGGTCAGGATTCGCCGGCGATTACCAGCGCTTCGAGTTCCATGCGCAGGTATTCCAGCACGTGTTCGCCGAGCTGCGGGTCGAGGCAGTCGAATTCGGTAACGTTGTCCATGCCGCGCAGCCAGGTCAGCTGGCGCTTGGCGAGCTGGCGGGTGGCGGCAATGCCCTGCTCGAGCAGCTCGGCACGGCTGATGCGGTGGTCGAGGAAATCCCAGGCCTGGCGGTAACCGACGCAGCGCATCGACGGCATGCCGGCGTCGAGGCCGTACTCCTCGCGCAACCGGCGCAGTTCATCGACCAGCCCTGCTTCGAGCATTGCTTCGAAGCGCAGCGCGATGCGCTCGTGCAGCACCGCGCGGTCGCTTGGTGTCAGCACGATGCGGATCGGGGTGTACGGGAAATAGACGTATTTGGGTTTTTTCAGCAGGTCGGTCATCGACTTGCCGGCGATGTAGTAGATCTCCAGCGCGCGCTGGATGCGCTGCGCATCGTTGGGATCAAGCCTTGCGGCGGTTTCCGGATCGACCTTGCGCAGTTTCTCGTGCACCGCGGGCCAGCCTTCCTCGTCGGCCATGGTCTCGATGATCAGGCGCACGGTCGAGTCGGCTTCCGGCAGGTCGTTGAGGCCTTCGACCAGCGCCTTGAAGTAGAGCATGGTGCCGCCCACCAGCAGCGGAATCCTGCCGCGCTCGGTGATCTCGCGCATCAGCGCCAGTGCATCGTCGCGGAATTTCGCCGCAGAGTAGCTTTCATGCGGCTCGATGATGTCGATCAGGTGGTGCGGCGCGCGGTTGAGGATGTCCGCATCCGGCTTCGCAGTGCCGATGTTCATGCCTTTGTAGACCAGCGCCGAGTCGACGCTGATGATTTCGCAGGGCAGTGTGGTGGCGAGCGCCACCGCGACCGCGGTCTTGCCGCTGGCTGTCGGACCCATCAGCAGGATGGCTGGCGGGTGGGCAGAGGGTGGCATTATTTATTCAATAAAAACAATGGTTTACGATCATTCGCCGCGGCGGAACAGGCGGTCGAGGTCATGCACGCTGAAGGCATGCCAGGTCGGGCGGCCGTGGTTGCACTGGCCGGAGCGTTCGGTGGCTTCCATGTCGCGCAGCAGCGCATTCATTTCGGGGATGGTCAGCCGGCGGTTGGCACGCACCGCGGCGTGGCAGGCCATGGTGCCGAGCAGTTCGTTGCGTCGCTCGGTGGCGATACGGCTGGCGCCGAATTCGCGCACTTCATGCAGCACGTCCAGCGTCAGCGCCTGGGTGTCGGCGTCGGCGAGCAGCGCCGGCACGCCGCGCACCACGATCGCGCCGGGGCCGGCAGGTGCGACATCGAAGCCGAGATCCTGCAGCGCCTCATGCTCATCCTCGGCGGTGGCGACATCCAGCGCCTCGGCATTGAAGCGCACCGGCACCAGCAGCGGCTGCATCGGAATCGCGCGGCCGTCGAGCGCGGTTTTCAGGCGCTCGTACATGATGCGTTCGTGAGCGGCATGCATGTCGATGATGATCAGGCCCTGGCTGTTCTCGGCAAGGATGTAGATGCCGGCGAGCTGGGCCAGCGCGAAGCCCAGCGGATGCTCGTCGTTGCCGGCGGGCAGTGCCGGCGGCGCTGCTTGTTGCGCCGAGTCGGGCAGGACCGCGGTTGCCGTCGCGGCTGCGGGTGCAGGTCGTGCAAACAGCGTGTCGTACAGCGCCAGCGGCTGGGATGCAAGTGGCTGAGATACGCCGAGGCGCATCATCGACTGGCTGGAATACTGGGCTGGCGCCGAAGGTGCAGGTGCCATTGGTGCAGGGGCGGATGTTGCCACTGCTGCCGTGTCGCCGGCCGAACGCGCCAGTGTCTTGTGCAGCGCGTGGAAGATGAACTGGTGTGCGGCGCGGGAATCGCGGAAACGCACCTCGGCCTTGGCCGGATGTACGTTGACGTCGACCAGTTGCGGATCGATATCCAGAAACAGCACAAACGCCGGATGGCGGTCGTGGTGCAGCACATCGGCATAAGCCTGGCGGATGGCATGCGCCACCAGCTTGTCGCGGATGCAGCGGCCGTTGACGAAGAAATACTGGGCGTCGCGGGTGCCCTTGGCATGGGAAGGTGAACTGATCGCGCCGCGCAGCGCGATCTGGCCGCCGGTTTCTTCGACTGGCAGTGCGCCGTCGCCGAAATCATCACCGAGGATGGCGGTGATGCGTGCCGGCAGCGGCTGCGGCTTCAACTGGAAACGGGCGCGGCCGTTGTGTGACAGCGAGAACGCGACATCGGGGCGCGACAGTGCGATGCGGCGGAAGGCCTCCTCGCAGTGCGCGTATTCAGTCGGTTCGGATTTCAGGAACTTGCGCCGTGCCGGGGTGTTGAAATACAGCTCGCGCACATCGATGCGGGTGCCGCGGGCCAGCGTTGCCGGTTCGGGTTCGCCGAGCGCCGGGCCTTCGGCGCTGATGCGCCAGGCATGGCGCTCATCGGCGTGGCGGCTGGTGAGTTCCATGCGCGACACCGAGGCGATGCTGGCGAGCGCCTCGCCGCGGAAACCGAGGCTGGCGACATGCTCAAGGTCGTCAAGCGAGCCGATCTTGCTGGTGGCATGGCGGGCGAGCGCGAGCTTGAGTTCCGGCCTGGCAATGCCCATGCCGTCATCGCTGACCGAAACCAGCTTGACGCCGCCGGCGCTGAGCTCAATGTTGATGGCCTGCGCGCCGGCATCAAGGCTGTTCTCGAGCAGCTCTTTCAGGGCCGAGGCGGGACGTTCGATGACTTCGCCCGCGGCGATCTGGTTGATCAGCAGTTCGGGCAGTAACTGGATGGCGGGCATCGACGGATTATAAGCGCGGCCCACCGGGTTATAAGTCCTGCGTTGACTCACTGTTTACACTGCGTTTTTCCATCATCTGGCCGTATAATCGGCAGCGTTTGTTCTTGTCCGGCACGACCCGCGCGGCCGTGCCTCAGGCGCGCCGGGTTGCGGGTGCCACGCCCGTTTCAGGCCGGCCTGAAAATCCGTATCAAATCAGGGGAAAGTGATGCCACAAATCATTGGTGTGCCGAAGGAAACGGCAGCCGGCGAGAAACGCGTCGCCACGGTGCCCGAGGTCGTTGAAAAGCTGATCAAGCTTGGCTTCAGGGTCATGGTGCAGTCCGGTGCCGGTGATGCCGCGAACTGCAGCGACGACAGCTACCGTGCCGCAGGCGCGGAAATCGCAGCCTCGGCGGCCCAACTGTGGTCCGGTTCCGACATCGTGTTCAAGGTGGCGGTGCCGACGGCTGAAGAAGTCGGCCTGATGCGTGAAGGCGGCGTCCTGATCGGCTTCGTCTGGCCGGCGCAGAACCCGGAGCTGATGCAGCAACTGGCTGCAAAAAAGGCCACGGTGCTGGCGATTGACTCGCTGCCGCGTGTGCTGTCGCGCGCGCAGAAAATGGATGCGCTGACTTCGCAGGCCGGTGTGGCCGGTTATCGCGCGGTGATCGAGGCCGCCAATGCATTCGGCCGCTTTTTCAACGGCCAGATTACCGCAGCGGGCAAGGTGCCCCCGGCCAAGGTGTTCATCGCCGGTGCCGGTGTCGCTGGTCTTGCCGCGATCGGCACGGCTGCGGGCCTGGGTGCCATTGTGCGCGCCAACGATACCCGCGCCGAGGTCGCAGACCAGGTGGTGTCGCTGGGCGGTGAATTCGTCAAGGTCGATTACGAGGAAGAGGGCTCCGGCGGCGGCGGTTACGCCAAGGTGATGAGCGAGGGCTTCCAGCAGGCACAGCGCGAGATGTATGCGAAGCAGGCGCGCGAGGTCGACATCATCATCACCACCGCACTGATCCCGGGCAAACCCGCGCCGCGGCTGATCACCGCCGAGATGGTGCAGAGCATGAAGCCGGGCAGTGTCATCGTCGACATGGCCGCCGAGCGTGGCGGCAACTGCGAACTGACCGAGGCCGGCAAGGCGGTGGTGAAGCACGGCGTGACCATTGTCGGCTACACCGACCTCAATTCGCGCCTCGCCAAGCAGTCATCCACGCTGTATGCGACCAACCTGTTCCGCCTGGCCGAGGAGCTGTGCAAGACCAAGGACGGCGTGATCAACGTCAACATGGAAGATGACGCGATCCGCGGCCTGACCGTGATCAAGGACGGCGGCATCACCTGGCCGCCACCACCGATCCAGTTGCCGGCTGCGCCGCCGAAACCCGCGGCCGCAGCCAAGCCCGCGGAGAAAAAAGGCCACGGCCACGGCGGCAGCAGCGAACCGATGTCGGCGCAGGCGCTGGCCGTGGTCTTCGGCATCGGCGCACTGGCCTTCTGGTTTGTCGGTGCCTACGCACCCGCTGCCTTCCTTGGCCACTTCACCGTGTTCGTGCTCGCCTGTTTTGTCGGTTACATGGTGGTGTGGAACGTGACACCGGCGCTGCATACACCGCTGATGAGCGTCACCAATGCGATCAGCAGCATCATCTGCATCGGCGCGCTGGTGCAGGTGGCACCGCCGGTGACCGAGGCGATCGGCCGGCCGGGCGCCTGGATACTCGGGCTGGCAGTGGCCGGCATCGTGCTGACCGCAATCAACATGTTCGGCGGCTTCGCGGTGACGCGGCGCATGCTCGACATGTTCCGTAAATAGGAGACCGCAGATGTCATATAGCCTTGTCACGGTCGCCTATATCGGCGCGATCATCCTTTTCATCCTCAGCCTCGGCGGCCTGTCTCACCCTGAAACCTCGCGCCGCGGCAACCTCTACGGCATCATCGGCATGACCATCGCCGTGCTCGCCACGGTGTTCGGTCCGATGGTCACCGCCAAGGGTTATGCCTGGATCGTCGGTGCGATGGTCGTTGGCGGCGCGGTCGGCCTTTATGCCGCGCGCACCGTCAAGATGACCCAGATGCCCGAGCTGGTGGCGCTGATGCACAGCCTGGTCGGCCTTGCCGCAGCGCTGGTCGGCTTTGCCACCTACATCGATCCGGCCGCCACCGGCAATCTGCAGGGCGCGGAAAAAGTCATCCACGAGATCGAGATCTATATCGGCATCCTGATCGGACTGGTGACCTTCTCCGGCTCGATCATTGCCTTCGGCAAGCTCTCCGGCAAGATCGGCGGCAAGCCGCTGCTGCTGCCGGCACGGCACTGGCTCAATCTGGCGGGCCTGCTGGTGGTGATTTACTTCGGTGCGCGCTTCATCCAGGCCGATTCAATCAGCAGCGGCATGCTGCCGCTCGTGGTGATGTCGGTGATCGCGCTGCTCTTCGGCATCCATATGGTCATGGCCATCGGCGGCGCCGACATGCCGGTGGTGGTGTCGATGCTCAACAGCTACTCGGGCTGGGCGGCCGCGGCCACCGGCTTCATGCTGTCGAATGACCTGCTGATCGTCACCGGCGCGCTGGTCGGCTCCAGTGGCGCGATCCTGTCCTACATCATGTGCCGTGCGATGAACCGCAATTTCATCAGCGTGATTGCCGGCGGCTTCGGCGGTGGCGCCCCCGCGCCAGCAGCGGCTGGCGCCGCGGCACAGCCCCAGGGCGAGGCCACTCCGGTCAGCGCGGCGGAAACCGCCGAGCTGCTGCGTGATGCGAAGAACGTGATCATCGTTCCCGGCTACGGCATGGCGGTGGCACAGGCCCAGCACACGGTGCAGGAAATCACCAGGCACCTGCGCGAGAAGGGCGTCAACGTACGTTTCGGCATCCACCCCGTCGCGGGTCGCATGCCCGGCCACATGAACGTGCTGCTCGCCGAAGCGAAAGTGCCCTACGACATCGTGCTCGAGATGGATGAACTCAACGAGGACTTCCCCGACACCGATGTGGCGATGGTGATCGGCGCCAACGACATCGTGAATCCGGCCGCGCAGGATGATCCGGCAAGCCCGATCGCCGGCATGCCGGTGCTCGAGGTGTGGAAGGCGAAGACTTCGATCGTGATGAAGCGGAGCATGGCCTCGGGTTATGCCGGTGTTGATAACCCATTGTTTTATAAGGAAAATAATCGCATGCTCTTCGGCGACGCGAAGAAGATGCTGGACGAGGTGCTGGGCGTGCTGAAAGGCTGACCGGTAGTTGAGGTATCGCCGCAAACAACAAAGGCCGCTGCTGCGGCCTTTGTTGTTTTGAAGGGGGACAAGCTCAGTCGAGCTGGATCTTCACCTGCTTCAATACACCCTTCCAGCGCTGGTCTTCAGACACCAGCAGCTTGCGGAAATCATCGGCGCTGCCGGTGCTGATGTCGAAGGTCATGCTGATGAAGCGGTCGCGCACGTCGGGTGCGGTCAGCCCCTTGTTGATCGCGGCGTTGAGCGTCGCTGCCACTGCCGGCGGCAGTCCGGCCGGGCCGAGCATGCCGTACCACTGGAAGCTGATGAAATCGGCAACACCCGACTCGACGAAGGTCGCGGCATCCGGCAGCAGCGGATGGCGTTTGGGGCTGGTGATCGCCAGCACCTTGAGCCGTCCGGCACGCACATGCGGCAGTGCTGCCGGCACCGCATTCATCACCAGCGGAATCTGCCCGGCGGCGGCATCGGTCAGCGAAGGGCCGCCGCCCTTGTACGGCACATGGTTCAGCGTCAGCCCGGTTTTTATGCGCAGCCATTCGTAAACCAGGTGCGGGCCGCTGGCGAGCCCACTCGAGCCCATCGCCAGTTTCTCGGTCTGCGCGCGCGGCATCGCCAGCAGGTCCTTGAAGTTGCTGGCGCTGAATTTGGGGTGGGCGAGCAGCGCCTGCGGCGAGGTGGCGACCAGGTTCAGCGGCGTGAAATCCTTGATCGCGTCGTACTGCGGCTTGGAATACACCAGTGAATTGATGGTGTGCGGCGCATCGGCGAGCAGGATGGTGTAACCGTCAGCCGGCGCACGCGATGCGATCAGCGTGCCGATCAGGCCGGTGGCACCGGGCCGGTTGTCGATGACGAAAGTCTGGCCGAGGAATTCGGTGAGCTTGTTGCCTATGGCGCGGCCGGTGATGTCGGAGCCGCCGCCCGGCGGGTAGGGCACGATCATGCGCACCGGGCGCAGCGGGTAATTTGCATCGGCTGCGGCTGCGGCCAGCGGCAGCCCCATCACAGACAGCAGCAGGCCTGAAATGACACCCGGCAGAACGCGCATGGCGGTTTCCCTTTCCCGTAAACTCCGATGATGGTTTCAGACTAACAGCAAGGCCGGTGCCGTGGAAGCACCGGACGGAAAGGAAAACATGGCTGCACCCGATTGGAGCAGGTTGCGCGAAGAATTCCCGACGATGGGGCAGTGGACCTACCTCGACACCGCGCGCAAGGCGCTGCCGCCGCGCTGCCAGCAGCTGGCGATGCAGGAGTACTGGCAGGACATCGAGGACACCGCCGGCGCCGCAGCGTGGTCCGCGGCCGCGGTGTCGGACACCCGCGTGGCAATGGCGGAACTGCTTGGCGCGAAACCCGGGGAAATCGCCTTCACCAAGAACACCACCGACGGCCTGACCATTGCCGCGCACGCCTTCGACCTGCGCCCCGGCGACAACATCGTGCTCACCGACCTCGAGCACACCGCCAACCTCTGGGTGTGGCAGCACTGGGCGCAGAAGGGTGTTGAAATCCGCAAGGCGAAAAACCGCGGCGGGCGGTTGCCGGTGGAGGCCTTCATCGAGCAGATGGATGCCCGCACCCGGGTGGTTTCCACCGCCTACATCACCTACGGCACCGGCTACCGGGTTGATGTGCCGGCGCTGGCCGAAGCCTGTCGCGCACGCGGTGTGCGGCTGGTGCTTGATGGTGTGCAGGCTGCCGGCGTGATTGCCGCGCCGCTGGCCAGCCTCGGTGCCGACCTGATCGCCATCGGCGGCCACAAGAACCTGTTCGGCCTGACCGGCCTCGGCCTGCTCTACTGCCGCGAGGAACTGGTTGATGAATTATGTACGCCCTGGCTCAAGGCGCCGGTGGCTGCGGGTTCGGCGAAGGCCAGCGCCCACCTCAACAGCCAGTTCGATTACGTGCGCACCGCCCATCGTTTCGAAGGAGGCAATCCGAATTTCCTCGGGCTGCATGTCCTGCGCCGCAGTGCGGCCTTTCTGCAATCGATCGGCATCCGGGAAATCGAGGCGCGGGTGCAGCACCTGACCACGCTGCTGATCGACAAGGTGTCCGCCGCCGGCTTTGAGGTCAAGACTTCAAGGCCATGGGCGGAGCGCGCGCAGATCGTCAGTGTTGCGGTGCCCGATGCCGGCTCGCTGATGGACCGCCTGCGCGAGCGTCACCGCGTGGTGGTCAACGTCAAGGATGGCGCGATGCGCCTGTCGCTGGGTTTTGCCAACAGCGAAGCGGATATCGATCGCGCAGTGGCGGCGATCCGCGAAGAAACCGGCGCTTGAGGGGGGCTGAGGGAGCACCTCAGTCCTGTTGCTCAGTCTTGCTGGTTGGCCACCACCGGTGGCGCCGGCCGGTTGCGGCGGAATTCGATGTCGCCGTACCAGGCGTGGACGTTGTCGCCGGTGTTGTCGGTGTCGGTCATGATGCCGATGGCGATGATCGGGCCGGGTTCCTCACCGAAGGCACGGCGGTAATCCTCCAGCACATTGCGCGTGACTTCCTGCCAGCTGCCCAGCCGGTCGCGGCCGGACTCGGCGACGATCATCTTGATGCGGCTGGTGTGGCGGTTGTCGATCACGCTGTCGCGCGGTGCGCGGTTTTCCCAGATGTACATCAAGGTTGAGTACGGCAGCTGCTGGCCGGTGAGCAGGCGCACGTTGTCGAAAAAGATGCGGTCGGTCAGCGGCAGCCGGTCGTGATCGCCGCCAAAGCTGACCACCAGCCGTACCGGCGAATCCTCAAGGTGTTTCTGCGTGTTGTCGGCCTTGGCGATCAGCTGCTCGACTTTCCAGTTCCAGTGCAAATAAGGGTAGCGTGTTGCATCCAGGTTCAGCCGGTGCACCAGGCCCGAGGCCGATGATTCGGCGCGGGCACGCACCACGGTGCGTCCGCTGTAATCGACCAGCCGGTATTCGGTGGGGCGCTTGAAGCGCGACAGGGTCCACGGTTGCCAGCCCGGCGGCAGGGTTTCGCCGGCGCTGTGTTTGGAAAAGCTGCTGATGTGGGGCAGCACCACCGTTGCCGGGGTTTCCGGCCTGGTGCTTGCGCAGCCGCTGCAGATCAGCAGCGCCAGCAGTGTGGCACATCTCTTGAGCATGTTCCCCTCGTTGTTGTGCGCATGGTCTGCGCATCTTTTGTTGCGGCCTGTTTCACGTGGCCGGTTTCACGCGACTTGTATTTCGCGCCGTATCTTAAGCGGCAGATGGTGTTTTCCGCCAGTTTTTCAGTGACTTGTCGCGATGCTCAGGGGTTGTTGGCGACCTGTGCCGGTGCCAGCGGCGGGTTTTTCGCGAAATAGGCCTTGATGCCGCTGACGATGGCTTCGGCCATTCGGCCCTGGTGTTCGGGGTCGCGCAGTTTGCGTTCCTCGTCCGGATTGCTGATGAAGGCTGTCTCGATCAGGATCGACGGGATGTCCGGCGCCTTGAGCACAGCGAAGCCGGCCTGCTCGACATAGTTCTTGTGCAGGCGGTTGACCCCGCCCATCTGCTGCAACACCGATTTGCCGACTTTCAGGCTGTCGTTGATGGTCGCGGTCTGCGACAGGTCGAGCAGGGTCTGTTTCAGGTAGGGGTCCTTGATGCCGAGGTTGACGCCGCCGATCAGGTCGGCATCGTTCTCGCGCTTCGCAAGCCAGCGCGCGGCAACCGAGGTGGCGCCGCGCTCGGACAAAGCGAACACCGAGGAGCCGTTGGCGCTGGGTTTGATGAAGGCGTCGGCGTGCACGGAGATGAACAGGTCGGCCTTGGCGCGGCGCGCTTTTTCCACGCGCATATGCAGCGGGATGAAATAGTCGCCGGTGCGGGTCAGCACCGCGCGCATGTTCGGTTCCTCGTCGATGCGTTCCTTGAGTTTCTGTGCGATCGACAGCGTGATGTGTTTTTCCTTGGTGCCGGCGCGGCCGATCGCACCGGGGTCTTCGCCGCCGTGGCCGGCGTCGATGGCAACGATGATCAGCCTTTCGTTGCCCGGGCGCGACGGGCGTGCCGCGGGTTTGGGCGGCGGTGTGATTTCCGGTTTCAGCGCGACCGGTGGTGCCGCCGGTGTGGCGGGTGTTGGCGCAGTGGGTGGAGTGGCGGCTGCGGGTTCCGCGGGCGCCGGCGTGGCAGCCGGCGCTTCGCTGCCGCCGGCCTCGCGGCGGTTGAGGAAGGCGAGCAACGGATCGGGTGGGGTCAGCGGGTAGACGTCGAGCACCAAGCGGTGGCCGTAGCCGGCGATAGGCGCCAGGGTGAAGGCCTCGGGCTTGACCTGGGTTTTCAGGTCGAACACCAGGCGCACCACGCCGGGCTTGAAGCGGCCGGCACGTACGCCTTTGACATAGGGGTCGCCGGCGTTGATCTTGCCGGCGAGTTCGTTCAGCGCGGTGTTCAGCGCGACACCTTCAAGGTCGAGCACCAGGCGCTGCGGGTTGTCGAGCGTGAACAGGGTGTGGCGGATCGCCTGCGGCGATTCGATGGTGACGCGGGTGTAGTCGGGTGCTGGCCAGACCCGGGTCGAGCTGACCTGGATTTCGTTCGCCTGCAGCGGCGCGGCCAGCAGTGCCGGCAGCCATGCGGCGAGGTGCAGGAATTTCCGGAAAAAACGTGACATCGGCGGCTGTGGGGCCGCGGGGCGGGTGAGTCTCAGGTTTTCAGCGAGTCGAGGCAACGCCGGCCGATCTCCGTTTGTGCCGTGAGGGTCACGGCCCGTCCTTCAGGCGCCGGTTCCAGGGTGATGTCGAGATCCGCGGGTGGCAGGTCAGGCGCCTTTTCCGGCCACTCGATCAGGCATGCGGACTGCGGATTGAAGTATTCCCGGAAGCCCGCATCATCGAGTTCCTCGGGATCAAGGAATCGATAAAAATCAAAGTGATACAAGTTTAACCTAGAAAACTTGTAAGGTTCAAGCAAGGTGAAGGTCGGGCTTTTGACCCGCCCCTCGTAACCGAGGCCGCGCAGCAGGCCGCGCGCCAGCGTGGTTTTGCCGGCGCCGAGGTCGCCGCGCAGGTGGATCACCATGCCCGGTGTGACCAGCGACGCGAGGTTGCGGCCGAGGGCGAGCGTGTCGTCCTCGGTGGCGAGATGGAGCCTGCGTTTATGATCACTGTTATGCAAGACGAAAATGAAATCGCGAAGATTGACTGGTCCGCGCTGCGCCGGGACATCGGGCGCTGGGGTGCGGCACTGGGATTTCAACAGCTCGCGGTGACCGACTGCGACCTGTCGGCGGCGGAGCCGCGTTTTGCCGAGTGGATCGCGCGCGGCTGGCACGGCGACATGGATTATATGGCACGCCATGGCGTCAAACGCAGCCGGCCGGCCGAGCTGATTCCGGGCACGCTGCGGGTGATCAGCGCGCGCATCAACTACACGCCGCCGCAGGCCCGGGACAGCTGGCCGGTGATCCGTGACGGCAGCCGCGCCTTCATCTCGCGTTATGCCACCGGGCGCGATTATCACAAGGTGCTGCGCACGCGGTTGCAGAAGCTTGCCGACCACATCACCGCGGCGGTGGGCAGCCATCATTACCGGGTATTCACCGACAGCGCGCCGGTGATGGAGGTGGCACTTGCCGAAAAGGCCGGACTCGGCTGGCGCGGCAAACACACGCTGCTGCTCAACCGCGAAGCCGGCTCGGCGTTTTTCCTCGGCGAGATCTACACCGACCTGCCTCTGCCGACCGATACGGCGCAGCGCGAACATTGCGGCACCTGCACCCGCTGCATCGATATCTGCCCGACGCAGGCCATCGTCGCGCCGTACCAGCTGGATGCGCGGCGCTGCATTTCGTACCTGACCATCGAGCTGAAAGGCGCGATTCCGGAGGGTCTTCGGCCGCTGATCGGCAACCGTGTCTATGGCTGCGACGACTGCCAGCTGGTCTGTCCGTGGAACCGCCATGCGCAGGCCAGCGGCGAGCCGGACTTCGTGGTGCGCCACGGGCTCGATGATGTGTCGCTGGTCGAACTGTTCCGCTGGGATGCGGCGACCTTCGAATCCCGCATGGCCGGCAGTGCGATCCACCGCATCGGTTACGAACGCTGGCTGCGCAACCTCGCGGTGGGCCTGGGCAATGCGCCGACCACGCCGGAGGTGATCACCGCGCTGCGCGCACGTGCCGACGATGCCTCGGCGCTGGTGCGCGAACATGTGGCCTGGGCGCTGGCGCGTCATGATGCGGAACCCGCTGCTGCCGCCGGCGGTGCTGCCTGCTAACATCCGCGGCTCGCAGGGCGACCACGCCACGGAGATTGCGCATGAAAATGAAAATCTGGTACCAGAGCATGTCGCGCCAGACATCCTGGGGTCATTACAACGTCGCGCTGCGGCGCATCCTCGACCGGGTGAAAGATCCGGAAACCACGATCGAGGTCCACGGCATCACCAAGCGCGGCGGGCTTGCCGACCAGTTCCATTACCTCGATTACCTGGAGTCGGGCGAGGTGATGGAGAGCGTGCAGATCGCGACCAAACGCGGATTCGATGCCTTCCTGATCGGCAACATCGGCGATCCCGGCATCCATTCCTGCCGCGAGATCACCACCATGCCGGTGCTCGGCCTCTGTGAGACGGCGCTGCATACCGCGTGCATGATGGGCCGCAACTTCTCACTGGTGACGATCAACGAAAAATTCACGCCGCGCATCATCGACAACGTGCACCGCTACAAGCTCGAGCGGCGGCTGGCGGCGGTGAACCGGATGACCATAGACCGCATCAACGACCTCGATGAAGGTTTCACCAAGCCGGCTGCAAGAAAGCGTATTTTTGACCAGTTCATGAAGGCGGCGAATGCCAACGTCGATCAGGGTGCTGAGGTGATCATCGCCGCGGGTGGCGTGGTGATGGCGCTGCTCGCCGAATTCGGCGTGCATTCGGCGGCGAAGAACACGCCCATCCTCAACGGCATCGTGTCGCTGGTGAAGATGGGCGAGGCCGCGGTGAAGATGAACCGCATCATGGGCGGCAATTTCCTCAGCAAGCGGCTGTACTACGCGCCGCCCGGCATCGACCAGATTGACGAAATCCGTGCGCACTACGGTGATGTTTATCCGACCGTGCCTTCGGGAACAAAGGCGGGAACAAAAGCGGGCGGCAAGGCCGGGACCAAAATCAAAAAACCGGCCAAAAAACCGGCAGCCCGCCGTAAATAGTTATAAGTATTTGTTTTTATTGACTATTTTTCGACCGCTGTGAGGCGGCCGATCTGCCGCTGCATACGGATCGCGGTTTCGATGTTCTGGTAATAGCCGCGGATTTCACCGTTGTGGCTGAAGCCCAGCGCTTCATAGAAACTGCGCGCGGCAAAGTTGTTGGCGCGCATTTCAACATGGATGTGAGTGATGCCCGCGGTCAGCGCCGATTCGATCAGCCAGTCGATCAGCGCGACACCGATGCCGCGACGCTGCTGGGCGGGCTGTACTGCCAGCAATGACAGGTGCGCCGTGCGGTCGCCGAACTCGGCGATTGCAAAGCCGGCGAGCCGTTGTCCGACATCCGCCGCCACCACGCTGCAGTCGCGCCCGTTCAGCGCGCGTGCCACCCGCGTCGGGTGCCAGCTCCAGCCGCGCAGACCCACT
>JAIENU010000097.1 GCA_019751125.1 Burkholderiales bacterium | reverse complement strand
GCGCCGCGCTTCAACCTGCGCGAAATCTGCCATCCGGCGATGACCCGCATCGCCGAAGCCACCGGCGACACGGTGTTCCTGACCCAGAGGAGCGGCCTCGACGCAGTGTGCATCGACCGCCACGAAGGCACCTTCCCGATCAAGACCTTCACCCTTGAAGTCGGCATGCGCCGGCCGCTGGGTGTCGGCACCGGCAGCCTGTCGATCCTCGCGGCACTGCCTGAAGAGGAATTCCGCAGCATCGTCGCCAGCAACGAACCGCGGCTGCAGGAACACGGCCTCAACGGCCCGACCCTGCTCGCACAGGCGCGCAAGGCACAGAAGCTCGGCTATGCCGTGCGCGAAACACCGACACTCGCCGGCGTGCGCTCGATCGGCCAGGCGCTGCGCAACCAGAGCGGCGTACCTTTTGCCTCACTGTCGATTTCGGCAATCTCCAGCCGCATGGCTGACCGCCGGGTGCAGGAACTTGCCACCATTCTGCGCAACGAATCCCGCCTGATCGAACGCCAGATTGCCACCGGCATGGATATCCGGTAAACCGGATTCATCCGTGCCCGGTGCGCGGCGCATCCTGCAAGGACGCCGCACATCAACAAAAACGGTTTCGAGGAGACCCCCATGAAGGCAGTGTTTACCGCGGCCTTTGCCGCGCTCGGCTCAGTCACTTTCATCCTCACCGCAATGCCGCTCGCCCATGCCCAGGCCTGGCCGGCCAAACCGATACGCCTGGTGGTGCCCTTCCCGCCCGGAGCCAGCAATGACGTGCTGTCGCGCATCACCGCGCAGAACATGAGCCCCGGACTCGGCCAGCAGATCGTCGTTGAAAACCGTCCCGGCGGCGGCGGCATCGTCGGTGCCGAAAACGTGGCCAAGTCGCCGGGCGACGGCTACAGCATGCTCAACATCCAGGCCTCCTTCGTCGCCAATGCCGCACTGCGACCCAAGCTGCCGTACGAACCCATTGCCGACTTTGCCTACGTCGGGATGATGGCGCGCGGCCCGCTGCTGATGGTGGTGCATCCCTCGCTGCCGGTGAAAAACGTGCGTGAATTTCTTGCACTGGCCAAGGCAAAACCCGGGCAGATCAACTACGGTTCCACCGGCACCGGCAGCCACAACCACATGGCCACCGAAATGTTCAAGCGCATGGCCGGTGTCAACATCATTCACGTGCCGTACAAGGGCGCAGCGCCCGCGCTGACCGATCTGATGGGCGGCCACATCCAGCTGGTGATGACCAGCCTGCCCTCGGCCATGACCCAGGTGCAGGCCGGCCGCATGAAGGCGCTGGGTGTCGCCAGCGAGAAGCGCACCAGCTTCATGCCCGAGGTGCCGACCATCGCCGAGGCCGGCGTGCCCGGTTACACCGCCGAATTCTGGTGGGGCCTGGTGGTGCCGGTGAAAACGCCGGCCGAAATCACCGCGCGGCTGGGCAGCGAACTGGCCAAAGCCCTGCAATCCGCCGACCTCAAGCAGCGCTTTGCCGGCGAGGGTGCGGAACCGTCAGCGATGAACGGCGACGCCTTCCAGCGTTTTGTCTCCAATGAAATCGCGCGCTGGCGCAAGGTCGCGCAGGAAACCGGCATCAAGCCCGAATAAACGCAGGCGGCCCGGCTCTCACCGGGTCCGCCCAATCACCCGGAGCATCCATGACACTGACCCGTAAACTGCTGTGCGCCGCCTGCGTCGCCCTGCTGCCTGCAGCCCTGCCCGCCCAGGCCCAGTCTTTCCCGGCCAAAACCATACGCTTTCTCGTCGGTGCGCCGCCTGGGGGCAGCAACGACCTGTTCGCACGCGCGATCGGCCAGCAGATGGCCGGGCCGCTGGGCCAGCAGGTGATTGTCGACAACCGCCCCGGCGCCAACCAGATGATCGCCGCCGACATCATGGCCAAGTCGCCACCCGACGGCCACACCATCTACATCAGCTCGACTTCGTACACCACCGGCGCCGCACTGCAGCCCAAGCTGCCCTTTGACCCGGTGGCCGATGTGGCCGGCATCACCATGGTCGGCCAGGGCCCGCTGGTCTATGTGGTCCACCCCGCATTGCCGGCCAAGTCGATGAAGGATCTGCTCGCGATCGCCCGCGCTCGTCCCGGCCAGCTCAACTACACCTCTTCCGGTGTCGGCGGCATCAACCACCTCGGCACCGAGGTGCTGCTGTCGATGGCAAAAATCAACATGGTGCACGTGCCGCACAAGGGCATGGCCCCGGCGCTGACCGACCTGATGAGCGGCCAGGTGCAGGTGCTGCTGGTCAGCCTGCCCTCGGTCACCGGGCAGATCAAGTCGGGCCGGCTGCGCGTGCTGGCGGTGAGCACCGCCAAACGCTCAAGTTTCATGCCGGAACTGCCGACCGTGGCGGAATCCGGCGTGCCCGGCTATGACGTGTCGCTGTGGTGGGGCGTGTTCGCGCCGGCGAAAACCGCGAAGCCGGTGATGGACCGCCTGAACAGCGAAATCCACAAGGCGATGTCCAGCGAACCGATGAAAAAACTGTTCGCCGAATTCGGTGCCGAAGCCGCGCCGATGACACCGGAGGCCTTCACCGCCAAGTTCAAGACCGAGATCGGCAACTGGCGCAAGGTGATCCAAGCCGCCGGCATCAAGGCGGAGTGAGTTCAAGCTGATGGGTTCACCGCTGTGAGTTCAAATTTCCCGCGACGCGACTACCAGCCGCAGGCCCGCGGCACGCTTGATGGCGTGCGCGTGCTCGACCTGTCACGGCTGGTCGCCGGCAACACGCTGACCCAGTTTCTCGCCGACTTCGGCGCCGAGGTGATCAAGGTTGAACCGCCGGCCGGCGACACACTGCGCGCCTGGAACACCAAAAACGTTCAGACCAACTGGAAAATCTACGCGCGCAGCAAAAAAAGCCTGGGCCTCGAACTGCGCAAACCCGAGGCGCGCGAGCTGCTGAAAAAGCTGGTGCCTACAGCGCAGATGTTTATCGAAAGTTTCCGCCCCGGCACGCTGGAAAAAATGGGCCTCGGCCCCGACGAACTGCTGAAGCTCAACCCGAAGCTGGTGATCGTACGCATTTCCGGCTGGGGCCAGGACGGCCCGTACAGCAAGCGCCCCGGGTTCGGCACGCTGGTTGAAGGCATGTCCGGCTTCGCGTCGTTCAACGGCTTTGCCGACCGCGAGCCGGTGCTGCCGCCGATGTACCTCGCCGACACCGTCGCTGGCCTTTATGGCGCCGCGGCAGTGATGACCGCGCTGCGCGAAGTCGAGGTCAATGGCGGCAAAGGCCAGGTCATCGACCTGCCGCTGCTCGATCCGCTGTTCGCGGTGCTCGGCCCGCAGACCGCCAACTTCCGCCTCACCGGCAAGGTCAAGCCGCGCACCGGCAGCCGTTCGACCAATGCCGGGCCGCGCAACGCCTACAAATGCAAGGACGGGCTCTATGTCTGCCTGTCCTCGTCGACGCAGAAAATGGCCGAACGCCTGTTCCACTCCATCGGCCGTTCCGAATTCATCACCGATCCGCGTTATGCCACCAACGCCGAGCGCGTCAAACACGCAGAGGAGCTCGACGCGGTGATCGGCGACTTTGTTGCGCAGCGCACCCAGGCCGAGAACGTCGCCTTTTTCGAGAAGGCCGAAGTCACCATCGGCCCGATCTACGACATCACGCAGATTGTCGAAGACCCGCATTTCATCGCCCGCGGCATCCTCAGCGAATATCCGGATGCGGAGATGGGCGAGTTTCCGATGCATCACGTGGTGCCGCGCATGTCCGGCACACCGGGCTCGATCCGCACGCCGGCGCCCGCGCTCGGCGAACACAACCGCGAGCTGCTGCGCGAGGCCGGCGTCGATGATGCCGCCTACCAGGCATTGCTGGCCTCCGGCGCAGCCTGCGCCGGCGCCGCCGCAAAACCCGAAGACGAATAACCCCCCGCTAAAGGAATCCCCATGTACCGTGAACTCCCCGTCTGGCGCTCGCTGATGTACGTCCCGGTCAACGTCGAGAAATACGTCGACAAGGCCCACACCCGCGGCGCCGACGTGATCCAGCTCGACGTCGAAGACAGCGTGCCGCCTTCGGAAAAGGCCAACGCGCGCACACTGATCGAGAAAAATGCGGCCCGGGTGCGCCGTGGCGGCGCCGACGTGGTGGTGCGCATCAACCAGCCGCTGTCGCTGGCGGTGCGCGACATCGAATGCGCGGTGTGCCCGGACGTCAACGGCATCGCGGTGACCAAGGCCTCCGGCGTTTCGCACCTGCAGCTGCTCGACGAGCTGGTCAGCGAGTTGGAGCTGAAACGCGGCATGACCGTCGGCCACACCAAGTTCATCACCATGATCGAAACGCCGGAGGCATTTTTCAAGATCCGCGACATCACCACCGCGACCAGCCGCATCATCGCCTGCAACATCGGCGGCGAGGACTACGCGCTGAACTGCAACATGCAACCCACCGGTGATGCGCTGTTCTATCCCAAGCAGCACATGATTTTCGCCGCCAGCGCCGCCGGCATCATGCCGCTGGGTTTTGTCGACAGCGTCGCCACCTTCGGCGACTGGGACAACTTCCGCAAAATGGTGCGCCGCTCGCGCGACTTCGGTTTCATGGGCGCAGGCTGCATCCACCCCGGGCAGGTCACCATCGTCAACGAGGAATACAAGCCGAGCACCGCCGAGGTCGAGTACGCGCGCAAGGTCATCGCAATGGACAAGGAAGCCGCCGCCGCGGGCCGCGGTTCCTTCGCGCTCGACGGCAAGATGATCGACATCCCGATCATCGTCCGCGCCGAACGCCTGCTCAAACGCTACGACGCCATCGTTGCCCGCGAGGCGAAAACACTGGCGGCGATGAAAGGCTGAGCACCGGCGCCGCTTCTGCGGCGGCGCCCTGCTGGCGCCTTTGTAGTGATTCTCTTGTGCCGGCGCCTCGGCTAGGATGGCGCAACACGGCAGCGTCCTGCTGCCGTGGCACAGGAGGAATAATGAAAAATATCAATAAAATCAATGGCTTATTGTTTGTCGCCCTGGCCTTTGCACTGACCGGCGCCCACGCCCAGCCCGCAGCAAAATTCCCGACCAAGCCGGTGCGCATCATCGTCGCCTTCCCGCCCGGCAGTTCCACCGACATCGTCGCGCGTGTGGTCGGTGAACGGCTGACTGAAATCTGGGGCCACAACGTCATTGTCGAAAACCGCCCCGGTGCTTCCGGCAACATCGGCACCCAGGCCGCGCTGCGCGCCAATCCCGACGGCCACACACTGTTCATGAACAGCTCGGCGATCGCGGTCAACGTCAGCCTCTATGCCAAACCCGGTTACACGATGCAGGAGATCGCACCGATCCTGCAGGGACCGAGTACGCCGAACCTGATCACCGTACATCCGTCAGTCGGCGCCAAGACACTGCAGGAGCTGATCGCACTCGCCAAAACCAAACCGCTGTCCTACGGTTCTTCAGGCACCGGCACCACGCCGCACCTCGACATGGAACTGCTGTTCAGGACGCTAGCGAAAGTGGACATCACCCATGTGCCGTACAACCCGGCCGCCGCTGCCACCGCGGTGGTCGCCAACCAGGTGCCGGTGGGTTCGACCTCGATGCCCCCGGCGGTGCCCCACGTCAAGGCCGGCCGCCTGCGCCCGATTGCGGTGACTTCGATCAAGCGTTCCGGCGTGCTGCCGGACGTGCCGACTGTCGCGGAATCCGGGTTCCCCGGTTTCGACGACGGCACCTGGTTCTCGGTGTTTGCGCCGGCCGGCCTGCCCGCTGCCGTGGTGAACCAGGTCAACCGCGACTTCACCACCGCGCTGCAGTCACCGCAGGCGAAAGAGCGGCTGGCGGCACTGTCGCTGGAATTCACGCCGAACACTCCGGCGGAATTTGCGAAACGGCTGAAGACCGAAGTCGAAAAATACGCGCAGATGGTGAAGCAGTCCGGCGCACGCGTGGATTGAGAGCCAGCGAACATGCGCAACGTCAACGCCGACACCATCACCACCGCGGTCATCCGCTCCTTCGACGGCGCGGCCGATCCGCGGCTGCGTGAAATCATCAGCAGCCTGGTGCGCCACCTGCACGGCTTCGCGCGCGAGGTGAAACTCACGCCGGAAGAATGGCAGGCCGGCATCAGCTTCCTGCATCGGGCCGCAAAAATCACCAATGAATCACGCAGCGAATTTGTGCTGAGCTCGGATGTGCTCGGCCTGTCCTCGCTGGTGGATCTGATCGCCAGCGGCGCCGGCGGCACCGAACGCAGCGCGCTGGGGCCCTTCCATGCCGAAGGCTCGCCGCTGCTCGCGGTCGGCGGCGACCTGAAAAAGGACAACGACGGCGAGGCGATGCTGGTGCAGGGCCGCGTGCTCGACAGCACGGGCCGCCCGGTCGCGCGCGCGCAGCTCGATTTCTGGCAGGCCGCGGTCAACGGCAAGTACTGGCAGCAGGACCCGGAGCAAAGTCCGGACAACCTGCGCTTTCGCATGATCACCGGCGATGACGGCGAGTATTCCTTTACCACGGTGAGGCCCGCGCCGTACACCGTGCCTTACGACGGCCCGGTCGGCGATCTGCTGCGTGCCGGCGGACGCCACGCCTGGCGGCCGGCGCATTTTCATTTCATCGTCAGTGCCGCCGGCCATCACGCCCTGACCACCGAAGTGTTTTTCGCCGATGATGCTTATATCGACGAGGATGCGGTGTTCGGCGTGCGCGAATCGCTGCTGACCCGGATCACCAGCGACAGCGATGCCGCGCTGGCGAAAAAACACGGACTGAACACACCCTATCCGGCGGTGCGCTTCGATTTCCGCCTGGCGCCGGCGACGCCTGCCCAAGGGTGATGCCGTAAAATTGACGGCTCTTTTCCGCAACTCCGTACAGAAAGACCCCGCATGACCGCAGACCTCGATTCCTTGAAGCAATGGATCGGCCGCAGTGAATCGGCCATCGACTACGTTACCGTGCCCGCCGTTGACCGCCTGTCGGCGACGCTGGACCGCGACGACGCGTTTCCGAAAATCGGTGACCCGCTGCCGGTGGGCTGGCATTCGATCCTGTTCCCGCGCGTGGTGCGCCATTCGCAGATCGGCGCCGACGGCCATCCGGCTCGCGGCGACTTCCTGCCGCCGGTACCGCTGCCGCGGCGCATGTTCGCCGGCAAGCGCAGCACCTTCATCGCGCCGCTGCTGGTTGGTGATGAAGTGAAACGTGTGTCGACCATCCACAACGTCACTGTGAAGGACGGCCGCAGCGGCCGCATGGTGTTTGTCACCGTGAAGACCGATATCAGCAGCCCGCGCGGGCTCGCCATCAGCGAGGAGCAGGACATCGTCTATCGCGGCGAGCCGGATAAAAATGCGCCGCCGCCGCCGGCACAGCCAGCCCCCGGCAAGGCGGTGTGGCAGCACCAGGTCACGCCTGATCCGGTGATGCTGTTCCGCTATTCGGCGCTGACTTTCAACGGCCACCGCATCCACTACGACCATCCCTATGTCACCGGCACCGAGGGTTATCCCAACCTGGTGATGAACGGCGGCCTGACGACGCTGCTGGCGTACGAGCTGGCGCGCACCCATGCCACGACGCCGATCAGGTTCATGTCCTCGCGCAATGTGCGCGCGCTGTTTGTCGGCCGCACCATCACCATCTGCGGCGAACCCTCCGCCGACAACAAGACGGCGAAACTGTGGGCGCAGGACGATACCGGTGCGCTGGCGCTCTCGGCCGAAGCGGAGTTCGCATGAAAGGAAATCAATAATGGCCGGCGGACCGCTCGAAGGCGTCACCATCGTCGACCTGACCTCGGTGGTGGTCGGTCCTCTGGCGACACAGATCCTCGCCGACCACGGCGCGGAAGTGATCAAGGTCGAAACCAAATCCGGCGACCTGATCCGCAACATGAACGGCAAGTCGGTGACGCCGGGCATGGGCGCGAAGTTCCTGCACCTGAACCGCAACAAGCGTTCGATCGTGCTCGACCTGAAGCACCCCGCCGGCCATGCCGCACTGCTCAAGCTGATTGCTAAAGCCGATGTGCTGGTGTGGAACGTGCGCCCGCCGGCAATGGCGCGGCTCAAGCTGTCCTATGAAGACGTGCGCAAGGTGAACCCCGGCATCATCTACTGCGGCATGTTCGGTTTCGGCCAGGACGGCCGCTACCGCGACAAGCCCGCCTACGACACCATCATCCAGGGTTCATCGGGCATGGCGGCGCTGCACCACCGCGCCACCGGCGAACCGCGCTTTGTACCGATGGTGGTCGCCGACAAAACCGTGGGCCTGATCGCGGTGCAGATGATCGCGATGGCGCTGTACCGCAAGGCAAAGACCGGCGAAGGCTGCTCGATCGAGATTCCGATGTTCGAGAACTTCGTCAAATTCGTGCTTGAAGAGCACATGTACCTGAAGACCTTTGATCCACCGCTGGGCGACACCGGCGACCCGCGACTGCTCGATCCGCTGGGCAAGCCGATCCCGACCAAGGATGGCTGGATCAGCATTTCCGCCAACACCAATGACCAGGCCTTTGCCTTCTTCAAGGCCATCGGCCAGCCCGAACTCAAGGACGATCCGCGGTTTTGCAGCGTGCAGGCGCGTTTCGCCAATGTCGCGGCCTACTTCGAAGTACGCATGGCAGCGCTGAAAAGCAGAACCACCGCTGAATGGCTGGAGATTTTCGACCAGGCCGACGTACCGGCGATGCCCTATCACACGCTCGACAGCGTGCTCGAGGATCCGCATCTCAAGGACATCGGTTTTTTCGAGATAAAGAATCATCCGACCGAAGGCCGCACGCGCAGCATGCGTCTGCCCAACAAATGGTCCAGTGGCGTGCGTGAAGGCTGGAGCCCGGCACCGAAGCTGGGCCAGCAGAGCGTGGACATCCTGCGCGAAGCCGGGCTGTCGGAAGCCGAGATCCAGGCCCTGCTCGATGCTGGTGCCACGCTCGACGGTCGGCTCAAAAACTGACAAGGCCACCGTGCCGGAGGAGAAAATAATTGAATAAAAACAATGGCTTATATTGCATTCTCGGGGTAGCATTGCTGGCCTGCACAGCGCCGGCTGTCCATGCCCAGGGCGCAGCCACCTACCCGGCAAAAGCGGTGCGCTTCATCGCGCCCTTCCCGCCCGGCGGCAGCACCGACCTGCTGGCGCGGCTGGTGGCGCAGAAACTGACCGAGGCTTGGGGCCAGCAGGTCATTGTCGAAAACCGCGGCGGCGCCGCCGGCACCATCGGCGTTGAAATCGCAGCACGTGCGGCACCTGACGGCTACACCATCGTGATGGGCCATGTCGGCACCTTCGGCGTCAATCCAACGCTGTATCCGAAGCTGCCCTATGACGCGGTGCGCGACTTCATGCCGATCACCGTGCTCGCCACCGTGCCCAACGGCATGGCCGTGCATCCCTCGCTGCCGGTGAAAACCGCACGCGACTTCATCGCGCTGGCCAAGGCGCGTCCCGGCGAATTGCTCTATGCCTCCGGCGGCAGCGGCAGCGCCTCACACCTTGCCGGTGAATACTTCAAGCTGCTGACCAAGATCAACATGGTGCATGTGCCGTACAAGGGCACCGCGCCGGCGATGGCGAGCATGATTTCCGGCGAGACCACGATGACCATCACCGGCATGGTGGCGCTGATGCCGCATGTGAAATCGAGCCGCCTGAAGCTGCTCGGCGTGGCCACGATGAAACGGCTGGCAATCCTGCCCGCGGTGCCGACCATCGATGAAAGCGGCGCACCCGGCTATGACGCCAACCAGTGGTACGGCGTGCTCGCACCAGCCGGCACGCCGCGCGACATCATCACCAAACTGCACGCCGACATGGTCAAGGTGCTGGCACGTCCGGATGTGAAGGAGCGCCTCGCCGCCGATGGTGCCGAAGCCGTGGCCAACACGCCGGAACAGTTCGCCGCGCACATCAAGGCCGAAATCGCGCGCTGGGCGCCGGTGGTCAAGGCTTCCGGGGCAAAGCCGGACTGAGCGCTGGCATCACGTCCTGCGACAACGCATTCAGGCATAATCTTTCAGCCTGTTTTTCCCACACGAACACTTCCACGGAGATCGTCATGCGTCTGCCCCTGCGTCACGCCCTGTTGACTGCATCCTTCATCGCCGCACTGCTGCCGGGTCTGGCTGCGGCGCAGGCCAAACCCGCCGCCGAATTCGTGCCCCAGGTGGGCCAGGCCGGCAAGGACGTGATCTGGGTGCCGACGCCGAAAAGCCTGGTCGAAAAAATGCTGAAAATGGCCGAGGTCAAACCAGGTGAAACCCTCTATGACCTGGGTTCCGGCGACGGCATCACCGTGATCACTGCCGCAAAACAGTTCGGCGCGGTCGCCACCGGCATTGAATACAACCCGGACATGGTCGAGCTGTCGAAACGCAATGCGCAAAAGGAAGGCGTCGGCGACAAGGCGCAATTCATCCGCGGCGACATTTTTGCCACCGACTTCAGCAAGGCCAGCGTGGTCACCATGTACCTGCTGCCGTACCTGAACCTGAAGCTGCGCCCGACCATCCTCGACATGAAGCCGGGCACCCGCGTGGTGTCGCATGCCTTCACCATGGATGACTGGGCACCGGACCAGGTCGATTCCTCCGAAGGCCGCACCGCCTATCTGTGGATCGTGCCGGCGAAGGTCGAAGGCACCTGGAAAATGGACAAGGGCAGTTTCGAGCTGAAACAGAAATTCCAGGAAGTCAGCGGTGTCTACCGCACCGGCGACGGCCTCAGCTACCGCGTCACCGCGACCCACCTGCGCGGTGACCAGATCAGTTTCGCGGTCGGCTCCGCCGTCTACACCGGACGTGTCAGCGGCCCGGTGATGCAGGGCACGATGCGCGCCAAGGCCGATGCCCCGGCGACGTCGTGGAGCGCAACGCTGGTCAAGTAAACACTTTCCGCCGCGCGGCTCAGGGGGCCACCCTGGGGCCGCGCGCGTAGTCGAGTTCGGCGGCGCGCATCAGCCGGTACACCGGCACCTCGGTCGGCGCCGCGATGGTTGCCGGCGAACCCTTCTTGTCCGCCGGAATCATGCCGAAGGACACAAAGCTGCTCGGCGATTCCGGCTCCAGCGCCACTGCGACCACATTCGCATTGGCCTGCGCCATCGGGAATACATAACTGCCTGCCGGGAAACGCACCGTCTTCGGTGTTACTTCAGTTTCGATCTGATGGGTGATGCGGCCCTCGACGAAGGTCGCACTCGCCCGCCGCTCGGTCACCTGGTAAGTCTCGACCTCGAGCTCTACCGGCGCCGCGAGGCGCCGCACCTCGACACCCGAGACCATCAACCGTTCTGCGACGTCATGGAACACCGGCGGCACGATATAGGCCCAGGGCCGCTGGCGAGCGATTTCCGCCTTCACGTTCAGCGAATCCGACCAGTCGACCTCGATCACCTTCAGCTCGCCGCTCACCGGGTCGAGCATGTCGAGCTTCTGTTTCACCACCGGGCTGCGCAGCCGCACTGCGACGGTGTCGCCGGGCTGCGGATTCATGCCGCGCTTCACCGTTTCGGCACGCGCCTTCGCCACCGTGTCGATCAGCTCCTGGGCATTGTCCGCAGCGGTCTGCAGCAGGCTGCCGATCGACACCACATGGCTGTGCACGCGGCGCAGGAAGCTGTCGCGGCCGATGCCGACGCCGCGGCTTTCGATCAGGAAAGACACCGCATGCTGCAGGCCGGCGAAGTTGCGGCCGATGTCGGGCGTGGTGCCGCCCATCGACACCAGCTGGCTCTTCATGTTGTAGCTGGTGGTGTAGTACCAGAAATGGCTGTAGCCGGCGCCGCTCGCAGCGCCGCGGATCGCGCCGAGGAATTTGCCGTCTGCAAGCGCGGTCAGCGCCGGATGCACATTGGGATTGGTTGCGTACTGCACCATCAGGTCATAGGACTGGAGTACGCCGAATTTCTCGATCCAGCGCGTGGCGACGCTGAACTCGTGGGCATCAACAAAGACATGCGGCTCAAACTCGTTGACCAGCCGGTGCAGCGCCCGCGTCTCCGGCAGGTCGACCTTGACGTGGTCGCGGTTGATGTCGGTGTTGGCATAGGGCGAGCGGCGGAAGTAATAACCGCCGTCGGGATTGGAATGCGGGATGATCACCACGGTCACGCGATCCAGCAGCGGACGCAGGCTGCCCAGTGCCAGTTCCCGCGCCAGCACCAGCATCGCCTCGCCGCCGGCCGGCTCATTGCCGTGCTGCAAGCCGGCGAGCACCACCACCGGCCGGCCAAGGCGTTTCGCCTCGCCGCCGCTGCGCACCCGCTCCGAGGACAACACCAGTGCCGGCAGCGCGCGGCCCTCCTGCGAGGTGCCGATGCGCCGCAGATGCACGGTGTCGGCGCGGCGGCGCAGCTGCTCGACATAAGCCAGCATCTCGTCGTGTGAGGTGAAATCCGTACGGCCCGCACGCAGTCCCGGCGTGTCGTAGCTGACTTGCGGATCGGGGTAGCGTTTACGCACCTCGGCGCTTTGCTGGTAAGCCCGCGCGGGATCGAACTGGGCTAGGGCCACTGGCGCGGCAAAAGGGGCAAAAACCAGCAACAGCATGCAGGCGGCAAGTCGGCGGATCATGATCGGCTCCGGAAGAAGGCTCGCCGGCATTAAACCACTGTCGCCATGACCCGACAAACCGCCGGTGCCGGGATGACGGAGGCTATAATCGTTGCGGATTTTTCACCGCAAAAAGGGATTCCCAAATGTCCGCATCACCCCGGCATGCCGTCGTCATCGGCGGCGGCATCATGGGTGGCGATATCGCCACCGTCTTCGCAGCCCACGGCTGGCAGGTTCATGTCATGAGCCCGTCGCAGAAAACCCGTGACGCACTGCCCGCGCGCACCGCCGCCGGCCTTGCCAAGCTCGGCGCGCCGGAAAGCGCCCGTGCCGCGGTGCGCAGTTATGCCGACCTGAAATCCATCCCCTGGGCACAGGTGGACATCGTGGTCGAAGCGGCCAGCGAAGACCTGGCGCTGAAGCAGAAACTGTTTGCCGAGATCGAGGCCCTGGCCAAACCGGACATCCCGCTGACCAGCAACACCTCGAACTTCCCGATTGGCGACATCGCCAAGAATCTGAAGCACCCCAGGCGGGTCGCCGGCCTGCACTTTTTCATGCCCGCGCACCTGGTGCCGCTGGTCGAGGTGGTCAGCTCGCCGCTGACCGATGCCGCACTGGCACAGTCGCTGGTGCAGCTGCTGAAGGACCTGAACAAGGCGCCGATCTGGGTGAAAAAGGATGTGCCCGGCTTCGTCGGCAACCGCCTGCAGCACGCGATGATGCGCGAGGCGCTGTACCTGATCGCCGATGGCGTCACCGATGCCGAGGGCATCGACACCGCGGTGCGCCAGGGCTTCGGTTTCCGCTTCATCGCCTGCGGGCCGATGATGCAGAAGGAAATGTCGGGCTGGGACACCAACTACGCGGTCGGTGAAGCCCTCTACCCGCACCTGCACACCGAGCAGGTGCCGCCGGAATTCCTCAAGGACATGGTGTCCAAGGGCCGCCTCGGCATGAAGGTCAAGGCCGGCATGTGGGACTGGGACGAGGAAAAAATCGCCAAGGAAAAAGCCCGCATCGAGCGCGCCCTGCAGTCCGGTTTCGCCATCCTGCGCGCGGACTAGACAGAAACACCGGCCATGAGCAGAGCCACCGAGATTGCCCGCAGGCTGCAGCTGTTTGCAGTCTCGAAACTGGGCATCACCCTCGGTGTGCTGCTGCTCATCTACACCCTGGCCGGATTTTTTGCCGCCCCGTGGCTGCTGCGCCAGCAGTTGCCGAAGCTGATCAGCGAACAGCTTGGCGGCAGGGCCACGGTCGAGGACATCCGCATCAACCCGCTGCTGTTCAAGGCCGAGGTGCAGGGGCTGGCCATCGCCGAAGCCAGCGGCCTGCGCGCCTTTGAAATCGGCCTGCTGCGCGTCAATTTCGAGCTGAGCAGCCTGCTGCGCTGGGCCTGGACGTTCAGCGAAATCCGCATTGAAAGGCCGGTGATCCATGCCGACCTTGATGCCGGCGAAAGCCTGAACCTGGCACGCCTGTTCGCACCGCGCGGCGACACCCCTGAAGACAAACCCAGGGGCGACGGCAAGCTGCCGCGGCTGGTGATCCAGCACCTCGCCATCAGCAACGGTGCCTTCCGCTTCACCGACCACACGCTGGAGCCGGCTGCAAAAACCCAGCTTGATCCGGTCAACTTCGAAATCCATGACGTCTCGACGCTGCCCGATTACGACGGCAACCACCGGCTCAGCGCCCGGCTGCCGGGGGGCGGCAGCCTGCTGTGGGAGGGCCGCTTGTCACTGGCCCCGATCGAGTCCACCGCAAAAATCACGCTGAGCGGCGCAAAACTCTCCACGCCATGGCAGTTCGTGCGTGACCACCTGACCATCGCCGAGCCCGGCGGCAGTTACGGGCTGAACCTGCGCTACCGCATGGGCTACAGCGGCGGCAAAACCGCATTCAGCATCAGCGAACTCGGTTTCATGCTGCAGGACCTGTTGATCGCGCAACAAGGCAGCAGCACGCCGCTCGTCAAACTCGGCAGCTTCGCACTGGAAGACGGCAGCTTCGAACTGGAATCGCGTACGCTCACATTCAACAATGTGCGTGTCGCGGATGGCGCACTGAATATCACGCTCGACCAGGATGGTGTGCCTGATTTGGCCCGGCTGGTACGCACACCCGCACCGGTAAAAGCAGCAGCCGTCGAACCCGCTGCAAAAACACCTGCCGAAACAGCTGCGGCACCGGCCAAACCCTGGCAGATATCGCTGCCTCTGATCAGCATCGGCCCACTGGCGCTGGCACTGCGGGACAACAGCCGGGTGACACCGTTGCAGGCCACGGTTGCGCAGATCGAGGCCACGCTCGCCGCCAGCCTCGCCGTCGGCACGCAGACCCAGGCGACGGTGGACAATGCTGCGCTGAAAGTCCGTGAAGTTGTGGTCAGGCCGGCCGGCCAGCAGGAGTCCGTGATCACACTGGCTGAAGCCGAACTCGGCGGCGGCGCCTTCGACCTGCAGGCACAAACAGCGCGTGCCGCGCTGGTCCGCCTGAACGGCGGCCGCACCATGCTGAACCGTGATGCCCAGGGCATGCTGCAACTGAGCGGCATGCTGACGCCAATGAAGGAAAAGCCGCCGCAAAAATCCGGCCTTGCCGCCACCATTGATCGCCTTGAATTCCTGAACTACGCCATCGCGCTGGCTGACCAGGGTTTCCAGCCGCCGCTGGCCTACGACTTCGAACAGATCAGCCTCACGGCGAGCCGCCTCGCCAATCCGCCCAAGGGTGTGAGTCCGGTGGAGCTGTTGCTGAAAGTCAAACAGGGCGGCACGCTGAAAGCCAAAGGCACGCTGGACCTGCTGCGCGAAACCGCCGATATCCGCCTTGAACTCGCACAGCTGGCCCTGGCGCCGCTGGACACCGTGCTCAAACGCGACACCACGCTGACACTCGCATCAGGCACCGCAGGCGCTGCTGGCCGGGTCCAGTGGAACGGCAGGAGAACACCAGGTGCGGTGCGCTACACCGGCAACGCGGCCATCGATGCGCTTGAACTGCGCACTGCAGCGGACCGCGAGCGCCTGCTCGGCTGGAAGCGTCTCGCGTTGACCGAGGTGGATGCCGACCTCGGCGAAAACCGCATGGCCATCGCGCACATCGGCCTGACCCAGCCTTACGCGCGTTTGCTGATCAACAAGGACAAGTCGACCAATCTCGCCAAGATTCGCCGCACACCGGCATCAGCGCCTGCGACGGCAACCGCCGCTGCGGCAACGGCGCCCGCAACCTCCGCAGCACCGGCAGCCGCCGCCGAATCGCCGGCGATGGCGGTCAATGTCGAACGCGTCAGCATCGAAGGCGGCTCCATGGATTTCACCGACCTGAGCCTGGTGCTGCCCTTCGCCACCTTCATCAAGGATCTCAACGGTTCGGCCAGCGGTCTGTCGTCGTCCCCGGATTCGCGCGCCAGCCTCAGGCTCGAAGGCGGCATCGCCGACTACGGGCTGGCCCGCGCAGAAGGCACGATCCAGCCATTCGCCCCAAAAAAATTCACTGACATCCTGGTCAACTTCCGCAACGTTGAGCTGACCCCGATGACACCGTACACCGCGACCTTTGCCGGCCGCCGCATTGCCTCGGGCAAACTGTCGCTGGACCTGCAGTACAAGGTCGACAACAGCAAACTCGCCGGCAACAACAAGCTGCTGCTCGACAAATTCACGCTGGGCGAACGTGTCGAAAGCCCGACCGCGGTCAGCCTGCCGCTGGACCTGGCGATCGCGCTGCTCACCGACGGCAAAGGACAGATCGACCTCGCGCTGCCGGTTTCCGGCGACGTCGACAGCCCGGAGTTCAGTTACGGCCACCTGATCTGGCAGGCCATCCGCACCGTGCTCACCCGCATCGTCACCGCGCCGTTCCGTGCGCTGGGTGCCTTGTTCGGCGGCAATGCCGAGACGCTGGGTGACATCGTGTTCGATGCCGGCGGCTCGCGTGTGCTGCCGACCGAGCAGGAGAAGCTGCGCCGCGTCGCTGAAGGCCTGGAAAAGCGGCCCCAGCTCAAGCTGCAGGTACAGGGCACCTGGCACAAGGATGTTGATGCACGGGCTTTGCGCACGGCAGCAGTACGCGCAGACCTCGCCGCGCGCGAGGGCACTAGGCTCGCGCCTGGCGAGGACCCGGGGCCGGTCGGTTTCGACAACGCGAAAACGCAACGCGCGCTGGAACAGATGCTGGAAGGCCGCGCCGGCGGCAATGCCGTTACCCAGTTCGCCGAGGCTTACCGCAAGAGCAGCGGACGCGAAGGCTCGCGGGTGAATGCCGCGCTGGCGCTGGTCGGCCGCGGCGCCGGTGACCGCGGGCTTTACATCGCCATGCACCAGCGCCTGATCGAACTGCAGCCGCTGCCGGCGGCCGCGCTTGCCGATCTGGCCAAAGCCCGCGCCGAGGCCATCTCCACCGCGCTGGTGAAGACACTGAAGTTCGATCCGGCACGACTGTCAGCCAAGACTGCCGACGCCGTTGACGAGGCCGCCAAGAACGGCGTGCCGGCAAAACTCTCCTTTGAACCGCTGAAGTAGCTGCGTTATTTCGCCACCAGCCCCATGTCGGCCATTACGCCACGGGTATCTTCATAGGCTTCAGCAAGCCATTTGCGGAAGGCTTCGCCAGCAATGAATTCCGAAGCCACACTGTTTTCATCCAGCTGTTTTTTCCATTCCTCGGTCACCACCACCTTGGTCAGCGCGTTGCCCCAGAACGCGGCCTGGGCCGCGGTGAGGCCGCCGGCGCCGAGGATGCCGCGCCAGTTGGGGATACCGGTGGCATTCATGCCCTCTTCACGCATCGTCGGCACCTGCGCCAGCTTGCCGCCCTGGCGGCGCGGCGCGGCGATGCCGATCATGCGCGTGGTACCGGCCTCAACCTGCGGCAGGGCAGCGCTGACCGAGGACACCACCGCCTGGATATGGCCGCCGGCGACCGCGGTCATCGACTCGGCATTGGTCTTGAACACCACCAGTTTCAGCGATTTCGGATCAATGCCGGCGGCACGCATCGCCTGCGCCAGCGCCAGATGATTGGGGCCGCCGCGGCTGACCAGACCGAAGGCGATCGAGTTTGGATCAGCCTTCAGCCGCGCCACCAGCTCGCGCATGCTTTTAAGCGGTGAGTCCGCCTTCACGGTAACCACCGAATAATCGACCAGCAGCAGTGCAATCGGCGACAGGTCGGTGTATTTGTCCCTGGTCAGGCCGGCGATCTCGTTGGTGAAAATGGTGGCGGTCGAATACAGCAGCACATGGGGATTGCCCTTGTGCTGCACCATGTACACCGTGGCCAGGTTCTGGTTGCCGCCGGACTTGTTCTGCACCAGGACCGGGGTGGTCACCAGTTTGGTCGACTGGAAGGTCTGCTGGATCAGGCGCGCCATCACGTCGTTGGTGCCGCCGGCACCGGTGGGCACCACGATCTCCACGGGCCGGTCCGGACGCCATGCCTGCGCCGG
>JAIENU010000220.1 GCA_019751125.1 Burkholderiales bacterium | reverse complement strand
CAAGCTCGGCGCCGAATCGCTGGCGCAACTGATCCGGCGCTACGCCCTGCTTGCGGAACACGCTGAATAAGCGCCCCTGGAAACATATAACCAATTGTTTTTATTGATTAATTTCATAATCAGCCATACTGGCATCCGTAGCAGTACGGATGTCCCGGCGTAAGCCTGCGGATATTCGCGCACACCCTGCGCTCATAGAGTTCTCCCACGGCTGCAACACGGCAGCCATCAACCCGGAGAGAACCGCATGAACACCATCACCCGCATCGCATCAATCACCCTGCTTGCCAGCGCCAGCGTCGTCAACGCCCAGGGTGTACGCAGCGAACGCAACATCACGCTCGAACTCGCCAACCAGATCGCCGCGGCCAGCGTCGCCTCCTGCTCGGCCAAGGGTTACGCCGTCACCGCCACCGTGGTTGATCGCTCCGGCCAGGTGCGCGCCATCCAGCGCGCCGATAACGCCGGTCCGCACACCCTGGCCGCCAGCCAGCAGAAAGCCTACACCTCGGCCTCGGCGCGCAACAACACACTGGCCATGATGGAAGCCGCGCAGAAAAATCCCGCTGCAGCCAACCTGGTTCACATCCCCGGTTTCCTGCTGCTCGGCGGTGGTGTTCCGGTGCGCGCCGGCAATGACGTGATTGGTGCTGTCGGCATCGGCGGCGCCCCCGGCGGCCACCTCGATGAGCAATGTGCCATCGCCGCGCTGGAACAGGTCAAGGACCAGTTGAAGTAAACCTCACCCGATCAACACCCACTCAGGGAGTACCGCCATGAACCGGAGCCTGCACCTTCTGACACTCGCCTGCGCGCTGCTGGCACCGGCCATGGCCGGTGCCCAGGTGCCGCCCAGCGCCGCGGAAGTCGCGCGTTACACGGGATTACACGCCGCAGCTTTCAGCGGCGATCTCGCCGAGATCGAAAAACTGGTCAAGGCCAGGGCCGACCTCAACAAGCGTGATCCTTATGGCCGCACACCGCTGCATGTCGCCACCTACGCGCGCAAGCCGGATGCGGTGAGGATGCTGATGCGCGCCGGCGCGAACCACGCCCTGCTCGAGCGTGACCGTTACGATGCAGTGACCATCGCCGCGGTGGCAAATGACGAAGCCACGCTGCGCGTGCTGCTCGCCGAGGGTGCCAGCGCGAAGCTGACCACCAGCCGTTACGACGGCACCGCGCTGATCGCCGCTGCCCACCTCGGCAACGCCGGCATCGTCAGGCAGTTGATCGGTGCCGGCGCACCACTCGACCATGTCAACAACCTGCACTGGACCGCACTGATCGAATCCATCGTGCTCGGCAACGGCGGACCTCGCCATACCGAAACGCTGCGCCTGCTGGTCGAGGCTGGCGCCAGCCACAAGCTCAGCGACCGCAACGGCAACACGCCGCTGCAGCTGGCGCGTGGCCGCGGTTACAAGGCGATGGTGGAAATACTGGAAAAAGCCGGTGCAAAGTGAACCGGGTTGCCCGTTACCGCAGCCGGGTTACTTTTCCGACAACGCCTGCCGCTCGGCTTCGAGCTTGGTCCTGAGCAGCCACTCGCGGTAGTCGTCCATGTCGCCGTCATAGGGTTGCAGCTTGCCGTCGGCGACGATCAGGAACTGGTCGGTTGTGGCGCGCAGCAGGTGGCGGTCATGCGACACCAGCACCAGCGTGCCTTCGAACTGCGCCAGCGCCACGGTCAGCGCCTCGCGGGTTTCGAGGTCGAGGTGGTTGGTCGGCTCGTCGAGCAGCAGCAGGTTTGGGCGCTGCCAGACGATCATCGCCAGCGCGAGGCGCGCCTTCTCGCCGCCGGAAAAATGGGTGATCGGATTCAGCGCCATTTCGCCGGGGAAATTGAAGCCACCGAGGAAGCCGCGCAACTCCTGCTCGCGCACCCGCGGCGCGACCTTGGCCAGATTCCACAGCGGTGATTCGTCGTCACGCAGCATCTCGACCTGGTGCTGGGCGAAATAGCCGATGGCCAGTCCCTTGTTGAAATTGGCGCTGCCCGACAGCGGCGCCAGCTCGCCGGCGATGGTCTTGATCAGCGTCGACTTGCCGGCACCGTTGATGCCGAGCAGGCCGTAACGCTGGCCGCTCTGCAACGAGAATTTGATGCCGTCGAGCACCCGCTTTTCGCTGCCGTCCTCGAGCCGGTAACCGGCCGCCGCGTCCTCCATCACCAGCAGGGGATCGGGCGCACGCAGCGGCTCGCGGAATTCGAATTGGAACGGTGCCGAGACGTGCAGCGGCGCCAGGTCCTCCATTTTCGCCAGCATTTTCATCCGGCTCTGCGCCTGGCGCGCCTTGCTCGCCTGCGCCTTGAAGCGGTTGATGAAGGATTCAAGGTGCGCACGCTCGCGCTGCTGCTTTTCGATCATGCCGGCAGCGAGCACTACGGCTGCGGCGCGCTGGCGCTCGAAATCGGAGTAATGCCCGGCGTAGCGCTTCAGTTTCTGGTTGTCGATGTGGACGATGACGTTGACCACACCGTCAAGGAAATCACGGTCGTGCGACACGATCACCAGCGTGCCGCGGTACTTTTTCAGCCATTCCTCGACCCACAGGATGGCATCGAGGTCGAGGTGGTTGGTCGGCTCGTCGAGCAGCAGCAGGTCGGAAGGACACATCAGTGCCTGCGCCAGGTTCAGCCGCATCCGCCAGCCGCCGGAAAAACTCGCCACCGGCTGTTCCATCTGGCCATGGCTGAAGCCGAGGCCGTAGAGCAGGCGCTCGGCGCGCGAACGCACGGTCCAGGCATCGGCGTCGGCGAGGTCGGCATAGACCGTGCCGATGCGCTCGCCGTCGCCATCGGCTTCGGCCGCGGCCAGTTCGGCCTCGAGGCGGCGCAGTGTGGTGTCGCCGTCGATGGCGTAATCAATCGCCGCGCGCTCCAGCGCCGGGGTCTCCTGCGCGACATGGGCGACACGCCAGCGCTGCGGGAAATCGACCTCACCCTGGTCGGCGTGCAGTTCACCGCGCAGCAGCGCGAACAGGCTTGACTTGCCGGTGCCGTTGGCGCCGATCAGGCCGATCTTGTCGCCCGGGTTGAGCGAGAGGTCGGCGTCTTCGAGCAGCACCTTGGCGCCGCGGCGCAGCGTAATCTGGTTGAAACGGATCATCGGACTGCGGCAGAACGCCGCGCAAAGGGGCGCATTCTACGCAGAATGCCGCCGCCCCGCCCGCATCTACTGCGCCGGGAAGCAGCGCCGGGGTTCAGCGGTCCGCGCTCTCCGGCCAGGCGCTGGCGTCGATGGCCTCTCGATAGGCATGCCAGGTGGCATGGCCGAGCAGCGGCACCGCCAGCGCCAGGCCGAGCAGCGCGGTGGCGAAGCCAATGCCGGTAAGCACCACGATCAGCAGCGCCCACAGCACCATCGCGCGCTTGTTGCGCAGCACCGCGTTGACGCTGGTCACGATTGCGGTGACCGCATCAACCTCGCGGTCACAGATCATCGGCAGCGAGAACGCGCTGAACATGAAGGTCAGCAGCGCAAAGATCGAGCCCACCGCCGTGCCGACGCCGAGAAACACCGCGAGCTGGCGGACCTCGGCCGTGCCGCCGGCCGGATACAGGGCATGCACCAGCGAACCGGCGCGTGCCCATACCAGAAACAGCACCAGCAGGGCCAGCGTGAACACCAGCGCGTTGCCCAGTGCGCGGCGCTGCTCGGCCAGGCAGCGTGACAGGCTGGGCTCGCGGCCGGCCTCAAGCTGACGGCTGATGGAATACAGGCCCAGGGCCAGCAGCGGCGCAACAAACACGAAGCCCGACATCAGCACCAGCACCGCCCAGTAGCTGCCCAGGCGCAGGCCGATGGCGGTCACCGCCCAGGACAGCACGACGATCGCCAGTCCGTAGGCCAGACTCTGCCGCGGCGCGCGCCTCAGGTCGGACCAGCCGCGGCGCAGCCAGCCCAGCGCGGCGAGCGGGGGCAGCACCCGGCAAGGCGCGACGAACGGCAGGTTGTCCGCCGAAGCCCGGTCACGCCCGACAGGTTCCGCCGTCATGCCGCCACCCGCATGCCCATGGACTTACTTCGCCAGCCCGAGATCGACCAGCACCGCGCGCATGGCGGCATAGTCCTGCTCGAGGTCCTTGGCAAACTGCGCACTGCCGGTGAACACATCAGACCAGATATTCTTCTCCAGCTCATCCTTCCACTCCGGCGCTTCCGACACCTTGCGCAGCAGGCCCTCCCAGTAGGCGATCTGCTGCGGCGTCATGCCCTTGGGTCCGAACACCGAGCGCCAGGCACCGAAGGTGAAATCGGCCCCCTGCTCCTTCCAGGTCGGCACGTTGGCGAATTCACCGGGGAAACGCTTGGCCGAGGTGATGCCGAGCACACGCATCCGCCCTGCCGCGACATGCGGCGCGATGTTGCCGGCCGCCGTGGTGACGAGGTCGATGTGGTTGCCGAGCACTGCGGT
Organism: Burkholderiales bacterium; assembly: GCA_019751125.1. Taxonomy (GTDB): domain Bacteria; phylum Pseudomonadota; class Gammaproteobacteria; order Burkholderiales; family SG8-41. The sequence goes on along the minus strand of JAIENU010000220.1, from coordinate 13,085 downwards.
CACCGCGTCGGCAGAGCCCTTGAACGCCACCACCTTCAGGTCGCGCGCATTGCCACCGATGGTTTTCATCAGCACGCCTGCGGCGATGTGGTTGTGGCTGCCCAACAGCGGTGAAAACCCGATGGTCACCGACTTCGGATCCTTGCGCAGGCGATCAATCAGCTCCTTGCCGGTCTTGATCGAAGAATTCGCCGCCACCGCGAACACCGTGTAGTCGTCGAACAGCGAGGCCACCGGCGCGAGGTCGGTGTGGCGAAGCGGACTGGAGCCGACGATGTGGTTGGTCAGGATTGCCGGCCCGGCCACCACCAGCACATGCGGATCGGGTGAGCGCTGCTGGACATAGGTGTAGGCGATCGAACCGCCGCCACCGGACTTGTTGCTGATCGACAGCGATACCGGGAGCAACTTGCCGGCGAGGATCAGCCGCTCCAGGCTGCGCGCGGTCTTGTCATTGCTGCCGCCGGGCGGGTTGGGCACGACGATTTCGACATTACGCGCCGGCGACCAGGCCTGCGCGAACACGGGCGCAGCGACACAGGCGGCAAGAATGGCGACGATGCTGCGTGCCAGGGGTTGCAGTTGATGCATGGTTTCCTCCTCCGGAATGCCGTGCGAACCGGCCGGCGGGCAGAAGCCCGCCGGGTGAATCAACAACCTACTGCTGACCCTGCAACAATAACTCTACGACCTGAGGCGCCATCTCCGCGGCGCGCTGGTCCATCTGCTCCGGCGTCAGGTTGGCGATCGGATGCGGCATCACCAGGAATTTCAGATCCGGCACGCCCCAGGTTCGCGCCATGGCCTTGCCGGTCACCGTGAACACGTGGGTCACGATGGATGCCGAGGGAACGCCGTGTTGTTCAAATACGATGCTGTCGAGCACACTGCCCGAGCTGCATGACCCTCAATCCCCGACGCCGGCAACGATGATGTCGCAGTTCTGCTTGTACTCGGCAATCATCTCCGGGCTCGGTGCGGCGCCCGCGCTTTTCTTGCGGCGGATCACATGCGACTTCGCGCCGTGTTCCTTTTCGAGGATCGCGGCAATACGCATCAGCAGCTGATCGGAGTTGTGCTTGGTGTTGTCGACCAGACCGATGCGCAGGCCTTTCAGCGACTTCGGCCGCGGCACGAAATTGATCGTGCGGCCGCTGACCTCGGTGGTGGGATCGTAGATCTGGATACTCATCACGCTCTCCTTTTTTGTTTATAAGTAATTGTTTTTAAACGATATTTATGGAACCCGTATTTCCCGGGTGACACTCTGCGAACCGTTCTTGCCGCCCCAGCCCGGGATATAGCAGGACTGCACGCCGGCCTTGCCGCCGGCGGCGATCACCAGCAGGTCCTGCGGTGTATGCACCAGCGGCTGCATCGTGCTTTCCGTTTCCGGGGTGATCGGACCGGGCTTGATGTTGGCGCGCTGCAGATCGGCCTGTTTCATCTGGGTGTTTTCAAACACATAGTTCTGCACTTCTTCGCGCGACCAGCCGGCGTTCTTCATGATCAGTTGATGCTCGCCCGCGAACACCAGCGCGTACTGCGGCTGGCGGTTGGTGCCGGCGGACATGCGCATCTGCGCACAGGTGGTGGCCAGCACCCCCTCGGGCGTGGCGCCGAGCCCGTTGGAATACTGGTGCGGTGCGTAAGCGGCGAAGATCGTCACCGCGTTCTGCTCCGGTTTGAAGCCGCGCGTGGTGTGGAAGGCCGGCCACGGGCTGTCTTCCTCGTTCTCGGCGATACAGTAGGTGTATTTCCCGGCATGGCCAAGGCTCGAGCGGTCAAGTTCGCCGGGCAGCGTGCCGATGACGTTGCGCATGATCAGCCGTATCGCGCGACCGAGGGTGGCGTTGGCACGCCAGCCGGGACCGAACAGGTTGTCGCCATTGTTGATGTTGAGCTTTTTTGCGATCGGACCGTTGACCAGCATGAACACCGCGGAGCCGCCGGTGCTGGTTGCCGGGCCGTGGTAGCCGTACAGCGGATCGGCCAGCGCTTCCACGGTGGCGGTGATCACCGGCATGTATTCGGGCTTGCAGCCCGCCATCACCGCATTGATCGCGACCTTTTCCGCGGTCACCGAGACCTGGCGGTTTTCAATGAACGAAAGCTGTTTGCCCGGTTCCAGCCCGCCGGCCTCGAGCATCGCCGCGATCCGCGATGCGGTGGGCGGAATCACCGGCAGGCCGTCGGTCCAGCCGTTGGCGTAACACAGCTCGATGGCGCTGCCTTCGTCGTCCGCGGTCAGACGCCGCGACTTCAGTTCGATCATGCTGCTCCTCCGTAATGCCCGGTCTGGAGCCGGGCGGTGTCAAATCAGTCTAACCCAACAGCCCCTGGCCGCAGGCACGGCCGTCCAGATGATGGGGAGCTGCAGCAATGCTACATTCGCCCGCTCCAGCAACCCGCCCCGCCCGATGACCGAACTGATCCTGCTTGCCGTTTTTGCCGCCCTCGCCTGGCTGTGGTGGGACAGCATGCAGGCCCGCGAAGCGGCGGTCGGCGCCGCGCGCGCCGCCTGTGAATCCGAGGGCCTGCAATTCCTCGACGACACCGTGGGCATCGCCAGCATCCGGCCCGCGCGCAACGCCGACGGCCGCCTGCTGCTGCAGCGGGCCTATGACTTCGAGTTCAGCGACACCGGCGACAACCGCATCCGCGGCAGCGTGGTTACGCTGGGCCAGCGGGTGATCCTGCTCCGGCTGCTGCCGCGGCCGCCGGCCGAGGTGATTCCGCTGCATTGATTGCATGATCCCGGTGCATTCGCACCAGTACGGCGCAGCGCCATGCGGGCAGTCACTGGAACAACTTATGCTTGAGTGAAAGCGGCCACCCGCACAGGAGACCGCCATGCTCGACCGTACCGTCACCAAGTTTTCCCACGTCAAACCCGGCGACACGCAGTTCCGCAGCGAGGGATTGCGCGATTTTTTCATCTACCGCGATCTCGGCATCGCCGATGCCACCGCCGGCAAGGTCATCGCCCAGCTGGTTCAGGCCCAGAACGCGCCCGAAAAAGGTACCGGCTGGCACCGTCATGAGGCGGATTTCCACATCGTCATCATGCTCAAGGGCTGGGCCAGGTTCATGTACGAGGACAAGGAAACCCTGGTCGCCGCCGGCGACTGCGTGCACCAGCGCCCCGGGATCGTGCACTACCTGTTTGATTACTCACCGGACATGGAATATCTCGAAATCGTCGGTCCTGCCGATTTCAAGACCATCGACATGCCCGGCCCCTGCCCGGTGCCGGCACCGAAACCCTGGACCTGAAAGTCAGGGCAGCGGGGCCGGAATGTCGCGTTCAGAACTCCATATCGAGTTCTTCAATGCCGTCGGATTCGAACCGCGCCGCGGCAATCCATTCCTGCAGCTCCGGCATCGCCATGATGAGTTTGGCATAGGCCTCGCACTGCGCATCCAGCGGCACATGGTAGCTGCGGAAGCGGGTCACCACCGGCGCATACATGGCATCGGCCATGCAGCGCTTCTTGCCGAACAGCCAGGGCCCGCCATACTGGTCCAGGCATTCATGCCAGATCGTGGTGATGCGCTCGATGTCCTCGCGCGCCTTCGACCACACCTTGAAGCCGGGAAAATCGCCCTTCAGGTTCATCGGCAGCGCCGAGCGCAGGCTGGCAAACCCGGAATGCATCTCGCCGCACACCGCACGGCAGTGGGCGCGCGCCGCGCGGGTTGCCGGCAGCAGCCCGCTTTTCGGGCGGATCTCGTTCAGGTACTCGGCAATCGCCAGCGTATCCCAGACCTTGATCCCGCCATGCTGCAGGCAGGGCACCAGGATCGACGGCGCCAGCAGCAGCAGTTCACGGCGCGCATCGGCATTGTCCGGCGACACCACTACCTCACGGAACGCCAACCCGGAAAACCGCGTTAGCAGCCAGCCGCGCAGCGACCACGAGGAGTAATTTTTGCTGCTGATGCTCAGTGTGGCCTGTGCCATGAAGGACTTTCCGGTGATGGGCGCGCGGCTCCAGACATCTGGATGGCGCACCCTGACAGTGCATGCAACGCCCGTGTCACAGGCATTAGCAGAAGTCATGCCACGCCGTGACCGGTGGTGGCTTGAATATTGCGTAGGTAGCGGCATGGATGCTCAAAACGCAGCAAACCGCAGAGACCCCGGATGATCTACCACGCCTACCAGACCCAGGAATGCGTCCTTAACCCGGTGCGCGAGCTGGCGATGCTTGCCGCGCCCGGGCTGCACGATCTCGGTGCCTGGGGCTGGGAACCCCTGCGCCGTTTTGCCGCCGCCTGCGAGGTTGTCGCGCTGGCCCGCCTCACCCACAAACGTCCGGACTTCGGCATCGAATCGGTGCAGTCGGGCAAACGCGAACTGGAGGTGACCGAGGAAATCGCCGACGTCACGCCTTTCGCCACGCTGCTGCGTTTCCGCAAACACGGCGCCCCGGTTCAGCCGCGGGTGCTGATCGTGGCCCCGATGTCCGGGCATTTCGCAACGCTGCTGCGCGAGACCGCGCGCACCATGCTGCGCGACCATGACGTTTACATCACCGACTGGCACAACGCCCGCGACGTGCCGCTGGAGGCCGACCGTTTCGGCATCGACGAATACATCGACCACATCATCCGCTTCCTCGACGTGATGGGCCCCGGCGCACACCTCGCGGCAATCTGCCAGCCCTGCGTCGAAGCGCTGGCCGCAGTGGCGGTGATGGCCGAGGACAAACATCCCGCCACGCCGCTGAGCCTGACGCTGATGGCCGGCCCGATCGACTGCCGCATCAATCCGACCGAGGTCAACCGCCTCGCCACCAGCCAGCCGATCAGCTGGTTCGAGAACAACCTGATCGAGCATGTGCCGGTGCAGTTTGCCGGCATGCGGCGGCGGGTCTATCCGGGCTTCCTGCAGCTCACCGCCTTCCTCAACATGAACCTGCAGCGGCACATCAAGTCGTTCAAGGATTATTACCAGCAGATCGTCGAAGGCGACCACGAAAAGGCGGAAGCCACGCGCCGCTTCTACGAGGAATATTTCGCGGTGTCCGACCTAAGCGCCGACTTCTATCTGGAAACCGTGCGTTACGTGTTCCAGGAACACGCGCTGGCCCGCGGCAAGCTGATGTGGCGCGACCGCCCGATCTGGCCGCAGGCGATCCGCCGCACCGCGCTGCTGACGGTGGAAGGCGAGCGTGACGACATCTGCGCGCTGGGACAGACCCTCGCCGCGCAGGATCTCTGCGACAAGCTGCCGCAATACCTGCGCACGCATTATGTGCAGGCGGGCGTGGGCCACTACGGCGTGTTCAGCGGCAAGCGCTGGGAAAACCAGGTCTATCCGACGGTGCGCGAGGTCATCCACTCGGCGGAATGATCCGCCACCCTGCTGTCACTGTGCCGTCCAGCCGCCGTCAATCGCCTGCAGCGTGCCGGTGATCGCCGCCGCATCATCGCCGGAGAGGAAACAGGCCAGCGCAGCCACCTGCTCCACGGTGACAAACTGTTTGGTCGGCTGCGCCGCCAGCAGCACGTCGCGAACCACCTGCTCCTCGCTGATGCCGCGCGCCTTCGCGGTATCCGGAATCTGCTTTTGCACCAGCGGCGTCAATACATAGCCGGGGCAGATCGCGTTGCAGGTGATGCCGAAGGTGGCGGTCTCAAGAGCAATGGTCTTGGTCAGCCCGGCCACACCATGCTTGGCCGCGACATAGGCGGACTTGAAGGGCGAGGCCACCAGCGCATGTGCCGAGGCGATGTTGATGATGCGCCCCCATTTGCGCTGCTTCATGCCGGGCACGGCATGGCGGATGGTGTGGAACAGCGCCACCAGGTTGATGGCGATGATCGCGTCCCATTTTTCCGGCGGGAAATCCTCCACCGGCGACACGAACTGGATGCCGGCGTTGTTGACCAGGATGTCCACCGCGCCGAAAACCTCGGCGGCCTTGGCCATCATTTCCGCGATCTGATCGGGCTTGCTCATGTCGGCGCCGTGGTATTCGACGCGCACGCCGTATTTCTGCGCAAGACCGGCACGCAGCGACTCCACCACGGCAGCATCCCCCAGGCCGTTGAGCATCAGGTTCGCGCCGCGCGCCGCCAGTGCCTCGGCAACCGCCAGCCCGATGCCGCTGGTTGAACCGGTAACCACTGCATTTTTGCCTTTGATCATGCTGACCACCCCTGAGAACAGACCGGATAACGGAAAAGTAACGCAAATAACGGGCCAGCCGCAGCATGAAAAAGGCCGGCAGGTCGCCCCGCCGGCCCGGTTCACACAGCCCGCTCCGCCTACAGCTTGCGGATTTCGGCGAGCAATTCCTCGCTGGTCGGGATGGTGCCCTGCGGATAGACCTTGGCGTAACGGATCACGCCCTGGGCATCAATGACATAGGCGGCGCGTTTGTCGATGCCGCGTTCGTCGTTGAAGATGCCGAAGGCCTTGCCCACCGCGCCATGCGGCCAGAAATCGGACAACAGCGGAAATGGCACCCCGCCCAGGAAATCAGCCCAGCCCTTCAGGCTTGGCAGCGGGTCGATGCTCAGCTGAAGGATTTCGACGTTCAGCTTCTTGAATTCTTCGTAGTTCTCACGGAACCCACGGACTTGATTGGTTCATCCGCCGGTGAAGGCAAAAGGCATGAACGCCACGACCACCGGTCGCCCCTTGAAGCCGGACAGGGTGACCTTCTGGTCGGAATTGTGCGCGGCCAGCGTGAAATCCGGTGCGGCACTGCCTGCTTGAATTTCCATGCAAGTTCTCCAGAGGTTGAATGGATGCTGCCCCGGCAGAATACCGGCGCGGAACCGGTGTGGCAACGCGAGCCGAAACCCGCCTAGCCGCGGCGGACCCGTTCCCTGTTGATCATGTACAGGCTGCTCGCGACGATCACCGCGGCGCCCAGCCACAGCCAGAAGTCGGGCACGTCGCCCCACAGCAGGAAGCCGAACAGCGCGGCCCACAGCAGCGCGGTGTAGCGGATCGGCGCCAGCATCGAGGCCTCGCCGGTGCGCAGCGCCTCGATCATGCAGAAATGCGCGGTGCCGTTGAACACGCCGGCGGCGATGATCCACAGCGCACTGTGAAAATCGACCGGCAGCCAGCCCAGCGGCAGCGTCGAAAAGCCGCCGATCATCAGGATGATGTTCGACCAGAACAGGATCGAGACCGAGCTTTCGGTGCGCGACATGCGCCGTGTCATCACGTCGCGCAGCGCATTGACCGCCGCTGCCAGCAGTGGCAGCAGAAGCGTCCAGTGGAAGGACTCGCCGCCCGGACGCAGGATGATCAGCACGCCGAGAAAACCGCCGATCACCGCCACCCAGCGGTGGCTCCTGATTTTTTCGCCGAGCATCGGCACCGACAGCATCACCATGAAAATCGGGCTGGCAAAAAGCATGGTGATCGCGGTGGCGAGCGGCAATTCTGCCAGGCTCCATACAATCAGCACCGAACCGAGGATGAACAGCAGGCCGCGCGTCAACTGCCCGCGCACGTCAACCACGCGCAGCTGCGACCAGCCGCCGAACAGCAGCACGCAGGGCAGCAGCACCAGCAGCGTCGCGCTCTGGCGCAGGCCGATCACCTGCCCCACCGGATAAGTCTGCACTAGGTATTTGGTCGCGGCGTCATTGGCGGTGATCAGCATCACCCCCAGGGTCATCAGCAGCAGGCTGCGCAGCATCTCGGTGTCAGTTCCCCGTGCGCGGCCTGCGCAGCAACAGCAGCGCGGTCAGCACCAGCAGTACCGCGCCAAGGATCAGCACTGCGTTGAATCCGTAGCCGGCATCAAACAGTCCGCCGGCCACCAGCGGGCCGATGATCTGGCCCAGCGCGAAGGCGGCGGTCATCGCCGCCACCAGCCGCGCCGAATCGCCGTGCGCAGATTCACGCGCGACCTGCAGGCTGGCCATCGTGGTGACGACGAAGGTGCCACCCACCAGCAGTGCCGACACAATGATTGCCGCGAGTCCGGAGAAAAAAACCGGCAGTACCACCCCCACCGCCATCAGCCAGTGGCTGGCCATCCACACCCGGCGGTGACCGACATTTGCGGCCTGCGCCGCGGCAATCAGCGTTGATAACAGGGCGGCGGCGCCGAACACCGGCCACGACCAGCCGAACAGTGCGGCATCGGGCATCACCGCCTTCGCCATCACCGGCAGGAAGGTTGCGGGAATGATGTAGCCGAAACCGGAAACGCCGTAGCAGAACACCAGCAGCGCGGCGCCGCTGCCGATGCGCTTGCGGGTATCCGGCGCGGGCAACGCTGCCGCGGGCATCTCGACACGGCCCAGCACCGGCAGCACAAACAGCGCCGGCAGCAGCGCGAGCACCCCGGCAATGCGCCAGGCCCAGGCCGAACCGCTGTCGAGCTGCATCAGCAGCAGGCAGATCAGTCCGGTCGCAGCAATGCCGCTGCCGACACCGGCATACACGAGGCCGGTAAGCTGGGTGCGGCCGGCATGGGCCAGCGCGGTCATGCAACGCGTGGACACCGCGATGAACATCAGCGCGCTGGCGATGCCGGCCACAAAGCGCAGTACGGTCCACGCGGTGAAGTTTTGGGTGAAGCCCATCGCAACCGTGCTCAAGGCTACTGCGAGCAACGCGCCTGCCAGCACTGCACGGCTGCGCATCGGCCATACCGTACCGGCCAGCGCACCCAGCAGATAACCGACATAGTTCACCGAAGCCAGCCAACCGCCGCTGCCGACACTCACCGCAAAGTCGTCCTGCATCATCGGCAGGATCGGTGTGAAGGCAAAACGGCCGATGCCCATGGCCACGGCAAGCGCGACAAGGCCGGCAAGGGCTATACGGAGCGGGGCGGGCTGCAACATGGGTCACGCACTATAACCGATGACATCACCAGCGCTGATAAAATTTTCCAATATAAACAATGGTTTATAATATGGTCTGAAATTCACGACATGCGCCCTCCAATGACTTCCCCGCCTGACATACCGCCCGGTCGTTACCGCCACTACAAGGGCCGGGAATACGAGGTAATCGGCCTCGCCAGCCACTCCGAGACCCTGGAAGCGATGGTGGTCTACCGCAAGCTTTATGACGATGGCGGCCTGTGGGTCCGGCCCGCCGCGATGTTCGCCGAAACCGTGCTGGTCGATGGCAAGGCACAGCCACGTTTCAGCAGGCTGACGTGATCCGATGACGATCAACTGGTTTCCCGGCCACATGGCCGTCGCCGTCGAGAAAATCCAGAAGGCGATGGCCGACCACGATCTGGTGATCGAGGTGCTCGATGCGCGCTGCCCGCAGGCCAGCGCCAATCCGCTGGTCGCTTCACTGCGCATGGCACGGCAGCGGCCGGTGCTGAAGCTGCTGAACAAGGCCGATGCCGCCGATGCCGGCGTCACCGCGCAGTGGATCGCGTACTTTGAAAAGCAATCCGGCGTGCGCGCGCTGCCGATCTCCGCGAAAAAGCCCGGCGACTCGGCCAAGGTCATCGCCGGTGCCAAACGCATGGCGCCGCACCGCAACGATCCGACCAAGCCGCTGCGCATGCTGGTGATGGGCGTACCCAATGTCGGCAAATCCACGCTGATCAACGCCCTGCTCAAGCAGCGTGCGGCCAAGGTCGGCGATGAGCCGGCGATCACCAAGGCGCTGGCGCGTTACTCGCTGACGCCCGAACTGAGCCTGACCGATACGCCGGGCCTGATGTGGCCGAAGATCGACCATCCCGAACACGGGCTGATGCTCGCCGCCAGCCACAGCATCGGCATCAATGCCTACATCGAATCGGAAGTCGCGGTTTTCCTGGCCGAGAAACTGCTCGCGCGTTACCCGAAACAGCTGGCCGCGCGTTACGGCACACCAGCCGACGGCGGCGGCCTTGACGGTGTTGCGGTGATCGAAGCGGTTGCCGCGAAACGCGGCTTTCGCGTCAAGGGCGGCGGCGTCGATACCGAGAAAGCTGCAGTGGTGCTGCTCAATGACTACCGCAGCGGCGCGCTGGGGCGGATCAGCCTCGAAACTCCGGAACAACAATCCGCCTGAGACGGACAGGCTGCAGATAGTCGTACGCCGCACGGATGCACGGCGTATAGTGGGTCAGACACCCGAAGAAAGCCCAAAATGACCGACCAGGCCTATGTCGCCGCCTATCAGAAGATCGCCGACAAGTACGAAAACAACCAGTCAACAATGGCCGATTATCTGGAAGCGATGAAAAAGCTCAAGGAGAGCTATCTGAAGGCACGGCCGGACGCCCAGCTGCCGGCCACAAACTGAGTCGCAACGACGCTCAGGCATCAACCATCGTGAACCACTTGGCCTCGAAGGTCGGGCGCGGCGCATCGCGCAGCACCAGCTCCCCCTTCTGGCGATCGCGCGTCGGCAGATAGTTGCGGTCGATGCGGCCCTCCAGCGTCATCGCGAGGTCACGCGCGAACACCCGGTTGCCGATGTGCCAGGAATGATTCCACCAGCCGACCTTTTTCGGCTGCGAAGCCGGATCGAGCTGGGAAAAATACTGGCTGCAGTCGACATTGACCGCCTTGGGATGGGCGTGCTCTGTCAGGCCGACACGGCCGATGCGCGGGTCGGTATCGATGCGTTTCGATGACATGCCGAGCACATCGTCAAAGCCGTTCTGGTAATTGGTCAGGCGCATGATGCGGCGGAACATCGGCTCGGCCGCCTGGGAATCGAGATTGAGGTTGCGCGATGACACATCGCCGCCGATGAAAGCGACTTGCCCGATGCGCCAGTCATTCTTGTAGAACTCGGCCTTTTTCTCGGCAGCCGCAAAAGCCTCCATGATCACGAAGGCGCCGGTGGAATGGCCCAGCAGATGCACATTGGTCTGGCAGCCGCGGTTCTGGCCCTTGATGATCAGGCCGAGGCCGCTGGTCACCAGATAGTTGGCGATCTCCGCGGCATCGGTACGGTCGTCAAAGTCGCGCTCCGGATCGTTCGGCCAGTCGAAGGACACCACCAGACCGCGCCAGCCCTCGGCGGCAAGGTCGGCCTGCAGCATTTCGTGGCGCTGGCGGATCTCGTCCAGCGAATGGTTGTAGCCGTGCACGAACACCAGCACATCGCCGGCTTCGCTGGCGCGGCGGCCGGCGCGCGCATCGGCGGTGGTCTGCACACGTTCCAGCCACTGGTGGCCCTTGATCTTGAACTTGCTGATGCCGGTGGTGATCGGCTTTTCCTCAGGCACTTCCAGAAACAGGGGCTTGCCCGGTTCGGGCACAAAAGCGCCTTTGCTGACTGCGCGGGCACTGAGTATGTAATTCGGCATCCGTGTTTCTCCCCTGCTCCCTGAATCATCACAGTCCGCTGTCGCAGGACCACAATCCGCCACGCCAGACTTAAATGCGACTGCGCCGCCCCCCCCCTGTAACGACCCGGTCTGGTCCCGGCACCGCGTTTTTCGAGCGGTTTGACAGCCAACAATCTGGAAGGTGTGCGATTTTCCGCACATACCCTTTAAAAGCGATCAGGAATGATACCGGGCAAATCCCCAGATACCAAACTTATCAAAATGATAAGTTTATAAGATCAGCAATTGCTTATTTTTGTCTAAATAAACAATTAGTATGTTGTTTTTAATAATTTTTTCGAATTACATAAAAAAAACAATCAAACTGGCGAAAAAAAGCATAAATAGCCATGCTATCGCCAAAAAAATGAAAAATGCTAACCCTTCAGGATAGTCAAACCAGACCTGAACAGCGCATTACCGCAAGGCTTCCACAAAGCAAATCCTGAAACGGGTCACCACCACGTCCTGCCAGCCCCCCCCCTGGAATCACCAACGCAGCAGACGCGCCCCGATCAGAGCGCCCAAAGCCGCAGGAATCAGCATGCCCAGCAGGTACCACAGGCCGATGAACGCCGGAGCAAGCTCAGGACAGTGCAGGGCATAAGCCAACGCACCGAGTCCGCCCGACAACGCACCTGCAGCAGCGCCAGCCAGAGCAGGCCGCACCGGAGCCAGCGTTTTCAGCACCCCCAGCAGCAGCACAAATGCCGGCACTGCCAGCATCGGCACGTTGATCAGGCAGGACGACCATGTTTCACCCCAGAGCAATGCTGACCGGTCATCGGACGACGCGCCCAGCAGTGACAACGCCGCAAGCACCCAGATCGCCAGCACCGGCGCGGCCAAGGCAATGCCCGCGCGCCCCAATGCCAGCCCCGGACGCGCCAGCCGCGCGAGCGCCAGCAGCGCGGCTGCGGCAAAGGCAGCAGGGAACGCCAGCTTGACCCAGAACATCGGAAGCAACGCCGCAGCGGCAATATCGGGCCGCACACCCAGCAGGCCGGCCATCAGCAGCAACGCGACCGACAGGCCGCCAGCCAGCACCCAGCCATAACGTCGCCGCCAGGCTCGCAGCACAACAGGCTGCGTGTCACTCGCCAGCATCCTAATCAGCTCATTAGTGTCCATGACTGCTCCTGGTCAATGCAGCCAGCGCCTTCAGGCCGCGATGTACACCCACTTTGACAGCCGACTCGGACATGCCGCAGGCACGCGCCGCCTGCGCAACCGTCAATCCCTCAAGCTTCATGTGCACGATCGGCAAACGCTGCCGGTCGGGCAATTGCGCCAGCAGCTGATCAAGGTCTCTCCGCACATCCGCAGCCTCCACATCCGATACCGCAAACACCTCGAGGTCTTCATCCAGCGGCTCATTGAGCACTTCACGTCCCGCCCGCCGCCGCAGCAGATCGACCAGCTTGTAACGGGCAATGGCGTGGATCCATGCCGTCAGCGGCTGCGCAGGATCGTAGGTATGGCGCTGGTTATGCACAGCGAGCAGCGTTTCCTGGACCAGGTCTTCAACGTCATCCGGCATTCTGGAAAGCCTCACCCTCAAAAAAGCACGCAAATGCGCACTCAGCGCCTTCAGGAACGCGTGGTAGGCCGCGGCATCACCGCCCATCCCCCGCACCAGCAAATCCCGCAATGTTGTTTCACGTTCGTTCACGCTGCATTCACCCATGTATTCGTCGCCGGCCGGAATCCGGTTACAGGCCGCGGCAAAAATAAAGGTAATTAGGGCGTTTCGTAACCAAAGGTATAGGGTAAGTACCTATGGTTATTGGGAAAAGCAGTCATTTT
>JAIENU010000245.1 GCA_019751125.1 Burkholderiales bacterium | reverse complement strand
AAAAAACGCAGGCGCTGCCCCTTCTGCACCAGGTCACCGACGGCAATCAGGCGATTGGCTGGATCAATACCGATCAGGTTGCGCACCACATAATCGGCAATGTCGGCACCGGTCACCGACAGGCCGACGAAAATCTGGCCACCCAGCTGCGACAGCTCCTCGTTGTCGCTGATGCCGACATCCTCGCGCAGCACCTCCAGTGCCGGGCGACCGTCGAGTTCGAGCACGATGTTGTTTTGCGCGCCGGTGATCCGGCGGGCCGCACCCAGCGGCGAGCAGCCCTGGGTCAGGCGTGTTGCCACGGTCACGGCATCGGAAAACGCCACCCCCGACAACGCAGCCGCTGCCGGGCCGTTGGCATAGCTGCTGCAGCGCCGCCGTGAACTCGCCAGGCCACCGACGACAAAACCGCTGTCGGTGGCTTCGGCGAGTATCTGCACCTGCCTGGCGATGTCCGCCGACTGCGGATCGCCATGAACCACGGCAATACTCGCCGGACCGTCGCCACAACGCAGCAGCGCGGCGCTCGGGCGTTCAGCCTCCACACCGAAGAGGCGGAAACTGTCGGGCGCAAAATCGCCGGCCAGCGCCACCAGTGCCGGCTGGTCCAGATACTCGATGCCGGTGGCGCAGATGCCGATGCCGACACAGCCCGTCCAGTGCGCTACACCGGTAAGCTGCCGCAGTTCGTCGGCGATCGCCGCGCAATCGGCGGCAAAATAGTCGGTGACGTAGAAAAACCCGAGGTTGCCGGGCTGCTCACCAAGCTGGTCCGCGCATTGCGCGGCCAGCCGGCGCCAGTCCCCGCCGCCGGCGTGGCCGAGACTAAAACGTTCGGTCACCGCTGCGGCCGCCTCAGACCCGCTTCACCCAGCCGGGCAGCGCCTCGACCCGCTTCACCCAGGCCGCGACCGAGGGATGCGCGGCGAGGTCAAAACCGCCTTCGGGCGCCACCGAGGTGTAGCAGTAACAGGCAATATCGGCGATGGTGGGCCGGCCGCAGGCCAGCCACTCGTTGTTTTTCAGGCGCCCTTCCAGCACGGCAAGGCCGTTGCGGCCGTACATTGCATACTCCTCGTAGTCGCCGATGGCACGTATGCCGATCTTTTTGCCGCGCCCCCACTGCAGGCCGTAATGCAGTTCGTTGTTCGACAGTGCCAGCCACTGCTGGACTTCGGCCATGCCGGCGGCATCGGTCGGCAGCCACTGTTCGCCGCCAAGCTTGCGCGCGAGGTAGACCAGGCAGGCGGTCGAATCCCAGAACACCTTGTCGCCGTCAACCAGCACCGGCACCTGGCCGCGCGGATTGAGCTTGAGGAATTCCGGCGCCTTGTGCTCCTTCCTGTCGGGATCGAGCACGATGGTTTCGAAGGGCTGCTTCAGCATTGACAGCAGCAGGCGCACCTTCCAGGCATTGCCGGAAGTTGAGGTGATATACAGTTTCATGGCTGGACTCCGCGTTTCGTGATGATTGCTTTGTTGATGAAATGCCGGTGCGCAATGCTAGCACGCGGCGCGCCGTATAATGACGGCTCTCCCAGGGGCCAGCCATGAATCTCGACCGCGTCAATTCCGGTTTCGACGTACCCAACGACTGCAACGTGATCATCGAAATTCCGATGCACGCCGAACCGATCAAGTACGAGATGGAAAAAAGCACCGGCGCAATGTTTGTCGACCGCTTCATGTCGACCGCGATGCGTTACCCCTGCAACTACGGCTATGTGCCGCACACCCTCTCCGGCGACGGCGACCCGGTCGATGTGCTGGTGCTCTCCCCGGTGCCACTGATCACAGGGGTGGTGGTGCGCTGCCGCCCGGTGGGCATGCTGAAGATGGAGGACGAGGCGGGCGACGACACCAAGATCCTCGCCGCGCCGATCGACAAGCTGACCCCGCTGTATTCGAAGATCCGGTCGCCGAACGACCTGACGCAGGGCACACTGGCGCAGATCGCACATTTCTTCGAGCACTACAAGGACCTCGAGCCCGGCAAATGGGTCAAGGTCATCGGCTGGGTCGGCGCCGAGGAGGCGAAGCAGGAAATCCTCGACGGCGTCAACCGCTACAACAAGGCCGCAAAAAAACCGAAGTTCTGATCAGACCCTGCGCAGCGCGAACCGCAGCAGGCCGTAGCCTGCGATTGCGGAAAGTGCCGAGCCGAGAAGTATGCCGACACGCTCATCCACGGCAAGCGTGTCTGCCGCACCCACGGCAAAGGCCAGGCTGCCGATGAACAGGCTCATCGTGAAACCAATGCCGCAGAGCACGGTCACCGCATAAAAACTGAACCAGTTCGCCCCCTGCGGCAGACGGGCAACACCCGCTGCAATCAGCAGACCCGAACACAGCATGATGCCGGCCTGTTTGCCCAGAAACAGGCCGGCCGCGATACCCAGCGTGACCGGATGACCCAGGTCAGCCCAGGACATGCCCTGGAAACTGACCCCGGCATTGGCCAGCGCAAACAGCGGCAGGATCGCGAACTGCACCGGCCCATGGAGGTCACCCTCGAGCTGTCGCGCCGGCGACGGCCGGTCGCCGGTGCGCAGCGGCACCGTCATCGCCAGCAGCACGCCGGCAATCGTCGCATGCACCCCCGACTTGAGCACCGCCGCCCACAGCACCAAACCCACCAGCAGGTAAGCCGATATCCGGCGCACACCGGCAACATTGAACACAATCAGCGTCAGCAGTGCGGCCCCTGAAACCAGCAGCGACATTGCCGAAGGTGTCGCCGAGTAGAACAGCGCGATGATGATGATGGCCCCGATGTCATCAACGATGGCCACCGTCAGCAGGAAAAGCTTGAGGCCACGTGGCACCCGGTCGCCGAGCAGCGCAAGCACGCCCAGTGCGAAGGCAATGTCGGTGGCCGCGGGGATCGCCCAGCCCCGCAGCGCGGCCTCATCACCCGCGTTCAGCGCGGCATAAATCAGTGCCGGCACCACGATACCGCCGATTGCTGCAGCAATCGGCAGTAGCGCCTGACGCAGATCCGACAACTCACCCTCGATCAGTTCACGCTTGAGCTCAAGCCCGACCAGGAAGAAAAACAGCGCCATCAGGCCATCGTTGACCCACAACAACAGCGGCTTGTCGATATAAAAGGCGTCGATGTGCAGCGAAATCTGCGTCGCAAAAAAGCTGTGGTAATACGGCGCCAGCGCCGAGTTGGCGATCAGCATCGCCGCCACCGCGGCAATGAACAGCAACACGCCCGGCGCGGCCTCCCCGGACAGGAAATCCCGGACCCGCGCAAAGTGGCCGTTCAATGACACCGGGTTTGATTTCATCGTGGAGTAATAAAAGCAAATGCGGGCACTGATCATAACCCGCATTCCCCGGGAAAAAGACGGCCGGACGCCAAAGCGGCCGGCCGTTACCCGCAGATCGAGCCCGGCTCAGTGCCCGATGCGCTTCTGCCCCGGGCGTGTCACCCACAGGCTGGCCAGAATCGAAACCAGCAGCACGATGCCCACCACGGACAGCGCAAATCCGATCGGAATCTTGTAGATGTCGAGCAGCAGCATCTTGATGCCGATGAAGATCAGGATGAAGGCAAGGCCGTACTTCAGCAGGTGGAAACGGTCGGCCAGGTCGGCGAGCATGAAATACATCGCGCGCAGGCCGAGGATCGCAAACACGTTCGAGGTCAGCACGATAAAGGGATCAAGCGTCACCGCGAAGATTGCAGGGATGCTGTCCACCGCGAAGATCACGTCCGTGATGCCGATCATCACCATCACCACGAACAGCGGGGTGAACCAGCGTTTGCCGTCCTTGATGACGCTGAAATTTTCGCCGTGGTATTCGTTGGTGATCGGGATGTGCCCGCGCATCCAGCGCATCAGCGGATTCTTTTCAAGATCAGCCTCCGCCTCGGCCATCATCAGCATCTTGATGCCGGTGACCAGCAGGAATAATCCGAACAGGTAGAGAATCCAGTGGAACTGCGCGATCAGCCAGGCGCCGATCAGGATCATGATCGCCCGCAGCACGATGGCGCCGACGATGCCGAGAATCAGCACCCTGCGCTGGTATTGGACCGGCACGCCGAAAAACGTGAACAGCATCAGGAACACGAAGATGTTGTCCACCGCCAGCGACTTCTCGATCAGGTAGCCGGTGAAAAACTCCATCGAGGTTTCATTGGCGATTTCACGGCCATATTTGCCGTCGAGATACCACCACAGCAGCCCGTTGAAGATGAACGAAAGGACGATCCACACCACCGACCAGCCGAGCGCTTCCTTGAAGGAGACTTTCGCGGCGCCCTTGCGTTCGAGCACCAGCAGATCGACGATGATCGCGACGACCACGAAGACGGCGAATGCCGTCCACATCCACCAGGTTCCGATACTTTCCATTTTTTTGAACTCCCTGCAGCAAAACAAGCTTCGTCGTTATGCCGGCAAGGGTTGTCCGCAAAGGAACCTTCGCCAGCGCCTGGCGAAGGTCTTGCTCGGACCGGAAACGATCCCCGCGCCCCGGAGGACGAATGTCCCCGTAGTGACGAAACGCGGTTTTGTGAGCTACTCCCCTTCGTACTTCTGCTTCTGCTTCTGCTTCTGCTTCTGATGCGACTGCTTCCGCCCGTACGCCACGCTACTGACCGGCAAAATCTTGCCGCCGTGGTGTCCGGAGCGGCGCGTATTCTACCGTCCCCGTTGATGGCTGCAAGCACCAGCCCCTTTGTATTGATTACGCCGGTTAAGTTCCGTAAGCTCGGACACCTGCTTGCCGCTCCACCGCCTACGGTTAACAAAAAACTTATTAAAAACAATAGTTTAATAATAAATTCGCAACCATTGCGGCGGCACCTCTTTTTTACTTTTCTTGAACCACTGCAACCCCGGAAAATTCACAAGGACTCCCATGCGTCTTGCCACATACACCCTGCTCTCCGACCCCGCCACCATCCGCATCGGCGCCCAGCTTGACGGGCGCGTGCTTGACCTTGTCGCTGCAGAACGCGCGATGGATGACGGCAAGGCCCTGATCCCGGCATCGATGAAAGGCCTGCTCGCCCTCGGCGAGCCGGGCATGGCTCGTGCCCGCGCAGTGCTCGAATATGGCCGCGGCAAGGCAGCGGGGCTTGACGAGAGCATGCTGGCAGCCGAGGACAGGGTCCGCTTCCTCCCGCCGGTGCCCGATGCCGACAAATTCCTCTGCGTAGGCAAGAACTACCGCACCCACCTTGAAGAACTGCGCAAGAACGACCTGATCAAGGAAATGCCGGGTGAGCCCACCGGCTTCATCAAGCTCAACTCCTGCCTGACCGGTCACGGTGCCGATGTACCGCGCCGCGAAACGGTGAACCGTCTCGACTACGAACCGGAGCTGGTGTTCGTGCTCGGCAAGGCGGCACGTCACGCGAAGCGGGAAGACGCAACAACCTGCATTGCAGGCATCACCATCCTCAACGACCTCACCTGCCGCGACACGCAAAAGGCCGAGGTCGCCTCGGGCTCGCGCTTCTGGACCTCGAAAAACTCGCCGTCCTTCGGCCCGCTGGGTCCGTACATCATCACCATGGACGAAGTGCCCGACCCCTACAACATCTGGGTGACCTGCAGCGTCAACGGCGTGCAGCGCATGCGTGTGAACACCAACGACCAGATCTGGAAACTGCCGGACATCATTCCGCATTTTTCGCGCCTGCTCGACCTGCAGCCGGGCGACATGTTCGCCACCGGCGCACCGGGTGGCGTCGCGGTCGGCAAGGCCGATGCCGAATCGCTGTATCTGAAGCCGGGCGACGTCGTCGAATGCGCCTTCGAAGCCCCGGCCATGGTGCTGCGCAACCGCATCGTTGCGCCCTGAACGGACCATCTGCCGATGCTTCCGGCCCTTGCCCTGCTGCGCCGCTGTATGGCCGCGGGACTGCTGTTAGCCGCCGCAGCAGCGGCAGCAGCCGAAGCGCCGAAAATCAGCGAATGGCAACTGCCGGCACCGATGTTTGCGCGTGCCCTGGCGCTGTCGTCCGAGGGCATGCTCTTCATCGCCGTGCCCAACGACAACCGCGTGGTGCGCTTTGACCCGCGGACCCAGGCCTTCCGTGACTGGGAACTGCCCTCCGGCCATCACCCCAACGCGCTGACCGTGGACCGCAACGGCGCAGTCTGGAGCACCGGCTACGGCAACAGCAGCATCGGCCGGCTGCGTCCCGCCGGCGGCATGATCGCTGAATTCGCGACACCCACGCCCAACGGCAGTCCGCATTCGCTGGTGCTCAGCGAAGACGGCGAAACCCTGTGGTTCACGATGCAGAGCGCCAGCCGCATCGGCAGCCTCGATACCGCCACCGGCCGCATCGCCGAATTCGAGGACAGCGGCAAACCCACCGGCATCACCATCGACCGCGGCGGCGCAGTGTGGTGGTGCCGCAGCGCCGAAACAAGGCTCGGCCGGCTCGATCCGCAAAGCGGGAAAATCAGCGACCTCGAACTCGGCCGCGGCAACCGCCCGCGCCGCATCGCCAGCGCACCCGACGGCATGCTCTGGGTCACCATCTACGGCCGCAGCCATGTGCTGCGTGTCAATCCGCAGACCCAGCGCGTGCTGCGCAGCTATGCGCTGCCGCCAGGCTCGGGCGAGGCGCACTCGATCGCGATCGATGCCACAGGCGTGGTGTGGATCAGTGAAATGCGCAACGACACACTGCTGCGCCTCGATCCCGCAGCGCCGGATGCGATGCAGACCATACGCCTGCCCTTTGCCAACACCGGCGTGAGGCCGGTGATCAGCGACGGCAGCCGCATCTGGTACGGCGGAACCCGCAGCGGCCGTTTCGGTTTCGTGCAATGAAACTGCCCGCATGGGCTCTGACGGTACTGCTTGCCCTTGCCAGCCTGACGGCGACGGCCGCCGAAACAGCGCCTTGGTCCGCCTTGCGTGAAGGCGGCCATGTGCTGATTTTGCGCCACGCCGAGACTGAACCCGGCATCGGCGATCCCCCCCAGTTCAAACCGGGGGATTGCAGCACCCAGCGCAATCTGTCAGCGACGGGGCGTGCCCAAGCGCAACGCCTGGGCAAACACCTGGCCGAACAGGGCACCGGAGTGGCTGAAGTATTGTCGAGCCGCTGGTGCCGCTGCATGGATACGGCCAGACTCGCCTTTGGCAAGGTTTCCCCGGCGCCGGAACTCGATTCTTTTTTCGGTGAATCACACAAGGCCGCCAAACAAACCGCGGCCTTGCGCAAGCGCATCGCCGATTTCAGGGGCCCCGGCAACCTGGTGCTGGTGACCCATCAAGTGAACATCACCGAACTGACCGGTGCGCATCCGGCAATGGGCGAAACCATCGTGCTGAAGATCAAATCCGGCCAACTGGAAACCGTCGGACGCATCCCGCCACCCTGATCGCGGGCCGGCACTTCCCGGTGCGGTTCCCGTACAGGCGGGTCCGAGGATTGCGATTTCCCACCATACAGAATACCATTGCACCCTGTAAGTTAAGGGGCGCCCCTTCCAGGCTGGCCGCCCCCCCGATTCTCATAACGCTTGCGGAGGATGATTCCCGATGGCTACTCGCAAAATTCTGATTCTGGGCGCCTCCTACGGCTCCCTGCTCGCCACCAAGCTGCTGATGGCGGGCCACACCGTCAAGATGATCTGCCTGCCCAACGAGGCGGAACTGTTCAACAGCGAAGGCGCGATCGTGCGCATGCCGGTCAAGGGCCGCGAAGGCCTGGTCGAAGTGCGCTCGCGCGACCTGCCGGGCAAGCTCTCCGCCGGTGGCCCGGACTCGGCCAATCCCGCCGACTACGACCTGATCGCTCTGGCGATGCAGGAGCCGCAATACCGGTCGCCCGGCGTGCGCGAGCTGCTCGACAAGGTGGCCAAGTCGCGCGTGCCCTGCATGTCGATCATGAACATGCCGCCGCTGCCCTACCTCAAGCGCATCCCCGGCCTCAATGCCGACGGCCTGCGCAACTGCTTCACCGATGCCTCGGTCTGGGACAGCTTCGATCCGAAGACACTGACCCTGTGCAGCCCCGATCCGCAGGCCTTCCGGCCGCCTGAAGAGAAAGTCAACGTGCTGCAGGTGCGCCTGCCGACCAACTTCAAGGCCGCGCGTTTTGATTCCGAGGCACACACCGCGATCCTGCGCGAACTCGCCGCTGACATCGAGGCCGTGCGTTTTGCCGTGGGCGGCGAGAAAATCGAACTGCCGGTGAAACTGAAGGTGCATGACTCGGTGTTCGTGCCGCTGGCGAAATGGGCGATGCTGGTCGCCGGCAACTACCGCTGCGTGCAGGCCACCGAAATGCGCCCGATCAAGGATGCGGTGCACAGCGACCTCGAGGCCTCGCGCTCGGTCTACCAGTGGGTGGTCAAGCTCTGTGTCGGCCTCGGTGCCAGCGAAAAGGACATGGTGCCCTTCGAGAAATACGCCAATGCCGCGCTGTCGCTGGGCAGCCCGTCCTCGGCAGCCCGGGCACTCGCCGCCGGCGCGCCGAACATCGAGCGTGTCGACCTGCTGGTGAAAACCATCGCCGGCCAGAAAGGCGAGAAACTCGCCGAGCTCGACAAGACGGTGGAACTGGTCAACGGCTGGCTGGAAAAGAACCGCGCCAAAGCTGCCTGATCACGGTTGCAGCAACAAAAAAGCCCGGCACTGCCGGGCTTTTTTTACGTCCGCGTTTACGTCCGCGGCGGCCTGGTTTCGGCGCTGAACAAGGGCGCGCTGGCCTTGAGCAGCCGGTTAACCCCGGCAGGCAGTGCTGATACCGGATCAGCCGCGGCACGGCCAATCAGGAAACCCTGGGCGTTGTGGATGCCCAGGTCGCGCAGGATGCAGAAATCCGCCTCGGTCTCGACCCCCTCGGCGACCAGCGCCGAACCGCAACCCTCGGCGATCTGCTGCAGCGAATGCAGGAAATGGAATTTCACCCGGTCCTCGCTGACCCCCTGCACAAAATGCATGTCGATCTTGACGAAATCCGGGCGCAGCTCCGACCACAGGCGCAGGCTGGAAAAGCCTTCGCCAAGATCATCCAGCGCCACACGGAAACCGGCACCGCGGAACAGCATCAGCGCATCGCGGAAAATCGAGCGGTCGGAAATGAACTGGTTTTCAGTGAGTTCGATGGTGACCTGCGCAAGGTCAATGCCGCAGTCGCGGATGAAGCGCGCGATGCGGTGCACATCATCCTTGACCTCGAGCACGGTCTGCGGCGTGACGTTGAGAAACAGCTGGCGGCGCAGCCCGAGGCGCGCGAACTGGCGCACCACCTTGCGTGCGCACAGCATGTTGAGCTCGGTAAGGAAGCCGGCATGGGCCGCAGCTTCAAACAGCTTGGTCGGTGTGTGCAGCGAACTGTCGACAGGGCCGCGGATCAGGCCCTCGTAAGCGAGGATTTCACCGGTACCGAAAGCCAGGATGGGCTGGAACACCGGCGTCACCGCGTGCCCCTCAAGAATCCGGATCAGCTCTTCAAGCTCACTGAAACGGGTATTGCCACGGCTGACAATGCCGGGCGCTGCGGCAGGCTGCGCAGGGGCGATGTTCACAGCTTCGGTATTGCGGCTCAAGTATCCTCCGTCAGGGGTCGATGCGAC
Source organism: Burkholderiales bacterium (assembly GCA_019751125.1). GTDB lineage: Bacteria > Pseudomonadota > Gammaproteobacteria > Burkholderiales > SG8-41. The sequence continues at coordinate 7,420 of JAIENU010000245.1, read as the reverse complement.
CTCGCTTATTCAGGAATTAGACCATAAATTCAAACGCTTGGAGAGGATATTACGCGCAGAATGTGACAATCCGCCATGGGCTGCTGTGAACACAGTCGCATTTCATGCGACAGCACCAACGCAGACCCCACCGGCAGCATCCGAAAGGATGCAGCCCGGCAGGGTCGCCAGGAAAGTCACAGCAAGCAATCACCGTAAAGACAGGCCCGGCTCCGGCGCCCCCCCTGAGCTTGCACCGGCCTGGAATGCCCCTTGGAGGCGGGGTTATTTCCCGCCCAGCGCCAGCATCAGCTGGTTGAGCCGCCGCACAAAACCCGCCGGATCCTCCAGCTGGCCACCCTCGGCCAGCAGCGACTGGTCGAACAGCACCGCGGCAAGATCACCGAAGCGCCCCTCGTCCGCCTCGTCACGCAGCCGCGCGATCAGCGGATGCGCCGGGTTGACCTCGAAGATGGGCTGGCTCGGCGGCACCTGCTGGCCCGCCGCTTTCAGCATACGCTGCAGCTGTGCGCTCATGTCATGCTCGTCGGCGACCAGGCAGGCCGGCGACTCGGTCAGGCGCAGGGTCACGCGCACATCCTTGACCCGCCCGCCCAGCGCCTTCTTGATGCGCTCGACGAGATCCTTGTGTTCGCCGGCAGCCTGCTCCTGCGCTTTTTTCTCGGCCTCGTCCTCGAGCTTGCCAAGGTCCAGCGCACCCTTGGCCACCGACTGCAGCTTTTTGCCTTCGAACTCGGTGAGAAAGGACATCATCCACTCATCGACACGCTCGCCCATCAGCAGCACCTCGATGCCCTTCTTGCGGAACACTTCCAGGTGCGGGCTGGCCTTGGCCGCCGCCAGGGATTCGCCGGTGACGTAATAGATCTTTTCCTGCTCCGGCTTCATCCGCGACACATAATCGGCGAGTGACACTTCCTCGTCCGCGGTGTCCTTGTGGGTAGAGGCAAAACGCAGCAGCTTCGCGATGCGTTCACGGTTGGCGTGGTCTTCGCCCATGCCTTCCTTGAACACGCGGCCAAAGGCCTGCCAGAAGGTGGTGAACTTGTCCTTGTGGTTCTCCGCAAGGTCCTCGATCATCGACAGCACCCGCTTCACCGAAGCGGCGCGGATCACCTCGATATCCTTCGACTCCTGCAGGATTTCGCGCGACACGTTCAGCGGCAGGTCGGCCGAGTCGATGACGCCGCGCACGAAGCGCAGGTAATGCGGCATCAGGTGTTCGGCGTCATCCATGATGAACACGCGTTTGACGTACAGCTTGATCCCGCGGCGCTGTTCGCGATCCCACAGGTCAAACGGCGCACGCGCCGGGATGAACAGCAGCTGGGTGTATTCCTTGCGGCCCTCGACCTTGTTGTGCGACCAGGTGAGCGGCGCCTCAAAGTCATGCGCGACATGCTTGTAGAACTCGGCGTACTGCTCGTCGCTGATTTCGGATTTCGGCCGCGCCCACAGCGCGCTGGCCTGGTTGACGGTCTCGTCCTTGTCGGTCTCGCGGAAACGGTTTTCCTTGTCGTCCCACGCCTCCTCCTTCATCAGGATCGGCAGCGTGATGTGGTCGGAGTACTTGCGCAGGATGTTGCGCAGGCGGCTGCCCGAGGCGAACTCGTCCTCGCCCTCGCGCAGGTGCAGCGTGACGCTCGTTCCGCGCCCCGCTTTTTCGACCACTTCCAGCGTGTAATCGCCGCCGCCGTCGGAACTCCAGCGCAGGCCCTCGCCGGCGGGCAGCCCGGCGCGGCGGGTTTCCAGCGTGACGCGGTCGGCGACGACAAAGGCCGAATAAAAGCCGACGCCGAACTGGCCGATCAGGTTGGCGTCCTTCGCCGCATCACCGGTCAGCTTGGCGAGGAATTCGCGGGTGCCGGAACGGGCGATGGTGCCGATGTTGGCAATGACCTCGTCGCGCGACATGCCGATGCCGTTGTCGCTGATGGTCACGGTGCGCGCCGCGGCATCGAAGCTGACGCGGATCTTCAGCTCGCTGTCGTCCTCGAGCAGGGCCTTGTCGGTCAGCGCCTCAAAACGCAGCTTGTCACAGGCATCGGAGGCGTTGGAGACCAGCTCGCGCAGGAAGATTTCCTTGTTGCTGTACAGCGAATGGATCATCAGCTGCAGCAGCTGTTTGACCTCGGCCTGGAAGCCAAGCGTTTCCCTGGCCGGTTTTTCGCCGATGGATGTATCGCTCATGGTGTTCCCCAGATGAAAAATTCAGGATGCAGGCGGCGCAAGAAGCCGCGACCGCGGAGTTCAAATGCGGGCTGCAGCCCGCGCTTTCAAGCCCGCATTCCAAGCACTCGGCCGGCAGCGCATCCGCACCGCCGGATGAACATAACCCATTGTTTTTATTTGTTTTTTTGTTTTGCCACAAACAGCACCACGGCGCCCGCGGCGAGCACCGCCAGGCCGACCATGGCATTGCCGCGGTGATAGGTCAGGCTGGAATACAGCAGATAGCCGCACATCAGCACAAACACCGCCGGCAGCACCGGATACAGCGGCACCTTGAACGGCCGCGGCGCATCCGGCTCCTTCGAACGCAGCACGAACAGCGCCAGGCCGGTGATCAGGAAAAAGCCCCAGAACACCGGCAGCGAATATTCGACCAGCGCCTTGAAGCCCGATTTCTGCACCGCGCCGAGGCCGACCAGCGCCATCGCGATCACGCCCTGCACCAGCATCGCGTTGCGCGGCGAGCCGCTGGCTTCATCCCAGCGTCCGAGATAGCCGAGCAGCGGCCAGTCGCGGCCCAGCGCGTAGTTCGAGCGGGCGCCGACGATCATCGAGCCGTTGACCGAAGTCAGCGCGGCCACCGCGATCATCACCGCGATCAGTTTCTCGCCGGTCGTGCCCCACACCGTTTTCAGCAGGTCGGCGGCCACCGCATCGGAACGCGCCATCGCGTCATAGCCCAGGCCCTTCAGGTAGGCGAGGTTGACCAGAACATAAAGCAGCGCCACCACGCTGATCGCGATCAGCAGCGAACGCGCCATGTTGCGGCTGGGGTCGCGCACCTCGGCCGAGATATAGGCGGCATCATTCCAGCCGCCGTAGGTGAACAGCACGAAAATCATCGCCGTGGCGAGGCCGGCACCCATGTACCAGGGACCGCCACCACCGGCCACCGGTGCCGCAGCGGGCGGCGGACCCGCAAACACCAGGCCGGCGAGCACGATCAGCAGCAGGCCGCCGACCTCCAGCGTGGTGAACAGGTTCTGCGTCGCCTTGCCTTCGCGGATGCCGCGGTAATTGACCGCGGTCAGCAGCAGCACCACCAGCGCCGCCCAGATGGCGGAGGAATATTCGCCGAGGCTGATCACCCGCGTCATGTAGTCGCCGAAAAGGTAGGCGAACACAGCGATCGAACCTGCCACAATCACCGTCATCCGCGCCCAGCCGTAGAGGAAGGCCAGCGAACGGCCGAAGGCGCGCTGGATGAAATGGTATTCACCGCCTGCCGAGGGAAAAGCGGTTGCCAGTTCGGCGTAACACAGCGCGCCGATGATCGAAAACACGCCGCCGATCACCCACACCGCGATCAGCGTGCCGGTGTCGCCCACCGCGCCGGCGACAATCGACGGCGTGCCGAAAATGCCGGCGCCGACAATCAGGCCGACGATCATCGCGCAGGCATCGGTCATCGACAGTGTCTGCCGCGGCGCGGCCTGCTGGGTGCTTTCGCTGTTCATCGCGCTGCTCATCTTTGTTTCCTCCCGGTGGCGGCGGCTTGCCGCCTTGTTGTTCTGTGCTGTTTCGCTGGTGTATTGCGGCTCAGGTTACGACGGCTCGTCAGCCGCGCGCTTCAGCTCGCCGCGCTGCACCAGCTTCGCCACCCAGGGCAGCTGCTGGCGCGAGGCACCCTCGCCGATCGCCAGCGTGCCCTTGATCTGGTCGCCCTGCACCTGGCCGGTGAACTCGTAACGGGGCACGCCGTCGCGGCCGCCGGCAAGCAGGCGCACGCGTTCGCCGGTGAGGCGGCCGCGCAGGTTCAGGCTGCGGTCGCGGATCTCGACCTTGCCGTCGACTTCCTGGAAGCTCTGCGCCAGGTTGAACTCAAACGGCGTTTCGCGGCCATCGACGCTGATCAGCGACTGCCAGCGGCCCGGCACCCGCGCCGGAACGATGTAGGCAAACAGATAGCTGATGCCGGGGTTGCCGACTTTTTTCTCGGGCACGATCAGCTCGCGCTGCTCGTCCGGATCCCACTCACCGAAGTTGTAGTCATGGGCGACCAGCCGGGTGCCCGGCTTCAGCACCATGATGCGTGAACGCAGGCGCAGGTTCATTTCCGGCAGCAGGTAGCTGGTGATCACGGTCGCCTTCGACAGGTCGGTGGTGAACAGGTTCTGCTCGACGAAATGCACCTTGTCGGTGACGCTCGCCTTCTGCGCGTTCTGGTTGGCCATTTTCAGCAGCACGGTATCGAGATCGACGCCGAAGCCGCGCGCGCCGTGTTTCGATGCCGCGGTGATGACAATGCGGCCGTCACCGGAACCGAGGTCGATTACAAAATCATTGGCGGTGACCTTGGCCATCTCGAGCATGGTATCAACCACGATCTGCGGCGTCGGCACATAGACCACGTCGCCCTTGCCGCTCTGCGCGGCTGCCGGTACCGAGATCAGCGCGCAGGCCAGCCACGCCCATCCGAACATGCGTTTTGCAACACTCATCTTGAATCTCCCATGGGACTGCCAGATTGAAACGGTGTCTCGGTGCCGGCGTCGATGTCCATGCGCCCGCGCTTGATGCGCTGCGCGCGCCAGGCCTGCGGTGCCGCGCCGGCACGGCTGACTTCGCCGCTGATGGTATCGCCGTCGAGCGTGCCGGTGTAGGTCTGGGCGCCGGCAACCACCAGGCGCAGCGAACGACCATTGACACGCCCCTCCGCCAGCGGCTGCGCGCCCAATTGGCCCGACAGCATCTGGAAACGCTGCTCGAGACGCAGTTCGCGCTCCGGCTCGCCGGGCAGGCTGACCCGCCACAAGCCCGAAAAATCGGCCGGCACGATCCACAGCATCACGTCGCTGCGCGGATCGCCATAAGGCTTGTCGGGCGCGGTGATGGTGATCTTCTGGTCCGGCTGCCAGCTGCCGAAATGGAATTCGTGGGTGACCACGCGGGTGCCCGGCTGCAGCTTCGCCAGCAGGTAGGGCCGCAGCCGCAGGTTCAGTGACTGGAACAGATAGGTGGTGAGCACCGTGGCCTTGCTGACATCGGTATCAAACAGGTCACGCGCCTCGAAGCGCACCTTGTCGGCGACACCCTGCTTCTGCGCCGCGGCGTTGGCGCCGCGCACCAGGTGCGGCTCGATCTCGACGCCATAACCGCGGGCACCGAATCTCGCCGCCGCCCGCAGCGGTATGCGGCCGTCGCCGGAACCGAGGTCAATCAGATAATCCTGCGACCCCACTTTGGCGATATCGAGCATCGCGTCGACCACACTCATCGGCGTCGGCACGTACGGGGCATCCGAAGCGCGCAGCGGCGCAACGGCAAGCAGCATCAGCAGTGCGGCGGCGGTGCGGATCACGGCTTGGCGGCAGCGATGCGCACCGCGCGCCAGGTATGCAGCGTCTGCGACTTGCCGGTGCCGCGGCGCACCTGGCCTTCGATCACGTCACCGTTGACGCGGCCTTCGAAATACATCGCGGCCTCGTTCTCGCGGTCACGGTCATCAACCATCGCAAAGGTGATGCGGTCGCCGCGCAGCTTCACTTCCCACATCTGCGCGTGGCGGCTGGAGAATTTGCCGTAGCCGTCGACTTCCTGGAATTTCTGGCGCAGCTCGAGTTCCATTTCCGGCTTGCCGGGCAGCGTGCTTTCAAAACGCCACTGACCCGCCACCTTGGCCGGCACCACCCACAGGAAGGTGTTCTTGCGGATCTGCGTCACCGCATCCGGCTGCCAGTCACCGAGGCGGAAATCATGCGACACCAGGCGCGTGCCGGGCTTCAGGTTGTACAGCGTCTGCTGCAGCCGCCCCATGATGCCGGGCAGCAGATACAGCGTGATCACCGTGGCTTCACTGAGATCGGCCTTGAACAGGTCCTGCTGCTGGAAACGCACACGGTCGGCGAGACCGGCCGCTTCCGCCCAGGCCCTGCTCTGCTCCACCAGTTCCGGATCAAGATCGACACCGAGACCACGCGCGCCGTAGAGCAGCGCAGCGGTGATCGGCAAACGGCCATCGCCGGAACCGAGGTCCATCACCACATCCTTGTCGGTCACTCCGGCGAGCCGCAGCATCTCTTCAATCACCACATGCGGCGTCGGCACAAAAGGTACATCGAAGTACTGCTTTTCCTGGGCACGCGCCGGCAGCACCAGCAACAGTGATAACAAAAATAACTTTAAAAACAATGACTTATTCATGGTAATCACATCGGAAATTCACGAATCACCGGCGGCGGCGCGGTCACATGGACCGGGTCAATGATTTCGGTGCGCACCGCAGACCACGGCGATTTTGTGCCGCCGGCCACCATCTCGCCATCCAGCGCCTGATTGATGCGCGTGCCGCTGAAGCTGCTGCGGCCGAGGCCCGGGATGTTCAACACCACATCGAGGCGTGTGCCACTCATCGTCGCCGACTCCACCGGCAGCGCGCGGCCATCGAGCGTCGCCGTGGCTTCAAGCTTCTGGTAATTCTGTTTCAGCAGCAGTTCAACCGACAGCTTGCGGCCATCCACGGTCACCGGCCACAGCCAGCGGCCGGCCATGCGGTCCGGCACCACCCAGTACAGCACCTTGCTGCGCTGGTTGCGCCCGACACTTTTGCCCGGCGCATCCATCTCGTATTCCAGATCCGGCGGCCAGTCACCCATGCCGTAATCGTGCGACACCACGCGGGTGCCCGGCTTCAGCGCGAGGATGCGGCCGCGGGTCATCAGGTTGACCTCGGGCAGCAGATAGATGGTCAGCACGGATGCCGGCGACAGGTCGGTCTCGAACAGGTCTCGGGCATAGAACTTCGCGCGGTCGGCCACCCCGGCCTTGCGCGCATTGGCATTGGCCAGCGCAACCAGGCGCTTGTCGAGATCAACACCAAAACCGCGTGCGCCGCGTTTTTTCGCGGCGGTGATCACCATCCGCCCGTCGCCGGAACCGAGGTCGATCACGTAATCATTGCGCCCGACCTTGGCGGTTTCGAGCATCGCATCCACCACCGGCTGCGGGGTTTGCACATAGGGCGTGTCACCAAAATCCTGTGCCGCCGCATGGGGCAGCAAGGCGAGCATCAGCAGCGCGGCACCGGCACGCAGGGCCTTGATCATGGCTTCACACCCCTCGCAGCGGCCACACGCTCGGCATTCCACTCCACCCGCGCCGCGACACGCGCGCCCGAAAGCTGCACCTGGCCGCTCATCCGGTCATCGGCCACCCGGCCGCTGAATTCGTGTTTCAGCGGCACGCCATT
>JAIENU010000050.1 GCA_019751125.1 Burkholderiales bacterium | reverse complement strand
GACCACTCGAAGAACATCTCCGAATACGTGGTCTACCTGGTCAAGGGCAAGGACGTGCGCCACACCGGCGTCGAGGCACTGGAGCGCGAAGCGCTGGGCTGAGTGCTGCAGAAGCGCGTGGTACACTGACCGCATCCATCAACACCAGCGGGGCTCAGCGGTGTACACCATGCGCGGCACGCGGTCGATATCCGGTTTCAGCGGCTTCGGAGCACCCCGGGGTGGCTGAACAGTCCACCATCGCCGCGATAGACCTCGGCTCGAATTCCTTCCACTGCCAGATCGCGCGCGTCGATGGCGGGCAGTTCTTCCCGCTCGATTCGCTGCGCGAACCGGTGCGCCTCGGCGCCGGCCTCGGCAAGGACAAGCGCCTCGACGACGAATCCCAGGAACGCGCGCTGGCCTGCCTCGCCCGCTTCGGCGAGCGCCTGCGCGGGCTCGACCGGCACGCCGTGCGCGCGGTGGGCACCAACACCCTGCGCGTGGCTAAAAACGCCGGCCAGTTCCTGCGCCGCGCGCGCACCGCACTCGGTTTTCCGATCGAAGTGGTCGCCGGGCGCGAGGAAGCGCGGCTGATCTACCTCGGCGTCACGCACAGCCTGCCCGCCTCGCGTGAAAAGCGCCTGGTCATCGACATCGGTGGCGGCTCCACCGAATGCATCATCGGCACCGGCTACAAGCCGCTGCAACTGGAAAGCCTGTTCATGGGCTGCGTGTCCTATTCGCTGCGTTATTTCAAGGACGGCCGCGTCAGCAAGGGCGCGATGAAGGAGGCCGAACTCGCCGCACGCGCCGAACTCGAGCCCATCGTCGGCCATTTCAACCGCGGCAACTGGCAGCATGCCGTGGGTTCTTCCGGCACGGTGCGCTCGATTGCGGAGATTCTCCAGCTCTCCGGTCATTCCGACGGCCTGATCACTCCTGAAGCACTCGACCGGCTGCGCAGCCAGCTGATCCGCGCCGGCGACGTGGGCCAGCTTGACCTGCCCGGCCTGCGCCCCGACCGCCAGCCGGTGCTGGCCGGCGGGCTCGCCATCCTGCATGCGGTGCTCGACGAACTGGGCATCGAAACCATGACGCCGGCGACCGGTGCGATGCGCCAGGGCATTCTTTGGGACATGCTCGGCCGCTTCCATCACCACGACATGCGCGACGTCACGGTGGCGCAGTTCATGCAGCGCTACCACGTTGATGCGCGGCAGGCCCGCCGCGTCGGCGCCTGCGCGTTGTCGCTTTACGAAAAACTCGCCACCGATGCCGATGACAGCGCGCCGCAGCTGCTGGGCTGGGCGGCCAAGCTGCACGAAATCGGCATACCGGTCGCCTACAGCGGTTATCACAAACATTCCGCGTACATCATCAGCAATGCCGACATGCCCGGCTTTTCGCGCGAGGAGCAGGAACGCCTCGCCGCGCTGGTGCGCAGCCACCGCCGCTCGCTGAAAAAATCCTGGGGTGAACTGCTCGAAACCGACCGCGCGCTGGTGATGGCGCTGCGTCTGGCGGTGCTGCTGTGCCGTGCGCGGCGCGACAGCCGGATGCCGGCAGTGGAAGCCAAGGTTCAGCCGGAGCGGCTGCGCCTTGCCTTCGATACCGCCTGGCTGGAAGCCAATCCGCTCACTGCCGGCGCCCTGCGCGAAGAACTCGCCGAATGGGCGAAACTCGGCCACGACATCCGTATACCGGGCCTCGACGAGATCGTCACCGCGCAGGAGCCCGCGCTGGCCGAATGAGCGGCAAACGGCGCGGCGGGAAGAAAGGCGCCGGGTCTACTTGATGCCCAGCACCGTCTTGACCGCGCTGCTCAGCGCCTCCGCCTGGAAGGGCTTGGTGATATAGCCGTTGGCGCCGAGGGCCAGACCCTTGAGTACATCCTCGCGGGTTGCCTTGGCCGTCAGCATCAGTACCGGCACCGATTTCAGCACGGGGTGCCCGCGCATGTTCTGAAGCACGTTGAAACCGTCAACGTCAGGCAGCATGACGTCGAGCAGCACCAGGTCCGGCGGCGGCTGCCGGCGCAGGCCGTCGAGGATTTCCGCGCGGTTCAGCGCGGTCACCGCGGTGAAACCTTCAAGCTCCAGATACTTTCTGAGGAAGGTGGACAGCACGGCATCGTCCTCCACGATCAGCACGGTCTCGCCGTTCAGCGTCCGGTCCTTGTGCAGCGGGCGCATCGCGATGCGCACAAAATAGCCGTGCTGCTTCAGCGTGTTGACGCCGAACAGCGCCTCGAACTGCACGGCATTCAGGGTGTTCTCCGAGGGCGGGCGGGAATCCGCACTGAAAAACTCCAGGGCGTCGGGCCACAGCGGCTGCCGGCCGCTCGCAAAATCGACAAAAGACCCGCGCAACAGCTCCTGCAATGCCGCATCAAACTGCGCGTCGCTCAGCACCGGCCGGCTGCGCTCCCGGAGCAGGCCGACCCTGGAACTGCCGTCCACCAGAACCAGCAGCTTGACGGCAGCTGCAGTAAGCGCGGTGCTGGCTGCCTGCAATTCGTTGTCGCCTTTCGCGGTGACCACCAGCATATCGACATCACCAACAATGATCGGCTTGTTCGGGGTCATCGCGACCTTCGAAGGAATGAAATGGACAGATCGAATGCTAGCTCAATCTTCCATCTTGACGCTCAATCCAGCGCAGAAGGCGCAAGCACCGCGCGCAGCAGCGGATCACCGCCGTCGAGTGAAATCCACCAGATTGCGCCTTTTTTCACACGCCACGATGTGGCACGCCCGGTCAGTGCCAGCGCGGCGGCGGCGCCCAGCGTCGGCTGGTGTCCGACCACCACCACCGTGCCTTCCGCATCAGGCCAGCCGGCCGCGCGCAACAGCCCCTGTGGGGTGGCCGAGGTGGATACCGCGGGCTCAATGATTACGTCGTCGGAAAACGCCGCAGCCGTCTCGCGGGTGCGTTGCGCGGGACTCACCAGCACACGCCGCCGCGCCGGCAATTGCGCGTCGAGCCAGGCGGCCATCGCCGCAGCCTGGCGGCGCCCCTTGGCCGTGAGTTTTCGCGCTTCATCGGGCACGCCGTCTTCGGCTTCGGCATGCCGCCACAACACCAGATTCATGGTTATATCCCTGTCGGATTGCCTTGCATGTTGAAACGCGACAGCGCATGTCGCCATGCGGCGACGTCAGCGCCAGGGCTGCGGCGCCTTTTCGAAACGCCGCCAGGCTGCCGCCAGTTTTTTGCGCTGGGCCGCAGCCAGCGCCTGCTGCCATTCGACCACCGCCTGCGCGGCGGATTGCGGCCAGCGTCGCTGCTGCTTCCGGCCATCGCGCAAAAACTGCCGCTGCGCTTGTTCAAGCCGCGGCGCAGTTACCGCTGCATCGTTGATATGGCCCAGTATATCCTGCAGCCGCGTCAGTGCTGCACGCTGCGCCTGCATCGCTGATGCATCGAACAGGCCTGCAAAAAATTCCACTGCATAACGCAGTTTTTTCACCGCGATGCGCAGGCGGTGCAAGGCCTCGTCATCCTGGCGGCGCAAATGCTTGCCGCGCTTCAGCACGCGTGCGTGGCAGGCATCGAGGATGTCCGCAGCGATGCGCCGTGCACTGCGCCCGGAGACCGGCGCCGGCAGCACCGCGAGGTGGCGCCCCAGCGCCAGCATGGATTGATTGTAAGCAATTGATTTTATTACATTATTTGTTTTACGTCGGGCACGATCCCGGACTGTTGTACAGGCCAGCCGCAACCGCGCCGCGGCACTGCCCGGTGTAGCCTGCGCAAACACCTGCGGCAGGATTTCACCGATCAGCACATCCCAGTCGCGCGCCTCGCCCAGGCCTGCGCCGATCTCGCGCAATGCCGCGGCCTCATGCTCCAGCGCGCCCGCCAACTGCGGCGCAAATAAATCGAGCGCGCAGCGCAGGCGGCGCAGGCCGACACGCATCTGGTGCAGAAACTCCGGATCGTCATGGCACAACACGCCGTGGCTGTTGGCCTGAACCTGCGCGAGGGTCGCGGCGATCACCACGCGGCTGAGTGATGCGGCATCCATCGTCCCGTCAATCACCGGTGCCTGCGCCTTCACCGGTAGCGCCGGTGCCGCGTCGAGCAGCGCGTAACCGCGCGCCGCCTTGGAGCGGTGCTCCAGTGTCAGGCCATGCGCCGCAACCAGCACTGATGCAAGGTCGAACAAGGCCTCCACCGGACCGGCCTTCAGCTCCAGCTCGATTTCGCTGACGGCTTCGCGCCGGCCGCCGCTGCTGATCGTGCCGCGGTCAAAGGCGACTTCGATGCGGATGCCGCGGGCCGGGGTGATCATGCGCAGATGGCGCCGGATGCGCGTCTGCAATACCGGCTGCAATGTTTCGCCGGCCAGTGCCTCCCGCAGCAGTGCAGTCAGGGCATTGCGCGGCAGTTGTTGCGGCTGCGGCACCGCGTCGTCCAGCGGTGCATCGACTTCGATGCGGGTATGCAGCCCTGAGCTTTCACTGCCACCGCCCTTCAGCGTCTGCACCCAGCGCCGGCCTTCGCGGCGCACGCGATAGGCGATGCGGCTGCGCGACAAGGCGCGTGACGGTGTGTCGTAATAGACGGCTTCGAGTTCGATGTCGCGCCCGGCCCGCGCCGCCTGCAGCAGCGGCGATGCCAGCAGCCGCGGCCATTGTGCCGGCGGCACCCGCAGCTTGAGTTCGGTTTCGGTGGCGGCAGGCGCGCGACGGCTGCTGCGCCGCGAGCGTTCAGACACCGGGTTTGTGGGCGAGGTTTTCAAGCAGCCAGCCCTGCGCACTCGCCAGCGCGGCGCGTCCCGGCTGCTGCGCGGTGTAAACGCCGTCGCCATCCATGGTCCAGGCGCAGCTGTTGTCGCCGAGATAGGGCTGCAGGCCCTCGTCGATCACACGCTGGCGCAGCAGCGGATCGAGCACCGGGAAACAGACCTCGACACGGCCGAAGAAATTGCGACCCATCCAGTCGGCACTCGACAGGTAGACACGCGGGTCACCGTCGTTGTGGAAATGGAAAATGCGCGTGTGCTCGAGAAAGCGTCCGACCACCGAACGCACGCGGATGTTGTCGGACAGCCCGGGCACGCCGGGCCGCAATGCGCAGACGCCGCGCACGATAAGGTCGATCTGCACCCCGGCCTGTGAAGCGCGGTACAGCGCACCAATCACCTCGGGTTCGAGCAGCGCATTCATCTTGGCGATGATCCGCGCCTCGCGCCCGGACGTGGCAACCGCCGTTTCGGCCTCGATCGCGCGCAGCATTTCCTTGTGCAGCGTGAACGGCGACTGCAGCAGGTGGGTGAGTTTGGTCGCGCGGCCGAGCCCGGTGAGCTGCATGAACACCTGCGCAACATCGTTGCCGATTTCCTCGTGCGCGGTGAACAGGCCGAAGTCGGTGTAGATGCGCGCGGTGCGCGGATGGTAATTGCCGGTCGAGAGGTGCACATAACGGCGCAGGCCTTCGCCCTCGCGGCGCACCACCATCATCATCTTGGCGTGGGTCTTGTGGCCGACCACGCCATAGACCACATGCGCGCCGACCTCCTCGAGGCGCTGTGCCCAGTTGATGTTGGCCTCCTCGTCGAAGCGCGCCATCAGTTCCAGCACCACCGTCACTTCCTTGCCGCTGCGCGCGGCGCTGATCAGTTCTTCCATCAGCGCCGATTCGGAGCCGGTGCGGTACACCGTCATCTTGATCGCAGCCACCGCCGGATCGCGTGCCGCCTGCTGCAGGAAGCCGATCACCGGCTGGAAGGACTGGAAGGGATGGTGCAGCAAAAGATCCCCTTCGCGGATGGCCTGGAACAGGTCGCGCCCGTCCGCCAGCCGTTGCGGCAGCCCGGGTCGGAACTGCGGGAACTTGAGGTCGGGGCGGTCCACCCAGTCCGGCACGCTGATCACCCGTGCCAGATTCACCGGGCCATCGACGCGGTAAAGATCCTCCTCGTCGAGCATGAACTGCTTCAACAGGAAGGCTGTGATCTGCGGCGAGCAGCTGTCGGCCACCTCAAGCCTCACCTCGTCGCCGAAATGGCGCTGCGGCAGTTCGCCGCGCAGCGCAGCGCGCAGGTCCTTGACCTCTTCCTCATCAACAAACAGGTCGCTGTTGCGGGTCAGGCGGAACTGGTAGCAGCCAAGCACCTTCATGCCGCTGAACAGCTCGCCGACATGACCGTGCAGCACCGAGGACAGGAACACAAAATCGTATTCGGCGCCGGCCACCGACTGCGGCAGGCGGATCACCCGCGGCAGCACCCGCGGCGCCTGCACGATGGCAATGCCTGAGTTGCGGCCGAAGGCGTCCTTGCCTTCGAGTTCGACCGCGAAGTTGAGACTCTTGTTGAGCACGCGCGGAAAAGGATGCGCCGGATCGAGCCCGATCGGCGTCAGCAGCGGCATCACCTCGCGCATGAAATGGCCGCGGATCCACTCCGCCTGCTGCGGCGTGAACTGGCTGCGGCGCAGGAAGCGGATGCCTTCCTGCTCGAGGCTGGGCAGGATTTCGCTGTTCAGCAGCTGGTACTGGCGGGCGACAATTTCATGGGCCTCGCGCGCAACCTGGCGGTAGACCTGCTCGGCGCGCATCTGGTCGGGATTGACCGGTGCACTGCCGGCTTCGATCTCGGCCTGCAGGCCGGCGACGCGGACTTCGAAAAATTCGTCGAGGTTGCTGCTGACGATGCACAGGAAACGCAGGCGCTCGAGCAGCGGGTGTTCCGGATTTTCCGCCTGTGCGAGCACGCGGCGGTTGAACGACAGCAGGCCGAGTTCGCGGTTAAGGTAGTGCTCGGCGGGGAATCCGGTCTTGCCCGGCGTGCGCCGGGTGCGGCGGGCGGCAGCGTTCATGGCGCATGTCGCCCGCGGCCACGCTCAGGACTGCGGCGGCACGTAGCCGCTGGCCTGGTCGGCGCCGTCGCCGAAAAAGTGCTTTTCCATCTGCTGCGCGAGGTAGTCACGGGCCTTCTTGTCGGCGAGGTTGAGCCGGTTCTCGTTGACCAGCATTTTTTGCTGCTCGAGCCATTGCTTCCACGCTTCTTTGGAGACATTGTCGAACACGCGTTTGCCGAGCGGACCCGGGTACGGCGGAAAATCGAGGCCTTCGGCCTCACGCTTAAACTTCACACACATGACCTGGCGTGCCATGTCAGTTCTCCAAGATAGACCGGGATTGTTGCCGGATGGTTTCGAAATGATTACAGAAATGTTGCAGCAGCCTTTTTCAGCCTGTCACAGCCTCGCAGTTAAAGCCGCTTCGTGAGCACCACCGAACGGCGCTGGAAGTTGTAGAGCGCTTTTTTCTTCTGCGGCAGCTCCGCGACCCCGGTTTCGGTGAAGCCGCGCTCGACGAACCAGTGCTCGGCGCGGGTGGTCAGCACGAATAACTGGCGCAGGCGCAGGCCCCTAGCCCGCTTTTCGATCGCCTCGACCAGGCGCTCGCCGGCGCCGCGACCGCGGAAATCCGGATGCACCGCCAGCGCGGCCAGCTCACCCGAGCGTTCGTCGGCAAAGGGGTACAGCGCCGCACAGCCGATGATCACCCGGTCGTGCTCTAGCACCCAGAAACGGTCGATCTCCATTTCCAGCAGGTCGCGGTTGCGCTTGACCAGTATGCCTTCGGCTTCCAGCGGCTCGAGCAGGCCGAGAATGCCGCCGATGTCCTCGATGCGTGCATGGCGCAGGGTCTCCAGCGGATCCGGCGTGACCAGCGTGCCGACACCTTTATGGGTAAACAGCTCGAGCAGCAGGCTGTCATCGAGATGGCCGGAAATCAGATGGGTGCGGCCAACCCCCTGGTCGCAGGCGCGCACTGCCGCCGGCAGATAGCTGGAAACTTCCTCGGACTGCGGCACGCGGCCGCGCGCCAGCAGGTTTCTCGCCTCGCGCACAGTCAGCTCACGCAACAGCTCGCCCCGGCGGCCCTGCACACCCACCGCATCCATCATGAAAATCAGCTTGTCCGCCTTCAGCGCCACCGCGGTTGCTGCGGCAACATCCGGCATCGCCAGGTTGAACACTTCGCCGGTCGGTGAATAACCGAGCGGGGGCAGCACCACCAGTTCGTCATCCTTCAGCCGCCGCTCAATCGCCACCGCGTCGATCTTGCGCACCTCACCGGTGTGCATCAGGTCGATGCCGTCAACCACGCCGATCGGTTTGGCGGTGACAAAGTTGCCGCCGGCAACGCGGATATGCGCGCCGGCCATCGGCGAATTGGGCAGGCCCATCGACAGTAGCGCCTCGATCTGTACGCGCAGCTTGCCGGTGACTTCCATCGCGGCTTCCAGCGCCGGGCCGTCGGTGATACGCAGCTTGCCGGAAAAGCGGCTGCGGATTTTCTGCGCCTTCAGCTTGGCCTCGATCTGCGGCCGCGAGCCGTGCACCAGCACCAGTTTCACACCCAGCGCGGCGAGCAGGTTCAGGTCATGGGTCAGATGGAAAAAGCGGCCGTCGTCGACCACCTCGCCGCCGAAGCCGATGACAAAGACCTTGCCGCGGAAGGCGTGGATATACGGCGCCACCGACTGGAACCAGTCGATGAACCGGTCCTGCGCCGACAGCCGCGGACGGCTGCCACGGCGTTTTTCGCTGTCATTTTCGGGCGGCGTGTCGCCGCGGGCTTCGCTGGTCATCGGGTATGGAGGGGCAAAAGGGGCAAAGGGCAGGGAAATTACGTCATCAAATCAATGGTATGCGCTTTCCCTGCCGGGGGAAAGCCACCGCTTCAGAAATCACCCCACTGCGCCTGCATCGCCGCCAGCAGCGCCACAGCCGCGGTTTCGGTGCGCAGCACACGCGGCCCCAGGCGCAGCGCCTGGAAACCGGCGCGCAGCACATCGGCGATTTCACCCTCGGCAAAACCGCCTTCGGGGCCGGCGAGCATGGTCACTTCAGCCGGACGCTGCAGTTCACGCAGCCGCAGCGTCGCCTGCGGCGCCAGCAGCAGGCGCAGGCCCGGTGCTGCCGCGGCGACATCCAGCCACTCGCGCAAGCCGAGCAGGGGCCGCACTTCGGGCACCGTGTTACGGCCGCATTGTTCACAGGCGCTGTTGACCACCGCCTGCCAGTGCGCAACCCGTTTCGCCGCACGTTCGCCCGACAGCCGCACCACGCAGCGCTCAGCCAGCAGCGGTTGAATGGCACTGACACCGAGCTCGACCGCCTTCTGGATGGTGTAGTCCATGCGCTCACCGCTGGACACCGCCTGTGCCAGCGTCACCTGCAGCGGCGATTCGCGATCCTCGTCGCGCGCATTCTTGATCTGCACCTCGACTTCGCCGCGGGCAATGGTCGCGATCACCGCATCCCAGGCTGCGCCGCGGCCGTCGAACAGCACCACGGCATCACCCGCCGCAAGGCGCAGCACATGGGCAATGTGGTGGGCTTTCGCGGTCGGCAGCCGGCACCGGCCATGGGCCGGGATCGGATCCGAAAAATATATTCTGTTCAAGGGCTTAGCGTCGATCAGCGGGATAGTGATTATGCCATAGCACCCCCCGGCAAACCGGTCCTGCGGGTTACAATGCCGCCGCCCGGCAGCTGGCTGCGCCGGTTCAAAGAGGCAAGCAGGGAGCGCGACAAGACCGGAATGGCTGCGCGTCACCCAGGGAGAAACTGTTTTGCGCATTGTCATACTCGGCGCCGGCCGCGTCGGCAGCTCGGTCGCCGAAAATCTGGTCTCCGAAGCCAACGACATCACCGTCGTCGACACCGATCCGGCACGGCTGCGCAAACTGCAGGACCGGCTGGACCTGCGCACGGTGGTCGGCAACGCCGGACACCCGGAAATCCTCGCCCGCGCCGGCGCGCGCGACGCCGACCTGATCCTCGCCGTGACCCAGAGCGACGAAACCAACCTCGTCGCCTGCAAGCTCGCCGCGACGATGTTCAACGTGCCGACCAAGATCGCACGCATCCGCGCCGCCGACTACCTGTCGCATCCGGAAATGTTCACGCCGGAAAATTTCGCGGTGGACACGGTGATCTGCCCGGAGCAGATCCTCACCGATTACATCGTCAAGCTGATCGAGTTTCCGGAATCTTTGCAGGTACTGGAATTCGCTGCCGGGCGCGTCAGCCTGGTTGGCGTACGCGCCTTCCACGGCGGGCCGCTGGTGGGGCAGGAGCTGCAGACCATCCGCAAACACCTGCCCAACCTCGACACCCGTGTCGCGGCGATCTTCCGCCAGGACAGCCCGATCATTCCCGACGCCAGCACCGTGATCGAGGCCGGTGACGAGGTGTTCTTCGTCGCCGCAACCGAAAACATCCGCGGCGTGATGCGCGAACTGCGGCGGATGGACAAGCCGGTGAAACGGGTGATGATCGGCGGCGGCGGCAACATCGGCCGGCGCCTCGCCGCGGCCATCGAAGGCAAATACGAAGTGAAGGTCATCGAGTACGACCGCAAGGGTGCCGAGACGCTCGCCGCGGAGCTCGGCAACACGCTGGTGCTCGCCGGCGACGTCACCGACGAGGAACTGCTGAAAAGCGAAAACATCGGCGACATGGACATCTACTGCGCGCTGACCAACGACGACGAGAACAACATCATGTCCTCGCTGCTCGCCAAACGCATGGGCGCGCGCCGCGTGGTGGCGCTGATCAACCGCAGCTCCTACGTGAACCTGGTGCAATCCGGGCAGATCGACATCGCGATCTCGCCGGCACAGACCACCATCGGCAAGCTGCTCGCCCACGTGCGCCAGGGCGACTGCGTCGCGGTGCACAGCCTGCGCCGCGGCGCCGCCGAGGCGCTGGAGCTGGTCGCCCATGGCGATTCGAAATCGTCGAAGGTCGTCGGCCGCCGCATCGAGGAAATCGAGCTGCCCAAAGGCGCGACGATCGGTGCCATCGTGCGCAGCCGGAGCCGTGGCGGGGATGAGGGCGCAAGCAACGACCACGAGGTGCTGATCGCCCACCACGACCTGGTGATCGAGCCGGATGACCATGTCATCGTGTTCGTGGTGAACAAGAAAATGATGCCCAAGGTTGAAAAGCTGTTCCAGGTGGGCATCGGCTTCCTGTGAGTGCATTACTGACCGTCGCGCCGCTGCTCGGGCTGATCGCGATGGTGATGAGCCTGTCGCACCTGCTGCCGATCGCGGTTTCCGTCTACTACCACGACGGCGCAACCCAGGCGTTCACGATCTCGATGGCGGTGAATTTCGCCGCCGGCTTCGCGATGTGGTTTTCGACCCGCAACCGCAAGGACGAACTGACCTCCCGCGACGGCATCCTGCTGGTGGTGCTGGCGTGGTGCGGTGGCGCCGCCTTCGCCACGCTGCCGCTGCTGATGGTGATACCCGGCCTCTCCTTCACCGACGCCTATTTCGAAACCATGTCC
Source organism: Burkholderiales bacterium (assembly GCA_019751125.1). Lineage (GTDB taxonomy): Bacteria > Pseudomonadota > Gammaproteobacteria > Burkholderiales > SG8-41. The sequence continues at coordinate 5,513 of JAIENU010000050.1, read as the reverse complement.
GGCCTGACCACCACCGGCTCGACTGTACTCTCCGGGCTCGACGCGCTGGAGCCTTCGATCAATTTCTGGCGCTGCCTGCTGGTCTGGCTGGGTGGCATGGGCCTGATCGTGCTCGCGGTGGCGATCCTGCCGCTGCTCGGCGTCGGCGGCCGGCAGATTTTCAAGGCCGAAACGCCGGGACCGATGAAGGACGAGAAGCTGACACCACGCATTACCGAAACCGCCAAGGGCCTGTGGGTGGTCTACGCGATCATTTCCATGGCCTGCGTGTTCGCCTACCGCGGCGCCGGCATGAGCTGGTTTGATGCGACAGTACACATGTTCTCGACCATGGGGCTGGGAGGTTTCTCCAGCCATGACGCGAGCTTCGGTTACTGGAATTCGCCGCTGATCGAGGCAGTGGCGATACTGTTCATGCTGATCGCCAGCATCAATTTCGGCACCCATTTCCTCGCCGTGCGCAACCGCAGCCTGCGGCCGTACCGCGGCGACCCGGAAATCCTCTGGTGCCTCGGCATGATGCTGGGCAGCTGCCTGCTGGTCGCCGCCTATCTGCTGTTCAAGGACACTTACGCCGATTTCCTGAGCGCATTGCGCTTCGCCAGCTTCAACGTGATTTCGATTGCCACCACCACCGGCTACGCCAGCACCGACTTCAACGAATGGCCGATCTTTGCGCCGCTGTGGATGCTGTTCCTGTGCAGCTTCGCCTCCTGCTCAGGCTCCACCGGTGGCGGCATCAAGATGATCCGCGCGCGGCTGCTTTACATCCAGGTCTACCGCGAATTTGTCAGACTGCTGCATCCGACGGCCGCAGTGCCGGCGAAACTGGCTGGCCATGTCATCGACAACAAGGTGATTTTCGCGGTGCTGGCCTTCCTCTTCATCTACATCGCCAGCATCGTGGTGCTGACACTGGTAATGACCGCCTCGGGCCTCGACGTGCTGACCGCATTCAGTGCCGTGGTGGCCAGCATCAACAACATGGGGCCGGGCCTGAACGAAGTCGGCCCCGCGACCACCTATGCAGTACTCGATGACTTCCAGACCTGGGTATGCACTTTCGCCATGCTGCTCGGCCGTCTCGAGCTGTTCACCGTGCTGATCGTGTTCACGCCGGTGTTCTGGCGCAAATAGGCGCACTCAACCTTTTACGGCCTTGAACAGCTCCAGCGCCTGCAACCGCGCCACGGCGTGGTCGACCACCGGCGCCGGGTAGTCGCGGCCGATCACCACCCCCGCCGACTGCTGTTCCAGCGGAGTCATCAGCCACGGCGCGTGGATCGACTTGTTGTCGCAATCCTTCAGCTCCGGCAGATAGCGGCGGATGAAGGCGCCGTCCGCATCAAAACGCTGCGACTGCGACACCGGATTGAAAATGCGGAAATAGGGCTGGGCATCGCAGCCGGTGGAAGCCGCCCACTGCCAGCCGCCGTTGTTGGCAGACAGATCGAAATCGTTGAGGTGTTCGGCAAAATAACGCTCGCCCCAGCGCCAGTCGATCAACAAATCCTTGACCAGGAAGGAAGCGACGATCATGCGCAAGCGGTTGTGCATGTAGCCGGTCTGATTGATCTGGCGCATCGCCGCGTCGACGATCGGATAGCCGGTGCGCGCCTCGCACCAGGCCTTGAACAGCGCCTGGTCATTGGGCCAGCGGATCGCGTCGTAAGCCGGCTTGAAGGCCCTGGTCACCACCTGCGGATGGTGGTGCAGGATCATGAAATAAAAGTCGCGCCACACCAGTTCCGACAGCCAGGTCGCAGCACCTTCGCTGCGCTGTCCGCCGCTGCCCGGCCAAGCCGCACGCGCCAGCTCGCGTACCGAAATCGTACCGAAGCGCAAATGCACCGACAGGTAGGACGGACCTTTTTTCGCCGGAAAGTCGCGGGCATCGCGGTAACGCGCCATGCGCGGTGAAAATTCGGCGAACAGTTTCTGCGCGGCGGCAACACCACCGGCGATGCCCAGCGCACCGATATTGGTTTTTTCGAAGCCGATGTCGGCAAGCTTCAGGAGCCGGTATTTGCCCGGCGCACGCGCCAGGTTTTTGGCGTAATCCGCAACCGGATAGGCCTTGACGTAAAACGGTTCGAGTTTTTTCAGCCAGGCGTTCTTGTACGGCGTAAACACCGAAAACGGCGTGCCGCCCAAAGTCATCACCTCGTCCTGTTCGAAGATTACCTGGTCCTTGCGGGTGATGAATTCGATGCCCGCCACCTTCAGCGCGGCAGCAACCGCGGTGTCACGCGCGACGGCCTGCGGCTCGTAATCGCGGTTGGCGAACACGGCCTGCACGCCAAGTTGTTGCGCGAGGCGCGGAATCTCGTCTTTCGCAACGCCGTGCAGCGTGGCCAGCTGCCCGCCATCGGCCTCAAGCACACCGGCCAGTTCGGTCACCGACTGCTCGATGAACTCGACCCGGCGGTCGCTGCGCGAGGGCAGCGCGTCAAGGATTTCGCGGTCATAGACAAACACGCAGTAGACGCGGCGCGACGCCTTCAGCGCGGCATACAGTGCGGCATTGTCATCGCGGCGCAGGTCGCGGCGGAACCACATCAGCGCGGCATCAAAACGGCTCATCACATTGTCCTGAACCCCACGCGATTCCGCGGGTCCTAGAAGAGTTCAAGCAAAACGCAAAGCAGGGGGCATCACAGCCGGGAACTTCAATTGTGGCCCCCGCCACCCGGCCTTACAATGTTCACAACCTATTCCTGTCCAAACCATGTCCAGCGTTGACCTGACCCAGCACTTCCTGATCGCCATGCCGGCCATGGTCGATCCGCATTTTTCCCGCACGCTGACGCTGGTCTGCGAACACAACGAAAACGGTGCACTCGGCATCGTCGTCAATCGCCCGATCGACCTCAATCTGCACAGCCTGCTCGAGCAGGTAAAAATCAGCGCCGACGGCAATTTCAGATCGGTGCCGGTGCATTTCGGCGGACCGGTGCAGGTCGACCGCGGCTTTGTGCTGCACCGTCCGGTCGGCCAGTGGCAGTCGACGCTGGGCGTCAACGGTGAAATGGGCCTCACCACGTCGAAGGATATTCTGGAAGCGGTGGCCCGCGGCTCCGGCCCCGAACAGATCCTGGTCACACTGGGCTATGCCGGATGGGCGCCGGGCCAGCTCGAGCACGAACTGGCGCAGAACGCCTGGCTCACCGTACCTGCTCAGCCCGACATCCTGTTCAAACTGCCGGCCGAAGAACGCCTGCCGGCGGCGATGCAACTGCTGGGCATCGACTACGCCAACCTGTCGGACGTCGCCGGCCACGCGTGAGCGCGCAGGCAGTCAAAGGCGCGGTGCTGGCCTTCGATTTCGGCGAGAAGCGTGTCGGTGTCGCGGTGGGTGAAATCGAACTCGGCATCCCGCATGCCCTGGACGTGATCGACGTCGAGGACAATGACCGCCGTTTTGCCGCGGTCGCCGCCCTGATCTCGGAGTGGAAACCGGTGCTGCTGGTGGTCGGTGTCGCCAGCCATGCCGACGGCGCGCCGCACGAGACCGGGCGGCTTGCGCGCCGCTTCGGTCAGCGCCTGCACGGGCGCTTCAACCTGCCGGTGGCCTATGTCGACGAGCGGCTGACCTCGCAGGCTGCCGATGCCGCGCTGCGCGAGGCCGGGTTCAGCGGCAAGACGCGCGACGGCCGGCTGGACTCCGCCGCCGCCGCCGAAATCCTGCGCACCTGGTTCACCACCCCCTGAAAAACCCCGCTGCGGCACTCATTTGCGTGATGAATCTGCGGGGTGATTGTGTTAGGCTTCGGCCCGCACATGAGCCACTGTCATGCCGGGTAACCCGCTCCCCGACGCCGAGTCCCTGCTCGCGTCACTGACTGACCGGATGCGGCCCGCCGTCGGGCCAACCACCGGGCTGGTTGGCATTTATACCGGCGGCGTGTGGCTCGCCGAGCGCCTGCATGCCGCGCTGGGCCTGAAACTTCCGCTGGGCACCCTCGACGTTTCCTTCTACCGCGACGACTTCAGCCGCAAGGGCCTGCGCCGCAACGTCAAGAGTTCCGACATTCCCTTCGACATCGACGGCTGCGACGTGATCATCGTCGATGACGTGCTCTACACCGGGCGCACCATCCGCGCCGCAATGAACGAACTGTTCGATTACGGCCGCCCGGAGCGCATCCGCCTGGCGGCGCTGGTCGATCGCGGCGGCCGCGAGCTGCCGATCGCCGCCGATTTTGTCGGCGCCGAAATCGCCATCGCCGCCGGCGAGAGCATTGAACTGAAGCGCGACACGGCCGGCCGGCTCGCACTGGAACTGACACAGGAACAAGTAACAAAGGAACAAGGACAGGGCTGACGATGTGGCTTGATCCCGCCAATCCGCAACTGAACAAGAACGGCGAACTGCACCACCTGCTGTCGCTGGAAGGACTGCCCGCTGGCGTGCTGCGCCAGATCCTCGACACCGCGGAGTCTTTTGTCGGCGTCACCCAGCGCGAGGTGAAGAAGGTGCCGCTGCTGCGCGGCAAGGCGGTGTTCAACCTGTTCTTCGAAGCCTCGACACGCACCCGCACCACCTTCGAGATCGCCGCCAAGCGGCTCTCCGCCGACGTCATCAACCTCGCGATCAATGTCTCCTCGCAGAGCAAGGGCGAGACCGTGCTCGACACCGTGGCCAACCTGTCGGCGATGCAGGCCGACATGTTCATCGTCCGCCACGCCGCGAGCGGCGCGCCGTACCTGATCGCCAAACATGTCGCGCCCGACATCCATGTCGTCAACGCCGGCGACGGGCGGCACTCGCACCCGACGCAGGGCCTGCTCGACATGTACACCATCCGCCACTACAAGGGCGACTTCACCAAACTGCGCGTGGCCATCGTCGGCGACATCCTGCACTCGCGGGTGGCACGCTCGCAGATCCATGCACTGACCACGCTCGGCTGCCCCGAGATCCGCGTCATCGGCCCGAAGACGCTGCTGCCGGCGGATGTCGACCGCCTCGGCGTGCAGGTCTATGGCGACATGCGCGAAGGGCTGAAGGATGTCGACGTGGTGATGATGCTGCGCCTGCAGAACGAGCGCATGAACGGCGCACTGCTGCCCTCGGCACAGGAGTTCTACAAATACTACGGCCTCACCGAGGACAAGCTGGCGCTGGCCAAGCCTGACGCCATCGTGCTCCACCCCGGCCCGATGAATCGCGGCGTCGAAATCGACTCCAGCGTCGCCGACGGCAAGCAGTCGGTGATCCTGCCCCAGGTCACTTTCGGCATCGCGATCCGCATGGCCGTCATGAGCATCCTCGCCGGGAATTGAGCCGATGAAAATACATATTCGCTCCGGCCGCCTGATCGACCCCAAACACGGCGTTGATGCACAACGCGATGTGTTCATCGCCGCGGGCAAGGTGGTTGCCATCGGCGACGCCCCGGCAGGCTTCAGTGCCAACCGGGTAATCGACGCCGCGGGCAAGGTGGTGTGCCCGGGCCTGGTCGACCTCGCGGTGCGGCTGCGCGAGCCGGGCTTCGAATACCTGGCGACGC
>JAIENU010000222.1 GCA_019751125.1 Burkholderiales bacterium | reverse complement strand
GCCTTCTTCGCGGTGGTGATGATCACCTTCCTCGCGCCGCTGGTGGCCAAATTCGCGCTGCAGTTCGGTCCGCCCGAATTTTTCTCGGTGTTCTTCCTGACCTTCTGCAGTTTCATCGGCATGGGCAAGGAGCCGGCATTCAAGATTCTTGCCGCGATGATGCTCGGCTTCGCGCTGGCGGCGGTTGGTGTGGATACCGTCACCGGCCAGCTGCGCCTGATTTTCGGCTGGCACGAGCTGATGCGCGGCTTCGACTTCCTGATCGCGGTGATCGGGTTGTTCGGCATCGGCGAGATCCTGCTGTCGATGGAGGAGGGGCTGTCGTTCTCCGGCCGCAGTGCCAAGATCAACACCCGCATCGTCATCGAAACCTGGAAAAAGCTGCCAAAGTTCTGGATGACCTCGCTGCGCAGCTGCCTGATCGGCTGCTGGATGGGCATCACCCCCGGCGGCGCGACCCCGGCCTCGTTCATGAGTTACGGCATCGCCAAACGCATGTCGCCGGACGGCGCCAAGTTCGGCACAGGCCAGGCCGAGGGCGTGATTGCGCCGGAAACCGCGGCCCACGCCGCGGGCACCGCAGCGCTGCTGCCGATGCTGTCGCTGGGCATTCCCGGTTCACCGACCGCGGCGGTGCTGCTCGGTGGTCTGCTGATCTGGGGCCTGCAGCCGGGCCCGCTGCTGTTCGTCGAGCAGAAGGATTTTGTCTGGGGCCTGATCGCCAGCATGTACCTCGGCAACATCGTCGGCCTGATCATCGTTCTGACCTGTGTGCCGCTGTTCGCCGCCATCCTGCGCATCCCGTTCTCGATCATCGCGCCGGTGATCATCGTGATCTGCGCGATCGGCGCTTATACCGTCAGCAACGCCATGCTCGACATCTGGATGATGCTGATCTTCGGCGTGCTGGGTTATGCCTTCAAGAAACTGGCCTACCCGCTGGCGCCGCTGGTGCTGGCGCTGGTGCTCGGCGATCAGGCCGAAGATGCCTTCCGCCAGTCGATGCTGATCTCCCAGGGCAACCTCAGCGTGTTCTTCTCGAACTGGCTGGTCGGCAGCATCATGGGGCTGGGCGTGCTGATGCTGGTGTGGCCGCTGCTGGGCAAACTCAAGGCGAAGCTGAAGGGCGCCTGATTCGGCTGCGCCACTCCCATCCCGGCTTGCCTGGGACGTAAAAAAACCGCGGCATTTCTGCCGCGGTTTTTTTATCCGGGAAGATTACTTATGAAGCGGCCGGTTATTTCTTGGCGCTCTTCGGGTTGAGGCTGGTGATACGGCCGCTTTCGGTGCCCGCGGTCTCGTCGATGACCGCGTTGATCAGCGTCGGCTTGCGCGAACGCACGGCTTCTTCCATCGCCTTGCGCAGCTCTTCCGGTGTCGTGGCATGCACACCGACGCCGCCGAAGGCCTGCATCAGCATGTCGTAGCGCGCACCCTTGACGAACACCGTGGGTGCCACGTCGGGACCGCCGGCCGGATTGACGTCGGTGCCCTTGTAGACGCCGTTGTTGTTGAAGATGACGATGCACACCGGCAGCTTGTAGCGGCAGATGGTTTCCACTTCCATGCCGGAGAAGCCGAAGGCGCTGTCGCCCTCGATCGCAATCACCGGCAGGTTGGTTTCGACAGCGGCGGCCACGGCGAAACCCATGCCGATGCCCATCACGCCCCAGGTGCCGACGTCGATGCGTTTGCGCGGCTTGTACATGTCGACGATGCTGCGGGTGAAGTCGAGCGCGTTGGCGCCTTCGTTGACCAGCATCGCATCCGGGTTGGCCTTGACGATGTCGCGCACCACGTTCAGCGCGCTGTGGAAATTCATCGGGCTCGGATTCTTGGCGAGCGTCTCCGCCATCTTGGCGATGTTCTTGCCCTTGCGGTCGGAGATCGCACCCAGCCAGTCGGCCGAGGGCTGTGGCCAGCCGGAGCCGGCGGCGTTGATGCCGTCGAGGAGTGCTGATACGCAGGAGCCGATGTCACCGACCAGTGGTGCATCGGTCGGCACATTGCTGTCGGCCTCGGTCGGCGAGATGTCGATCTGGATGTATTTCTGGCCACCCCAGGCTTTGGCGTCCTTGCCGCCCCAGGTTTTTCCCTTGCCGTGCGACAGAAGCCAGTTCAGTCGTGCACCGACCAGCATGACGACATCGGCTTCGGGCAGTACATAGGAGCGCGCGGCTGCGGCCGACTGTTCGTGGTTGTCGGGGAGAATGCCCTTCGCCATCGACATCGGCAGGTAGGGGATTTTGGTTTTTTCGATCAGTGCGCGGATCTCGTTCTCGGCCCGTGCGTAGGCGGCGCCCTTGCCGAGGATGATCAACGGGCGTTTTGCACCGGCGAGCAGGCGCAGCGCGCGCTGCACGGCTTCGGGGGCCGGGATCTGGCGCGGCGCCGGATCAACCACCTTGATCAGGGTTTTGCGCGCGGCTTCGGTTTCCATGGTCTGTGCCAGCAGCTTCGCTGGCAGATCAAGATAGACACCGCCGGGGCGCCCGGAGACCGCGGCGCGGATGGCACGTGCGATGCCGACGCCGATGTCGTCGATGTGCAGCACGCGGAACGCGGCCTTGCACAGCGGCTTGGCGATCGCGAGCTGATCCATTTCCTCGTAGTCACCCTGCTGCAAATCGACGATCTCGCGCTCGCTCGAGCCGCTGATCAGGATCATCGGAAAGCAGTTGGTGGTGGCGTTGGACAGCGCGGTCAGGCCGTTGAGAAAGCCGGGTGCCGACACCGTCAGGCAGATGCCCGGCTTCTGCGTCAGGAAACCGGCGATCGAGGCCGCGTTGCCCGCGTTCTGTTCATGACGGAACGAGATCATGCGCAGGCCTGCGGCCTGGGCGCGACGGGTGAGGTCGGTGATCGGAATGCCGGGCAGGCCGTAGAGGTTGCTGATGCCGTTGAGTTTGAGGGCTTCGATCAGCAGATCAATGCCGTCGCTCAGTTGTTGTGATTGGGTTTCGGTCGTCATGTTGGAGGCTTTCGCGATGCCGTTCTGAGTCAGTGATTACGGGTCAAAAAAACGGGTCCAAAAATACGGGTCAATAAACCAGCGGGGCCCGTTTCCGGGAATGAGCCTGCCGGGGCGGCCGGGTAATAAACCGTCATCAAAATTTTCCCCGAGGTCCGGCAGCCGGGCCGCCTTGAAGGCGGCTCTGATTGGATCAAACGTATCATAGGGCGGGGTGTCGGATTTGCTCTTGACCCCGGTCAATTTTCGCGGCCCCCCGCGGTTGACCATTCTGGATCGTGCCGATATTGCGCCGCATCAATCACGGGCGCTGCGAGGCTTCAGATCTTGCCGCGCCGTTTCAGCCGGCTCAGGGTTTCCGGTGACAGGTTGAGGTAGGAGGCCAGCTCCTTTTTCGGCAGCCGGTCGCCGATGTCGGTGTGTTTGCGCATGAAACGCTGGACCCTGCCCGGCGCATTGAGCAGGTGCAGGGTAATCGTATGCGCCATCACCTCGCTCATCAGGCGCATCACTTCCAGTTCGAATTCGCCCTTGATCTTCGGATGCCGCTCGAGGAAGGCCGCCCACTGCAGCATCGACAGTTTTGCCGCACGGACCTTGGTCACCGCGCGGATCGAGAATGGCATCGGGGTCTTCAGCCGCCATGCGGCGTAGCTGGTATCGATGTCGCTCTCGGCGGCAAAACGCAGGATCATTTCCTTGCCCTGGGCATTCGATACGGTGCGTTTCAGGATGCCGTCGATGACGAAGTACTGCTCCATTGAATGTGTACCCTGGAGTTCCAGCGTTTCGCCCTTGGCGTAGTCACTGATTTCCAGCAACTGCTCGAATTCATGCCATTGCGCAGTGCTCAGATTCTTGAGCACCAGGTTTTGCCGCAACTGAACGCGGATGATCCTTGATTGAGGGTGTAGCGCGAGCTGGGTCATCACTGTAAGACCGGGAGGGTGGTGCGAAGATCAAAGCTTGACGAATCCATAACTGATTGTAAATCAAGGATAATTTTTGCGGCCGAATCTTGACTCCGGTCAAGGCCGCAGCACGGGTCATTACCTATAGTGGCGCCCTCTTGCCGCAGTGGCGGGCTCGGTGCTGGGTTATGCTTTGCCAGCCGGGTTTTGCCAGATGGTTTACCCGACAAAAACCGGCGGAACAATCCGGTGGCAGCACAGCGGCGGCCGCCTCAGGCCTCGACATCTTGGAGATCAGCATGGAAGCTTTGAAGGGTGTTCGCATTCTCGACATGACCCACGTACAGGCAGGACCGACCTGTTCGCAGCTGTTGGCGTGGATGGGTGCCGACGTGATCAAGTTCGAGCCGCCGCAGGGAGATGCGACGCGCGGCCAGCTGCGCGACGTGCCCAATGCCGACAGCCTGTATTTCACGATGCTCAACTGCAACAAGCGCTCGATCACGGTCAACATGAAGTCGGCTGAGGGCAAGTCGGTGTTTGTCGACCTGCTGAAAAAGTGCGACATCATGATGGAGAACTTCGGCCCCGGTGTGCTCGAGCGGCTGGGCTTCACCTGGGAAAAAATCCACGAGATCAACCCGAAGATCGTCGTCGGTTCAATCAAGGGCTTCGGTTCCTCCGGGCCCTACGCCGATTTCAAGGCCTATGAAAACGTGGCGCAGGCGATGGGTGGCGCGATGAGCACCACCGGTGTGCCCGACGGCCCGCCTTTTGTCACCGGCGCGCAGATCGGCGATTCGGGCACCGGCCTGCATCTCGCGATCGGTCTGCTCGCCGCGCTGCATCAGGCCAACCGCACCGGCCAGGGCCAGTATGTCGAAGTGGCGATGATGGACGGCGTGATGAACCTGTGCCGGGTCAAATTCCGCGACCACCAGCGCCTGACCCGCGGCGACCTTCCTGAATATTCGGTGCCCACCTACAAGGGCATGGGCGAGACGCCGCGCGCCGGCAACGATTCCGGCGGCGGTCAGCTCGGCAACGCCATCCACTGCAAGCCGCATGGTGCGAATGACTGGCTCTACATCGTGGTGCAGGAGGCGGTGTGGGATGCGCTGGCCAAGCGCATCGGCGCCGATGTCGGCATTCCCGACCTCGATACCGATGTGCGTTTTGCCACCATCGGCGAGCGGCGCAAGAACCAGCAGCTGATGTGGACGCTGATCAACAAGTTCGCCGAGAAGTACACCAAGCGCGAATTCATGGCGATCCTCAACCCGCTTGACGTGCCCTGCGGCCCGATAATGTCCACCGAGGATCTGGCCAACGACGAGCACGTGCGCGGCCGTGACATGTATGTCGAACTCGACCATCCGCAGCGCGGCAAGTGGTTCAACGTCGGCATGCCGATCAAGCTTTCGGCTTCGCCCGCGGTGATCAAGCGTTCGCCGCTGCTCGGTGAGCACACTGACGAGGTGCTGAAGGACGTGCTCGGCTACGATGCCGGGCAGGTCGAGAAACTGAAGGCGGCGGGTGCGTTCAGCGCACCGCCCAAGAAAAAATAATTCTGGCAGAGGTTCAACATGAAAATCGCAATCATTGGTCAACAGGATTTTGGCAAATCGGTGCTTGAGGCCTTTCTCGAGCGCAAAGACGAGGTGGCCGGCGTGTTCTGCGCGCCGGAAAAGCCGGGCGCCAAACCGGATCCCCTGCGCACCGCCGCCGAAGAGCGGGGGCTCAAGGTGTTCCAGTTCCCGTCGCTGCGCGTGCCCGAGGCGCATGATGCGCTGAAGTCGCTGAATGTCGATATCGGCGTGATGGCCTATGTGCTGCAGTTCGCGCCCGACACCTTCGTTCACCTGCCGCGGCTGGGCACCATCCAGTACCACCCGTCTCTGCTGCCGAAATACCGCGGCCCGTCATCGATCAACTGGCCGATCATCCGTGGCGACACCAAAACCGGCCTGACCATTTTCCGTCCCAACGAAGGACTCGACGAAGGCCCGGTGATCCTGCAGAAGACCTGCGACATCGGCCCCGACGAGACCATCGGCGAAGTCTATTTCAACAAGCTGTTTCCGATGGGCGTCAAGGCGATGCTTGAGGCGGCCGACCTGGTCTATGCCGGCAAGCACAGCGAGATCGTGCAGGACGAGTCGCAGGCCAGTTATGAAGGCTGGTGCCGCGCCGGCGAATGCCACATCAACTGGGCCAACCACGTCGATTTTGTCTACAACCTGATCCGTGGCACCAACCCGGCTCCTGGTGCCTGGACCACGCTGAATGGCAAGAAGGTTCAGATTTTTGACTCGCGCAAGCACCTCTTCCGCCGTTATGCCGATGTGGTCGGCAAGATCGGTGAAGTGGCCGAGGTCAGCGACGGCAGCTTCAAGGTCACTGCGCAAGGTGGTTTCATCGAAGTGCTGCGCGCGCGGGGCGAAGACGGCAAGAAACTCTCGGGTGGCGACTTTGCCCGGGCCAACGGTCTTGCCAAGGGCGCCTTGCTCGGCACCTGATTTGCCGCGTTACCGGTCCAAGGCCACGCTTATGCGTGGCCTTTTTATTTAAGCCATTGTTTTTAAATAATATTTTATTGACTTCTGGCGTCCACATTAAAACAGTTCCGGCATTGCCTTGTGCGAGGCTTGGTTTTTTGAAACTGCCGTCGGCAATGTTCAGGTTGTCCTGTGAACTTTGCCACTAAGTCCTTAAAAAAGCGGATTTTTTCGGGTTGAATATCGTAAAATTCAGAAAAAGGCGCGGTTTCCTGACCGCGCACGACGCACCAGGCAGATCGGCAGCGGAAACAAGGGGAACCGGGCGTACTGGGCATGAAAAAGCTGAGCTTTTGGAAGGCCGACTGGTTTCTCGGGCTGATTGTGGCGCTCGTTATGCTGCTTGCCGCGCGTGGCGATCTGATCCAGAGCCTGGAGCGCAAGGCCTACGACCTGGGCGTCCAGGCCACCACGCGCACCGCCTCTGACCGCATCGCGGTCATCATCATCGACGACACCAGCATCGCCAACATCGGGCGCTGGCCGTGGTCGCGGGATGTCCACGCCCGCATGATTGACCTGCTTGCGGGCGCCAAGGCACGGGTGATCGCCAACACGGCGTTTTTCTTCGAACCGCAGCGCGATGCCGGTTTGGGCTACATCGAAAAACTGATTGCGTTACAAAAAGAAGCCCCCGAGTCGGCAAAACCCGGGCCTGCCGACGAAGTCCTGGCAAAAATCGGCGGAGTGCTGAACGAGGCCGAGCAGACCCTGAATGCCGACCGCAAGCTGGCCAGCAGCATCGGGCAGGCCGGTAACGTGGTGCTGCCGATGGTGTTCCAGCAGCTGGTCGAGCCGCAGGGCAATCCGGACAAGCCGCTGCCCGACTATGTCGCCGCCAACGGGCTGCCGCTGGTCGCGGCGCCGATACTCCCTCCGCCGGGCGTATTTCCGCTGTATCCGATTGCCGAGCTGGGTGCGGCCAAGCCCGGCATCGGGCATCTCAACGCCGATATCGATGTCGACGGCGCGGTGCGTGCCGAGCCCTTGCTGGTGCGCTACTACGACAAGGTGTTTCCGGCGCTGTCGGTGCAGATCGCCGCGCGCAGCCTGAATCTCGGCGTGGCCGACATCAAGCCGTTGTGGGGCGAGGCTTTGCAGCTGGGCAAACTGCGTGTGCAGACCGATCACGAATTGCGCATGCACACCTTCTTCTATGCCGACCGTGACGGCCGGCCGCCGTTTCCGGTGGACTCCTTTTTTGACGTGATCAGCGGCAAGGTGCCGGCATCCAAATTCCAGGACAAGATTGTGCTGATCGGCGCTACCGCTGCCGGGCTGGGTACCGCGCAGGTGACGCCGGTGTCGCCCGCAATGGCGCCGGTGATGACTCTGGCCCATGCGGTATCGAGCATTCTTGGCGAGCATTTCTTCGTGTCGCCCTCCTGGGGCATCTGGGTGCAGCTCGGCGTGTTCCTGCTGGTGGCCCTTTACCTGATCCTGTTGCTGCCGCGGATGAAGGCCGGTCTTGCCGCCGTGGTGAGCCTGGGCATCGGTCTGGTTCTGCTGGCCACACATTTCGGCCTGATGACCACGCAGCTGATCTGGATCCAGTTCATGGGTTCGATTTCGCTGCTCGCGGTCGGTTATGCGGCGCTGACCACCAAGCGTTTCCTGGTCACCGAGCGCGGCAAGGAAAAATCCGATGCCGAGTCCGCCGAATCCAACCGCATGCTGGGTATTGCCTACCAGGCCCAGGGTCAGCTGGATCTGGCCTGGGACAAGTTCCGCCAGTGCCCGCTTAACGATCCGGTGATGGAAAACCTGTACAGCCTGGCGCTGGATTTCGAGCGCAAGCGCCAGTTCAACAAGGCCGAGTCGGTGTTCCAGTACATGGCGGAGCACAACCCGAAATTCCGCGACCTCGAACAGCGGCTGACCCGCGCCAAGGCCCTGTCGGAAACGGTGATCCTCGGCGGCGCGCAGGGTCACCCCGGCGGCACCGTGATGCTTGCCGGCGGCGGCATGGAAAAGCCCATGCTCGGCCGTTATCAGGTGGAGAAGGAACTGGGCAAGGGCGCGATGGGCGTGGTCTACCTTGGCAAGGATCCGAAGATCGGCCGTGTGGTGGCGATCAAGACCATGGCGCTGTCGCAGGAGTTCGAGGGTGATGAGCTTGCTGAGGTGAAGGAGCGCTTTTTCCGCGAGGCCGAGACTGCGGGGCGGTTGACCCACCCCAACATCGTCACCATCTACGATGCCGGCGAGGAGCACGACCTGGCCTACATCGCGATGGAGTTCCTGAAGGGGCGCGACCTCACGCCGTACACCAAGAAGGACGCGCTGCTGCCTGTGCCGCAGGTGCTGTCGATTGTCGCGCGTGTTGCCGAGGCGCTGGGTTATGCCCACCAGCAGAACGTGGTTCACCGCGACATCAAGCCGGCGAACATCATGTATGAGCCGGAGAGCGACACTCCCAAGGTTACCGACTTCGGCATCGCACGCGTGACCGACTCCTCGAAGACCAAGACCGGCATGGTGCTGGGCACGCCGTCGTACATGTCGCCCGAACAGCTGGCCGGCAAGAAGGTCGAGGGCCGTTCCGACCTGTTCTCGCTGGGTGTCACGCTGTACCAGATGCTTTGCGGCAGCCTGCCCTTCCAGGGGGAGTCGATGGCGCAGCTGATGTTCAAGATCGCCAATGACCCGCACCCCGACATCCGCACGGTCAACCCGGCGCTGCCGGCCTGCGTCGCTGCGGTCATCAACAAGGCGCTGGCCAAGGATCCCGAACAGCGTTATCTCACCGGCGAACAGATGGCCAAGGCGATCCGCCTGTGCCTCGGTACGCTTTCGCCTCCGGCAAAACCGCCGGCTGCGGTATCCTGAGGCTTGCCATGGCTGATTTGACCAACATTCTTGAAATCGCGACCGCCACCCATCCCGGGATGGTGCGCTCGCACAACGAGGACAGCATCACCGCCGACGCTGCCGCCGGGCTGGCCGTGCTGGCCGACGGCATGGGGGGCTACAACGCCGGTGAAGTGGCGAGCGGCATCGCGGTGGCAATGATCAGCGCGGAGACCAGGAAGGCGCTGACTGCAATCGGTGATGGGCTGGATATTGCCGCCGGTGAGAAACTGGTTGGCGAGCAGTCGATGCGAGCCAACAATGCGATTTTCCAGGCCTCGCAGAGCCAGCCGCAGTACGCCGGCATGGGCACCACGCTGGTGGTCGCGTTGTGGCACGACAATCACATCATCGTCGGACACATCGGTGATTCGCGGCTGTACCGCATGCGCGCGAACAAGCTCGAGGTGGTGACCAAGGACCATTCGCTGCTGCAGGAACAGATCGACAGCGGCCTGATCACCAGGGAGCAGGCCCGCCACTCGCAGAACAAGAATCTGGTGACGCGGGCCGTGGGCATCGACCCCGAGGTCGAGCCCGAAGTGCACAGCTATCCGGTCGAGGTCGGCGACATATTCCTGATCTGTTCGGACGGCCTGAACGACATGGTTACCGACGAGGATATCGAGCTCACGCTGGCCTCGCTGCAGGCGAACCTGCCGCTGGCGGCGCAGCAACTGGTGCAGCAGGCGAACGACAATGGCGGCAAGGACAATGTTTCAGTTATTCTGGTTCGGGTGCTGAGGAGTTTTCCGGCCCGGGCCGGGTTTGTGGACCGCTTGAAGTCTTGGTTTAAATAGTCCTGGTTCAGATAAGCGACGGGGAATACATTATGGCGAAGCTGATACTCACTCTCGACAACACGCTGGTGCGCGAGGTGCCGCTCGACAAGGAGCGCATCATGATCGGCCGCAAGCCGTCCAACGAAATCCAGATCGAGAATCTGGCGGTCAGCGGCGAGCATGCCTGCATCGTCACCATCCTCAACGACTCCTTCCTCGAGGACATGGGCTCGACCAACGGCACCCTGGTCAACGGCCAGCCGATCAAGAAGCACATCCTGCAGAACAACGATGTGATCGAGATCGGCAAGTACAAGCTCAAGTACGTTGCAGGCGCGCCGGCCCAGGCTGCTCCTGCCGAAGACTTCGAGAAGACGATGATCCTGCGTCCGGCAGCGAAGGCCGCGGCTATGGCGAAACCGGCGGCGGCTCCTGCAGCCCCGGCACCTGCTGCCGCACCCGCAGCCGCAGCGCCGGCAGCCAAGCCGTCGATGCCGCCACCGACACCCAAGCCCGTGGTTCCCGGCGCAGCGCCGGCCGCGACACCTGCCGCAGCACCCGCGGCAGCAGCCCCGGCTGCCGTGGCCGCTGCCGCTGCAAAACCCGGCGAAGGCCAGCAGCTCGCTGCGGTGCAGATACTCAGCGGCCCGAGTGCCGGCCGCGAGCTTGATCTGGTCAAAAACCTGACCACGCTGGGCAAGCCCGGCGTACAGGTCGCGGTGATCACCAAGCGTCCACAGGGCTATTTCATCACCCACGTCGAAGGTGCCAAGTTCCCGGTGGTCAACGGCAAGACGATTGATGCCCAGGCGCAGCCGCTGCGAGATCACGACGTGATCGAGCTGGCAGGCGTGAAGATGGAATTCTTCATCAAGAAGTGATGGTGATGCGTGCGCCGGTTTGAGGCGCAGCATCACGGGACTCACGACTACAGGCGCGCCACATTCGCTCCACCGGATGCGGGCGCGACCGCAGTGAACCGGCAGTTAAAACAGGGTAAACATTCAGGGTGAAAAAGAATCTGAATCGCATTGTCATCGGCATCGCCATCACGGTGGTGTTCCTGATGCACGCGATCTACCTGTTCCGGCTGCCGCTGATCGACAACCTTGAGGCGATGGTCTACGACACCCGGCTGCGGTTGACCATGCCGCGCACCGTTGATCCGCGCATTGTCATCCTCGACATCGACGAGAAAAGCCTGCTCGAGCGTGAAAAGGGTGGCGAGGGCCGCTGGCCGTGGCCGCGTGACCGTCTTGCGCTGCTGCTCGACAAGCTGTTCGACAAGTACGGCATCGCCGTGCTTGGCTTCGACGTGGTGTTCGCCGAGCGCGACGAATCCTCGGGCATCCGCGTGCTCGAGCGTCTCGGCCAGCGCGAGCTTCGCGAAGTACCGCAATTTCAGTCGGTGCTGGAGCGGGTGCGGCCGCAGCTGGAGTACGACGACATCTTCGCGCGCAAGATGAAGGACCGACCGGTGGTGATGGGCTATGTGTTCCTGGGCGACGAGGCGGCGAGCCAGAAGGGCATGTTGCCGCCACCGGTGCTGCCCGCCGGCACCTTCGGCAACCGCAAGGTTGGCGTGACTTCATGGACCGGCTACACCGCGAATCTCGAACGCCTGCAGAAGGCTGCGCACAGCGCCGGGCACTTCAATCCCCTGCCTGACCCCGACGGCATTTTTCGCCGCGTGCCGATGCTGGTTGAATTCAAGAACGCCTACTACGAACCGCTGTCGCTGGCGATGGTGCGCGCGGTGCATGGCAATCCGCCGATCACCCCGGTGGTCTCGGAGGATGGTGGCGACTCCGGCTACAGCGGCCTCGAGTGGGTGAAGTCTGGTCCCTTCGAAATCCCGGTGGATGACCAGGCTGCGGCGCTGGTGCCTTACCGCGGTGGCAAGGGCAGCTTCCGCTATTTTTCGCTGGTCGATGTGCTCAACGAAAAGGTGCCGGTCAATGCCCTGCGCGGCAAGATTGTGCTGGTCGGCACCACGGCGCCAGGCCTGCTTGACCTGCGGGCGACCCCGGTGGATCCGGTTTATCCCGGGGTTGAAATTCATGCCAACCTGATCGCGGGCATACTCGACCGCAACATCAAGCAGCGTCCGCCCTACGTAGTTGGCGCCGAGTTTGTGCTGCTGCTGGCCGCCGGCGTTGTATTGACCCTGCTGCTGCCGCTGCTGTCGCCGTTCAAGTCGATGCTGTTCTCGGCGATCGCGCTGATTGCGGTGATCGCGGTCAACCTGTCGGTGTTCCATTACGGCAATCTGGTGCTGCCACTGGCTTCGGGGCTGGTGCTGATCCTGGTGCTGTTCACGTTCAACATGGCCTACGGCTTCTTTGTCGAGGCGCGCGGCAGCCGCCTGATTGCAGGCCTGTTCGGACAATATGTGCCGCCCGAACTGGTCGAGGAAATGGCGCGCAATCCTGAGCAGTTCAACATGGCGCCGCGAGCCGAGGAACTGTCGGTATTGTTCTCCGATGTGCGTGGCTTCACCACGATCTCGGAGAGCCTGTCGCCCGAGGACCTGTCGGTTTACATCAACGATTACCTGACCACGATGAGCCTGGTGATCCGCGAGGGCCACCGCGGCACGCTCGACAAGTACATCGGCGACGCGATCATGGCGTTCTGGGGCGCGCCGGTGGCGAACAAGGATCATGCCCAGGATGCGGTGCTGGCCGCACTGGACATGATGAAGCAGGCGAAGGTGCTCAACGAGAAATTCCATGCCAAAGGCTGGCCGCCGTTTGCGATCGGCATCGGCGTCAATTCCGGAACCATGCGTGTCGGCGACATGGGTTCGCAGATCCGCAAGGCCTACACGGTGATGGGCGACGCGGTGAATCTCGGCTCGCGGCTGGAAGGCATCACCAAGCAGTATGGCGCGGCGATCCTGATCGGTCAGGCCACCAAGGACCGCATCCGCGGCATCGTGCTGCGCGAGATCGACCTGGTGCAGGTCAAGGGCAAGGACGAGCCGATCGCGATCTATGAGCCACTGGGGCTGGAGGCCGATGTCGAGCAGAAGATGCTCGACGAGATCAAGCTCTGGAACCAGGCGCTGCGTTACTACCGTGCCCAGGACTGGGACAAGGCGGAGCTGCAGCTCCTCAACCTGCAGAAGGTTGCGCCGCGGGTGCTGTACGAGGTATTCCTCGAGCGTATTGCCCAGTTCCGCCGCGAACCGCCAGGGGCGGACTGGACCGGGGTCTACAAATTCGACACCAAGTAAATAACTTATTGTTTAAAAACAATGATTTATGAGTTATTCCCGATGATGGCGGCCACTGACCCTGAAGCCTGCAACAGGTTGCCGGCAAAGGGCGTTTGTATGACACACTTCAATACCGGGGTGGAGATCACCACGGTGGTGGCGTTGCGGCACGGGAGTCTGTTCCCCTCCGCGGTGGTCCAGGATTAGCGAGGTCACGATGAGCACAGTTCTCCAGAGCAAGCCGGTCGCGGCTGACAACCTTGCCGAAAAGCTGGGTTTCCAGCAAAAGCTGCAGGCCGTCACCAACAAGATCCACGCGACCAAGAACATCGACGAGATCATCCTCGAGCTGTCGCAGGAACTGTGCAACCTGTTCAATGCCGACCGCCTGACGATCTACCTGCTGTCCGAGGACAAGGGGTCGATCATTTCGAAGGTGAAGACCGGCCTTAATTCCTTCAAGGACATCAAGCTGCCGATCAACGAGCAGTCGATCGCCGGTTTTGTCGCCACCAACAAGCGTGTGGTCAATATCCGCGACGTGTATGACGATGCCGAGCTGAAGTCGTACAGCGCCCAGCTCAACTTCCTGAAGGCGGTTGACGCCAAGACCGGCTACCGCACCAAGCAGATGCTGGTGGCGCCGGTGATCGAGGCAAAAAGCAAGGACCTGATCGGCGTCGTCCAGATCATCAACAACAAGGCCGGCACCCCCTTCCCGCCGATGATGGAAGAGGGCGTGCAGTCGCTGACCGAGACCCTGGCCATCGCGTTCCGCCAGCGTCAGGGTCCGATGATGCAGGTGCGCAGCAAGTATGACGCCCTGGTCACCAATGCGGTGATTTCCTCCGAAGAGCTGGAACTCGCGCAGCGTTCCGCCCGGCGCAAGAACCTCGACATCGAGGTTGTGCTGACCGACGAATTCCAGGTCAAGCTCCAGGCCATCGGTGAAGGACTGGGCAGCTATTTTGGCGTTACTTACGAGCCCTTCAAGCCGGACCGCATCAAGCAGCCGGACCTGATGAAGAACATGAACCGCGAGTTCTGCCAGACCAACCAGTGGATCCCGCTGGAGGACTCCAAGGAGGGCATCATCGTGCTGACGCTGGACCCGGAGCGGGTCAAGGCTTCGCGCATGGTCGCCAACGTCTACCCGAAGAGCAAGATCGTCTACCGGGTGACCACCAACAAGGAATTCGCCAATACCCTCGACCAGCTCTTCGGGGGCAGCACGGCGCTTGAGGATTCCGGCAACATTGATGATCTGCTGGGTTCGCTCGATGACGAGGCCGATGTCGATACCGGGGGTGACGACGTCGCCTCCGCGGCCGCCGACAACGAACTGGTCAAGCTGGTCAACAAGATCATCATCGACGCCTACCAGCAGGGCGCCTCGGATATCCACATCGAGCCCTATCCCGGCAAGGCCAAGACTGAAATCCGCTTCCGCCGCGACGGTTCGCTGCAGCCCTACATCCAGATTCCCGCAAGTTACCGCAGCGCAATCGTCGCCCGCCTGAAGATCATGTGCGACCTCGACATTTCCGAGCGCCGCAAGCCGCAGGACGGCAAGATCAAGTTCAAGAAGTTCGGCCCGCTCGACATCGAGCTGCGGGTCGCGACCATTCCCTCGGCAGGCGGTGTCGAAGACATCGTGATGCGTATTCTGGCGGCCGGTGAACCGATCCCGCTCGACAAGCTGGGCCTGACCAAGCACAACCTCGAGACGCTGAAGGCCACGGTATCCAAACCCTACGGCCTGTTCTTTGTCTGCGGCCCGACCGGTTCGGGCAAGACCACCACGCTGCACTCGGTGCTGGGTTACCTCAACACCTCGGACACCAAGATCTGGACCGCGGAGGACCCGGTCGAGATCACGCAGAAAGGCCTGCGCCAGGTGCAGATGAATCCGAAGGCCGGGATGACCTTTGCGGTGGCGATGAAGGCCTTCCTGCGCGCGGATCCGGATATCATCATGGTTGGCGAGATGCGCGACAAGGAAACCACCGGTACCGGCATTGAAGCCTCGCTGACCGGTCACCTGGTGTTTGCAACCCTGCACACCAACAGCGCGCCGGAATCGATCATCCGCCTGCTCGACATGGGCATGGATCCGTTCAACTTCGCCGACGCGCTGCTTGGCATCCTGGCGCAGCGTCTGGCAAAGCGCCTTTGCGGCAAGTGCAAGAAGCCGCACGAGGCGACCACCGAAGAAATCCAGGCGCTGGTCACCGAATTCGCGCTCGAACTGCGCAATACCACGACCTGGAAAAAAGACCCGAAGGCAGCCGAGGAAAAGCTGCTTGAGGACTGGATTGCCAACTACGGCAATGAAAACGGCAAGCTGGTGATCCACGACCCGGTGGGCTGCGAGACCTGCGGCGGCAGCGGCTACAAGGGCCGGGTCGGTCTGCACGAACTGCTGGTCGGCACTGACGCGCTGAAAAAGAACATCCAGGAACATGCCCGGGTGGCCGAGATGGTGGCCACGGCGCTTGAGGACGGCATGCGCACCCTGAAGCAGGACGGCATCGAGAAGGTGCTGATGGGCATCACCGACATGAAGCAGGTGCGTGCGGTCTGTATCAAGTAAGCGCGGCCGGTCCGCAATTCGACGCAATACAATGAACCAGATGCAGACACCACCGGCGCAGGGCGACCTGCCGCACCGGCTGGCCGAGCTGCTGCGCATCGGCGTTGCGCTGTCGCGGGAGCGCGACATCAATCGTCTGCTCGAGGCAATCCTGGTTGCCGCCAAGACCATCACCAATGCCGACGGTGGAACCCTGTACCGGATGACCGAGGAGCAGACGTTGCGCTTCGAGATCATGCGCAACGATTCGCTGGGCATCGCCATGGGCGGCACCAGCGGTGTCGACATTCCCTTCTATCCGGTCAATCTTTTCGAGAAGGATGGCAGCCCGGTGCACAGCATGGTGGCCGCCTATGCGGTGCACCATGACCGTTCGGTCAACGTCGCCGACGCCTACTCCGAGGCCGGCTTCGATTTTTCAGGCACCAAGAAATTCGACCAGAAAACCGGATACCGCTCGACATCCTTCCTTACCGTGCCGATGAAAAACCACGAGGAGGAAATCATCGGTGTGCTGCAGTTGCTCAATGCCAAGGACCGGTCCACCGGCAAGGTGATTCCCTTCTCCGCCGAAGACCAGCAGCTGGCGGAATCACTGGCCTCGCAGGCGGCGATTGCGTTGACAAACCGGCTGCTGATCAATCATCTGGAAACGCTGTTCGAATCCTTCATCCAGATGATCAACGCGGCGATTGACGACAAATCGCCGTACACCGGTGGCCATTGCGAGCGGGTGCCGACACTGACGATGATGCTCGCCGAGGCGGTCAACAACTGCCGCGTCGGTCCGCTCAGCAATTTCACAATGAGCGACCGCGACCGTTACGAATTGCGCATCGCCGGTCTGCTGCACGACTGCGGCAAGGTCACCACGCCGGTGCATGTGGTCGACAAGGCAACCAAGCTGCAGACCAT
>JAIENU010000133.1 GCA_019751125.1 Burkholderiales bacterium | reverse complement strand
CGCTGTCGCACATGTACGTCGACAACGCCGCGATGCAACTGGTGAGGAACCCCAAGCAGTTCGACGTCATCGTCACCGGCAACATTTTTGGTGACATCCTGTCGGATGAGGCGTCGATGCTGACCGGTTCGATCGGCATGCTGCCCTCGGCTTCGCTGAATTCGGGTGGTGCCGGGCTCTATGAGCCGATCCACGGTTCAGCGCCTGATATTGCCGGCAAGAACATCGCGAACCCGCTGGCCACCATCCTCTCCACCGCGATGATGCTGCGCTACACCTTCAACAAGGACGAGTGGGCCTATCGTATTGAAGCGGCAGTGAAAAACGTGCTCGCCGCGGGTTACCGCACCCCCGACATCGACGAACCCGGCGCAAAAAAGGTCGGCACCGTCGAAATGGGGGATGCCGTCGTCGCAGCGTTGTAAGCCGTTGGCCGGGTTTCGGCGTTATAATGCAACGGACTGTTTCTTAAGGTATTTTCAGGTGATCAGATGAAGAACGTGGGAATTATCGGGTGGCGCGGCATGGTCGGTTCCGTGCTCGTCGAGCGCATGCGTGCAGAGCGCGACTTTGACCTGATTACGCCGACCTTCTTTTCGACTTCGCAGGCCGGTGGCAAGGGGCCTGACATCGGTCGTGCCACCGGCCCGGTTGCCGATGCCAACAGCATCGACGCGCTGGCGAAGATGGACATCCTGATTTCCTGCCAGGGTGGCGATTACACCAACGCGATTTTTCCGAAGCTGCGTGCTGCGGGCTGGAACGGCTACTGGATTGATGCCGCTTCCGCGCTGCGCATGCAGTCCGACGCGGTGATCATTCTCGACCCGGTCAACCGCGACGTCATCGACGCCGCGCTGGCGAAGGGCGTGAAGAACTACATCGGCGGCAACTGCACGGTGAGCCTGATGCTGATGGCGCTGGGCGGCCTGTTCAAGGCCGGCCTGGTCGAGTGGATCACCGCGATGACCTACCAGGCTGCTTCCGGCGCCGGTGCCGCCAACATGCGCGAACTCGTCGCCCAGATGGGCGCGGTGCACGCGGTGGCCAAGCCCCTGCTCGACAATCCGTCTTCGGCCATCCTCGAACTGGATCGTGTGGTTGCCGACACGCTGCGCAAGGGGGCGGTGCCCACAGAAAACTTCGGCCATCCGCTCGCCGGCAGCCTGCTGCCGTGGATCGACAAGGATCTCGGCAACGGCCAGAGCAAGGAAGAATGGAAGGGCATGGCCGAAACCAACAAGATTCTCGGCCGCGAAGCGAATCCGCTGCCGGTGGATGGTGTCTGCGTTCGCATTGGCGCGATGCGCTGCCACAGCCAGGCGCTGACCGTGAAGCTGAAGCGCGATGTGCCGTTGCCCGAGATCGAGCAGATCATCGCCAAAGCCAACGACTGGGTGAAGGTGATCCCGAACCAGCGCGAAGCGTCGCTGCGCGACCTGACGCCGACTGCAGTTACCGGCACCTTGTCGGTGCCGGTCGGGCGCCTGCGCAAACTGCCGATGGGGGGCGAGTACCTCGCAGCCTTCACTGTCGGTGACCAGCTGCTGTGGGGCGCCGCCGAGCCGCTGCGCCGCATGCTGCGTATCGTTCTCGAAACCCCCGCGTCCCGCCTGGCGGCAACGGCGGAGAGGGTTGTCGCCAAGGTTTGATGTTGCTTGGGTGCTACCGGGCCACGGGAGCACCCAAATGCGGTAAAAATCACGGAATTCCCTTTAAAACCAGGGGGTTGGCCAGTTAGATTCGAACTGACCTTAGCTTGCATGGCTAACTGATTGATGCTAACTTTCTTGTCTCATAAAAATACGATTCGGGAGCCGTTGTGCGCACAATCTCTCTAGGCAAGGCGCTGTGCCTGGCGCTGCTGCTGGTGCCGACGTTTGCGAGTGCAGCGGGTTTCGGCCGGCTCACCGTCCAGTCCAACATCGGCCAGCCGCTGAACGCAGAAATTGATCTGGTCTCTGTGCGTGCCGACGAGGCGGCCACACTGGCTGCCCGTCTTGCCAGCCCGGATGCCTACCAGCAGGCCAATCTTCAGTACAACAGCGCCCTGACCGGCATCAAGCTGGCCATTGAGCGTCGCCCTGACGGTCAGCATTTCATCAAGGTCATTGGTACCCGTCCGGTCAACGAGCCCTTCGTTGATCTGCTGATCGAACTCTCCGGTGGCGGCTCACGACTCACCCGCGAATACACCGTGCTGCTGGATCCGCCGGGCTACCCGGCTGCGCCCGTTGCGGCAGCGCCTGCAGCTCCGGCGCGTCCGGTTGTGGCGCCGGCCCAGCCTGCTGCTGCACCTGCGGCTCCAGCTCCGGCGGCGCAGCCGATCCGCGCTGCTGCGCCTGCAGGCAGCAAAGCCCAGGAATACGGCCCGATCAACAAGGGCGAGACCCTGGGCAAGATCGCTGCGACCCTGAAACCGGAAGGTGTGTCGCTCGAGCAGATGATGGTCGGCCTTTATCGCAGCAATCCCGACGCATTCATCAACAAGAACATGAATCTGGTGAAGTCGGGAAAAATCCTGCGCGTGCCCGATGCCCAGGAGCTGGCGGCAATTTCCCAGAGTGAAGCAGTCAAGGAATACAGGACCCAGGTCGCTGACTGGCGTGCCTACAGCGGCCGTGTTGCCGATCAGGTCGGCACTGCGCCGGAGGGTGGCAGCACTGCCCGCGGCCGTATCACCGCCAAAGTTGAGGATCCTGCTGCCAGTGGCGGCAAGGATGTGGTGAAGCTGTCCAAAGGCGAGCCCGGACCCGGTGGCAAGGCGCTGACTGGCAGCGACAAGGCCCGCGCGCTGCAGGAAGAGCTGGTTGCGCGCAACAAGGAGCTGAATGAAGCCAACGAGCGCATCGCCCAGCTCGAAAAAACGATCAAGGATACGCAGAAGCTGGTCGAGCTGAAGAGTGGTGGCATGGCTGCCGCCCAGCAGAAGGCCGATGCGGCAAAAGCGCCGGCCAAGCCCGAGCCCGCGAAGCCCGAACCGGTGAAACCGGAAGCGGCCAAACCTGAAGCCGCGCCGGCTCCGGTTGCCGATGCAAAACCCGCGGATGCACCGGCTGCGCCTGCCAAGGACGCCAGCGCACCTGCAGAGACCCAGCCGGTCGCTGAAGCCAAGCCGGCGCCAAAACCTGCGCCGAAGCCGGTTGCACCGCCGCCGCCCCCGCCCGAGCCGGAACTGATGGATATGGTGATGGAAAACCTGCCGCTGGTCGGTGGTGGCCTGGCTGCAGTTGCGATTGCGGGCGCCGGTATTGCCGCACTGCGCCGCCGCCGTGCCCGTGCCGCAGCCGAGCAGGACGACATCGAGCCGATGATGCCGGTGATGGCCGGTGCCGCCGCTGTCGCCGCAGCGGATGCCGCCGCTGATGCCGGCAGTGATGCTGCGCCAGCTGCTGAGGCAGCCAGCGAGGATGTTGATCCGGTCCAGGAGGCTGAGGTTTACATTGCCTACGGCCGTGATGGCCAGGCCGAGGAAATCCTGAAGGAAGCGATGGCGCAGAATCCGGCCCGCGAAGATGTGCAGGCCAAGCTCGCCGAGATTTATGCCAATCGCGGTGATGCAGCCTCGTTTGCACCGGTTGCCCAGTCCTTGTACGACCTGACTGGTGGCGCCGGTGACAACTGGGTGAAGGTTGCCGGGCTGGGTTATGCGATGGATCCCGCCAATCCGCTGTATGAGGCCGGCAAGGATGCCGCGCCGGCCGCAGCCGGTGGTGAAGCGGTGGCCACGGACCTCGATTTTGACCTGGGTGGTGACTCGGCCGGTACGCCGGACATTCCGCTGGAAGGTGATGCGGGCCAGGCAACTGAAATTGGCAGTCTGCAGGACATGGCCGCGGCTGCTGATGCGGGTATTGCGCCTGAGACAGTGGTGCCGGATTTCAATCTGGATGCGCCTGCACCTGATGCGGCACCGGACATTGCACTCGATGTGCCGCCGGTAGCGTCCGCACCGAGCAACGAGCCGGCATCGATCGATTTCAACTTTGAACTGCCTGCTGTGGATGTGCCCGCTGCTGAGGCACCTGCGGCAGAACCTGCCGCCGCCCCGGCCGCGGATGGCGGTCTTGATTTCAAGATTGACGTCGGCGATCTGAACATCAACCTCGACGAACCGGCCACCTCGGCGGCACCAGCTGCTGAGAAGAGTGGTCACTGGTATGACGTCCAGCAGAAGTTTGATCTGGCCAAGGCTTACCAGGAGATGGGCGACAACGATGGTGCCCGTGAAATCCTGCAGGAGGTCATCAAGGAAGGTGATGATGACCAGAAAGACCAGGCGCAGAAGCTGCTGAGTTCGCTGGGCTGACCGGATTTTTGCTCCGGAACAACGACCGCGGCAGCGCCCCTGCCGCGGTTTGTTTTTTGTGGTGCGCCTTTGCGGCGCCCGAGGATGATTGATGAGGATTGCGCTGGGCATCGAGTACGACGGCAGCGGTTTCTGCGGCTGGCAGACCCAGCCCGCCGGTTGTTCGATACAGGATCGCCTGGAGGCGGCCTGTGCGGCCATCGCCGGTGTGCCTGTCGATACCATTTGCGCCGGCCGCACCGACTCCGGCGTGCATGCGCTGGGCCAGGTGGTGCATTTTGACTGCACAGTCGAGCGGCCGATGAGCGCCTGGGTGCGCGGTGTCAATGCGCTACTGCCGCCGGCGGTCGCGGTGACCTGGGCGCAGCCTGTTGATGAAGCTTTTCATGCGCGGTTTTCGGCATGCACCCGCAGCTACCGTTATGTGCTGCTCAATGATGCGGTGAGGCCCGCGGCCGATCAGGGACGTGTAGGCTGGTATCACGGAACCCTGGATGTGGAGCGCATGCGCGAGGCCGCGGCCTGCCTTGTCGGCGAGCACGACTTCAGCGCCTTTCGTTCGGCGGAATGCCAGGCGAAGTCGCCGGTGCGCACGTTGCACAAATTGTCGATCAGTGTCAGCGGGCGTTACCTGGCCTTCGATCTTTGTGCCAATGCCTTCCTGCATCACATGGTGCGTAACCTGGTCGGCAGCCTTGTTTACGTCGGCAAGGGCAAACACCCGCCACAATGGCTGGCAGGGGTGCTGCAGGGGCGTGACCGCAGGCTTGCTGCGCCGACTTTTGATGCTTCGGGCCTGTATCTGATGCGGGTGGATTATGGTGATGCTTGGAATCTGCCGGAACCGCGGCAGGGCGCGTTGTCCTTTGCCGGCATGGGATCTGCAGAAATGAGTGAGCGATGAGCAGGACGAGAACCCGAATCAAGATCTGCGGCATCACCCGGGTCGAGGATGGCCTGGCCGCGGTGCGGCTCGGCGCTGATGCGGTGGGGCTGGTGTTCTACGCACCCAGCCCGCGGGCGGTGACGCCGGCGCAGGCGCGTGCCATCGTCGATGCGCTGCCGCCGTTCGTGACCACGGTGGGCCTGTTCGTCAACGCCGAAGCTGCCGAAGTGCGTGAGGTGCTTGCCGCGGTGCCGTTGCAGTTATTGCAATTCCATGGTGACGAAACGCCGCAGTTCTGCAGTGGTTTTGACCGGCCTTTCCTGAAGGCGCTGCGGGTCAGGGCGGGGGTCGATTTGTTACAATGCGCGGAGGATTTTCGTCAGGCGAGGGGCCTGCTGCTGGATGCCTTTGTTGAAGGCCTGCGCGGCGGTACCGGCGCCACTTTCGACTGGTCGCTGATCCCGCGGCAACTGCCTTTGCCGGTGGTGCTGTCGGGCGGACTAGAACCGGGCAACATCGAGGCCGCGGTGCGCGCAGTGCGGCCCTGGGCGGTGGATGTGTCCAGCGGCGTGGAATCGGCCAAGGGCATCAAGGATGCCGTGAAGATCGAGCAGTTCATCAACGGAGTGCGCAATGCGGATGTATGACTTGCCGGATGCCAAGGGCCATTTCGGGCCGTACGGCGGCGTGTTTGTTTCGGAAACGCTGATTTCGGCGCTGGAAGACCTGAAGGCTGCCTACGCGAAGTTCAAGGACGATCCGGCCTTCCGTGCCGAATTCGAATATGAACTGAAGCATTATGTCGGCCGTCCGAGCCCGGTCTATCACGCCAAGCGCTGGTCCGAGCATTTTGGCGGGGCCCAAGTCTATCTGAAGCGAGAAGACCTCAATCACACCGGCGCGCACAAGATCAACAACGTGATCGGCCAGGCGCTGCTGGCGCGCCACCTCGGCAAGCCGCGGGTGATCGCCGAGACCGGTGCCGGCCAGCATGGTGTTGCGACGGCAACCATCGCCGCGCGTTACGGCATGGAGTGTGTGGTTTACATGGGCTCCGAGGACGTCAAGCGCCAGGCGCAGAACGTCTATCGCATGAAGCTGCTCGGTGCCACCGTGGTGCCGGTGGAGTCGGGCTCGAAGACGCTGAAGGATGCGCTGAACGAGGCGATGCGCGACTGGGTCACCAACGTCGAGAATACTTTTTACATCATCGGCACCGTCGCCGGGCCGCATCCCTATCCGATGATGGTGCGCGACTTCCAGTCGGTGATCGGCAAGGAGGCGCGCGAGCAGATGCCGCAGCTGGCCGGCCGCCAGCCCGATGCCGTGCTCGCCTGTGTCGGCGGCGGCTCCAATGCCATCGGCATTTTCCATCCCTACATCACCGATGAATCGGTGCGCCTGATCGGTGTTGAGGCCGCGGGTTACGGCATCGAGACCGGCAAACATTCAGCGACGCTGTGCGCCGGCCGCTCCGGCGTGCTGCACGGCAACCGCACCTATCTGCTGCAGGATGACAACGGCCAGATCATCGAGACCCATTCGATTTCCGCCGGCCTCGACTATCCCGGCGTCGGCCCGGAGCATGCCTGGCTGAAGGACAGCGGCCGTGCCGAATACGTCGCAATCACCGATGACGAGGCGCTGGAAGCCTTCCACAAGCTGTGCCGGCTTGAAGGCATCATCCCGGCACTGGAATCCAGCCATGCACTGGCCTACGCCGCGAAGATGGCGCCACGCATGCGCAAGGACCAGATCCTGCTGGTCAATCTTTCCGGTCGGGGTGACAAGGACATGCACACTGTCGCCGAGAAGTCCGGCCTGAAATTCTGAAGCTGACCTCAAAGCCATGTCCCGTATTTCCGATACTTTCGCCAGACTCGAAAAGCAGGGCCGCAAGGCGCTGATCCCGTTTTTTACCGCTGGCGACCCTGATCCGGCGAGCTGTGTGCCGGTGATGCACGCGCTGGTGGCCGGCGGTGCCGATGTCATCGAGCTCGGTGTGCCGTTTTCCGATCCGATGGCCGACGGCCCGGTGATCCAGCGTTCCAGCGAGCGCGCGCTGAAGCACGGTGTGACGCTGCGTGATGTGCTGGGCTGGGTTGCCGAATTCCGCAAGACCAACAGCGACACGCCGGTGGTGCTGATGGGTTACGCCAATCCAATCGAGGCGATGGGCGAGGAAAAATTTGCACAGGCTGCCAGAGCCGCCGGTGCCGATGGTGTGCTGGTCGTGGATTACCCGCCGGAAGAAGCGCAGAAGCTGGTTGGCATTCTTGACGGCGCCGGCCTCGATACGGTGTTTCTGCTGTCGCCGACCACTTCGGATGCGCGGCTGCGCGAAGTTGCCGAACTTGGCCGTGGTTATCTCTATTACGTGTCGCTGAAAGGCGTGACCGGCGCCGCAAACATCGACACTGCCGAAGTTGCGAAGCGGCTCAACCATATCCGCGGCTTCACCAAATTGCCGGTCGGTGTCGGTTTCGGCATCCGTGACGGCGAGACGGCGCGCGCAGTGGCGCAGGTATCCGATGCCGTGGTGATCGGCAGCCGTCTGGTGCAGGAGATGGCGGATGATCCGGCGCAGGCCGTGGCCAAGGCGCAGGGCTTCCTGTCCGGCATCCGAGCCGCAATGGACCGGGCGAAGGCGGCATGAGCTGGTTGCAGAAACTGCTGCCGCCGCGCATCAAGCGCGAGGCTGGTGCCCAGAAAAAGGCGGTGCCCGAGGGTCTGTGGAGCAAATGCGACTCCTGCGAGGCGGTGCTTTACCGTACCGACCTCGAAAAAAACCTCTTTGTCTGCCCCAAGTGCAGCCATCACAACCGCATTTCGGCGCGTGAACGCCTCGACTGGCTGCTCGACATGGAAGGCCGCTATGAAATCGGCGCCGAGGTGACGCCGGTTGATGCCCTTAAATTCCGTGACAGCAAGCGCTACCCCGACCGTCTTGCAGCTGCCCGCGACGAAACCGGCGAGGAGGATGCGCTGGTGGTGATGCAGGGCGCGATCAAGGAGATCCAGGTGGTTGCCGCGGCTTTTGAGTTCGGTTTTCTCGGCGGTTCGATGGGTTCGGTGGTCGGCGAACGTTTTGTGCGCGGCGTGCAGGTCTGTGTCGAGCAGCGCCTGCCCTTCATCTGTTTCACCGCGACCGGCGGCGCACGCATGCAGGAGGGCCTGCTTTCGCTGATGCAGATGTCGAAAACCTGTGCCGCGCTGACCCGGCTCGGCCAGGACCGGCTGCCGTTCATCTCGGTGCTGACCGATCCGACGATGGGCGGTGTCTCCGCAAGTTTTGCGATGATCGGCGATGTGGTGGTGGCCGAGCCCAATGCGCTGGTCGGTTTTGCCGGACCGCGGGTGATTGAGCAGACCGTGCGTGAAACGCTGCCCGAGGGCTTCCAGCGCGCCGAATTCCTGCTGCAGAAGGGCGCCATCGACATGATCGTCGACCGCCGCCAGATGCGCGACCAGCTGGCGCGGCTGCTGGCACTGCTGCTCAGGCAGCAGGCTCCCGCCGCCTGACTTCCCGCGGCGCATGATGGCGCCGGGTTTTGCGATGTCTTCGCCTGTTTCCATTTCTCCATCTGCACCGCTGACACTGCCCGACTGGCTGGCCTGGATCGAGCGCCAGCATCCGGCATCCATCGCGATGGGGCTGGACCGGGTCATCGCAGTCCGTGATGCCCTGGGGCTGAAGCCGGCATTTCCGCTGATCACCGTCGGCGGCACCAATGGCAAGGGGTCAACCTGCCGCATCCTTGACGCCATCCTGCAGCAGGCGGGTTACCGGGTCGGCACCTATACTTCGCCGCACCTGCTGGATTACAACGAAAGGGTGCGCATCGGCGGGCGTGATGCATCGGATGCAGACCTCGTTCGAGCCTTTGCCGCGGTGGAGGCCAAGCGTGCCGCGTTGAACCTGCCCTTGACCTATTTCGAATTCGGCACGCTGGCCGCGCTGTGGCTGTTTGCCGAAAGCCGTGTTGATGCGGCGGTGCTGGAGATCGGCCTCGGCGGCCGGCTGGATGCAGTCAATGCCTTTGATGCCGATGTTGCCGTGCTCGTCAGTGTCGGTATCGACCACCAGGAATATCTTGGGGATACACGCGAGAAAATCGGCTGGGAAAAAGCGCACATCTTCCGGCCGGGCCGGCCTGCGGTCTGTGCCGATGCTGATCCTCCGCGTACGGTGATTGAACATGCAGCGACAATCGGTGCGCCGCTGCTGCTGATCGGCCGCGATTTCAGCTGCAGCATGGAGCCGCAGCAGTGGCGTTACCAGGGGCCGCGCGGCACGCGCCACGGCCTGCCGCCACCGGCGCTGCGTGGTGCCGCGCAGCTGGTCAATGCCAGCGCGGCGATCACCGCGCTGGAGTTGATGCATGAGCGGCTGCCGGTCAGTGCGGGCGCGATCCGCGCCGGCCTGGTCCATGTCGAAAACCCCGGCCGCTTCCAGGTATTGCCCGGAAGGCCGGCGATCGTGCTCGATGTCGCGCACAACCCTCATGCCGCCGAAGCCCTGGCACTGAACCTGGTGCAGATGACCGGTTACCCGCGCACGCTGGCGGTGTTCTCGATGCTTTCGGACAAGGATGTCGCGGGTGTCGCGCGTTGCCTGCGTGGTCATGTCGACCACTGGTTTGTCGCGCCGCTGCCCGGGCCGCGCGGCAGCGACGTGGCGCCGCTGCTGCAGGCCTTGCGCGACGCCGGGGTTACCGCACCGGTCGAGGCCTGCGCCAGCATTGAAAATGCCTGCCAGCAGGCGACCCGGTTGGCGGGTGGTGGTGATAGAATCCTCGCCTTCGGATCGTTCCTGACCGTGGCCGCCGCAATGACTTTTTTGCGGCACCGCGGAAATGACTAAAATCCTTTTATAATCAATCGGTTACTTCGTTATCAGCGTATCGGCATGGCGAGAAACGTTAGCGACGAAGAACTGCAACTGAAGAAACGTGCGCGCCGCCGCCTGGTGGGCGCAGTGGTGCTGGTCACCACGGTTGCGGTGGTGCTGCCGATGGTGCTCGACTCCGAGCCCAGGCCGGCCAATCAGAGCATCAACATCCAGATTCCGGCGCAGGATGCCGGCGTGATTGCCAAGACCCCGGCACCGCTGAAACCGGCCGAGCCTGCGGCTCCGGCGGCTGAAGCCACCAAGCCGGAAACCAAGCCCGAAGCTGCGCCGCCTGTTGCTGCTGTCGCGCCGAAGGCCGAGCCCAAGGTCGAAGCCAAGGCCAAGCCCGAATCAAAACCTGAGGTGAAGGCGGAAGCCAAGCCGGCAGAAACCAAGGTAGCGGAAACCAAGCCGGTCGAAACCAAGGCGGCTGAAACCAAAGCGACGGAAACCAAGGCCCCGGCGAAGCCGGCCGAATCAAAGCCCGCTGAAATCAAGCCGGCAAAAGCCGAAACTCCCAAGGCCAAGGAAGTCGCCAAGGCGACCGGCGGTTTTGTGATTCAGGTGGCGGCCCTGTCCGATGCGGCAAAGGCGAAGGAACTGCAGGCGAAGATTGCCGGTGGCGGACTGAAGGCGTATACTGAAGTGGTGCAGACGTCCAAGGGCCCGGTGACCCGGGTCAGGGTCGGGCCCTACGCCAGTCGTGAAGCCGCCGAGAAAGCCCGTCCGCAGCTGCAGAAGCTGCAGCTCGACGGCAAGGTTGTGCCGCGCTGACGATGACACTCGTTGACCATGCGGTCCTTGTCATTGTCGGTTTTTCGGTGCTGCTGAGTGTGATTCGCGGCCTGGTGCGTGAAGTGCTGGCACTGGCGGCCTGGATCATCGCGGCGGTCGTGGCCTGGTTGTTTGGCGCCAAGGCGGCGGTGTGGATGCCGGACGAGATTCCCGGCGAGGAATTGCGGGGCATGGTGGCGGCGGCACTGGTGTTCATCGCGGTGCTGCTGGCGATGAGCCTGGTCGCGGTTGCGGTGTCGCAGCTGGTCAAGAGTTCCGGCCTCAGCACCGAAGATCGTCTGCTCGGCGCGCTGTTCGGCGTGCTGCGCGGCCTGGTCGTGGTGGCTGTGCTGGCGGTCGGCGCCGGCGCGACCACGCTGCCGGCGCAGCCGGTGTGGCGCGAGGCGACACTGCGGCCGCTGCTTGAAATGATGGGGATGGGCGCCAAGAGCTGGCTGCCGCCCGGTATTGCGCAACATATCAAATACGGCTGAGGAAACCTGGTCATGTGTGGAATCGTCGGAGTGGTCGCCCGCAGTCCTGTCAACCAGCTGCTCTATGACAGCCTGCTGGTCCTGCAGCACCGCGGCCAGGATGCCGCCGGCATCGTCACCGCCGACGGCGCCAGTTTCCACATGCACAAGGGCGGCGGCATGGTGCGTGACGTGTTCCGCACCCGCAACATGCGCAGCCTCGCCGGACAGGCGGGCATCGCCCACACGCGGTATCCCACCGCCGGCTCGGCATGGTCGGCGGCCGAGTCGCAGCCCTTTTATGTCAATTCGCCCTTCGGCATCGTGCTCGGACACAACGGCAACCTGACCAATGCCGAGCAGCTGAAGAACGATCTGTTCCGCCTCGACCTGCGCCACGTCAACACCGAATCCGATTCCGAGGTGCTGCTCAACGTGCTGGCGCATGAACTGGCTGCGAATGCCACCAACTACAAGCTTGATCCGGCGACGATTTTTGCCGCGGTCTCCGGTGTACATCGCCGCTGCAAGGGCGCCTACGCCGTGGTGGCGATGATCGCCGGTTACGGCCTGCTTGCCTTCCGCGATCCCTTCGGCATCCGGCCGCTGGTGTTCGGCAAGGCCGAAACCCCGAACGGCCGCGAGTACCTGGTGGCCTCGGAAAGTGTCGCGCTCGACGGCATGGGTTTCAAGCTGGTGCGTGACGTGGCACCGGGCGAGGCGATCTTCATCGACCTCGACGGTAATTTCTACAGCCAGCAGTGCGCGGTGAATCCGACGCTGAATCCCTGCATTTTCGAGTTTGTCTATCTGGCGCGTCCGGATTCGGTGATCGACGGCATTTCGGTTTACGAGACGCGGCTGCGCATGGGCGAGAGCCTGGCGCGCAAGATCCAGAAGGATTTTTCGCACCTCGACATTGATGTGGTGATCCCGATTCCGGATTCGAGCCGTCCTGCGGCGATGCAACTCGCCAACCACCTGAACGTGGCCTACCGCGAAGGCTTCATCAAGAACCGCTATATCGGCCGCACCTTCATCATGCCCGGCCACGCCATCCGCAGGAAATCGGTGCGGCAGAAGCTCAATGCCATCGGCATGGAATTCCGCGGCAAGAACGTGCTGCTGGTCGATGACTCCATCGTGCGCGGCACCACCAGCCGGGAAATCGTGCAGATGGCGCGCGAGTCCGGCGCACGCAAGGTGTTTTTCGCCTCCGCTGCGCCTCCGGTGCGTTACCCCAATGTCTATGGCATCGACATGCCGACGCGTGAAGAGCTGATCGCCAGCGGACGCAATGATGACGAAGTCGCGCGCGAGATCGGCTGTGATGCCTTGATCTACCAGGACCTTGATGCTCTGATCGATGATGTGCGCAGCGTCAATCCGGCCGTGACCAATTTCGAGACGTCCTGTTTCAGCGGCCAGTACATCACCGGGGATGTCACCCAGGATTACCTCGACGGTGTCGAGGCGCAGCGCCGCGACAGCGCCAAGCCGGATTCCGGCGCTGCGGCCACCCAGCTCGACCTCGGCCTGGAGATGGTGGAGTAGGGCTGCGATGTACCAGGTCGCCGCGTTCCGCGAAGACCGCATCGGGGTGATGCAGCAGCTGATGCGTGAGCATCCGCTGGCCACACTGGTCACCGCGATCGATGGCAGGCCCGACGCCAACCACCTACCGTTGCTGCTGGATCCAGAACCCGCGCCGCGCGGACGCCTGCTCGGCCATGTTGCCCGTGCCAATCCGCTGTGGCGCGAGGCTGCCGGGGGACTAGACGTGCTGGCGGTGTTCCAGGGGCCGCAGGCCTATGTCACGCCTTCCTGGTACGAGACCAAACGCGAAACCGGTGCCGTGGTGCCGACCTGGAATTACGCGGTGGTCCATGCCCGCTGCCATCTGACTGTGCATGAGGACCGCGACTGGCTGCATGACCTGGTGACGCGGCTGACGAATACGCATGAGGCGGGGCGGCCGCAACCCTGGGCGGTGGATGACGCGCCTGCCGATTACGTCGAACGCATGCTGAAGGCCATTGTCGGCATCGAGCTGCGTATCGACATGCTGGAAGGCAAATGGAAGGTCAGCCAGAACCGGCCTGCCGCCGACCGTGCCGGTGTGGCCGAAGGCCTGGCCGCCGGGCAGGACGACATGCAGCGCCAGATGGCCGCATTGGTCTCTGCAGCAGTGGCCAAACCCCCGGTTTGACGCCGCAGCGCGGGCTGCGGTAGTCTTCCCATGCGCCGATTTGAAGAACAGCTTGCGGGCGCTTTAAAAATGCCGCTAAAGCGACGGAACAACCCGGTCCGCGCTAGCTGGCCGGGTTTTTTATTTTGATGGAGCTGGATGATGAAAAACGGATTTACCACGCAGATCCTCCATTCCGACCTTGAGGCGCCGATCGAGCATTATTCGGTGTTGAAGCCGATGCATACGGCGGTCGCCTTCGGTTATCCCGATGCGCGCGACCTGGTCAAGGTGTTCAAGGGTGAGCAGGCGGGTTATGCCTACGGCCGCCAGGGCAATCCGACCACGGCCGCGCTGGAATCGAAGATCAGCAAGATGGAAGACGGCATCGCGACCGCCTGTTTTTCCACCGGCATGGCGGCGATTGCCTCCGTTTTCATCGCGTTGCTGCGCGGCGGCGATCACGTGGTGTCGAGTTCCTTCCTGTTCGGCAACACCAACAGCCTGTTCGGCACGCTGGGCCAGCTGGGCTGCGCCATCAGCTATGTCGATGCGACGCGCGTTGAAAACGTCGAGCAGGCGCTGCGCCCCAATACACGCATGGTCTTTGTCGAGACCATCGCCAATCCGCGCACCCAGATTGCCGACCTCGTGCGTATCGGCGAGTTGTGCGCGCAGCGCGGCATTGTCTATATCGTCGACAACACCATGACGTCGCCGTACCTGTTCCGCCCGAAGCAGGTCAAGGCGGGGCTGGTGGTGAATTCGCTGACCAAGTACATCGGCGGCCATGGCAATGCGCTGGGCGGCGCGGTGACCGACACCGGCCTTTACGACTGGCAGTCCTACCCGAACATCTACGACAACTACAAGAATGCCAAACCCGCGAACTGGGGCATTCAGCAGATCCGCAAGAAAGGGCTGCGTGATGTCGGCGCCACGCTGGCGGCTGAAGCAGCCCATCGTTTGGCCCAGGGTGCTGAAACACTGGCGTTGCGCATGGAGCGGGCTTCAGCCAACGCACTGCAACTGGCGCGTTTCCTGTCGGCACATCCCCGGGTGACGCGGGTTTATTACCCCGGCCTCGAGGATCATCCGCAACACCGCCTGGCCGGCGAGTTGTTCCGCACCTACGGCGCGCTGATGAGCATCGAGCTGGCTGACGGCATCGACTGCCTGGATTTCCTGAACCGTCTGCAGATGGTGATTTCGTCCAGCCACCTCGGCGACAACCGCACACTGGCGATTCCGGTGGCGCAGACGATCTACTGGGAGATGGGCGCGGCGCGGCGTGCCGAAATGGGTATAGCCGATTCGCTGATCCGGCTGTCGATCGGCATCGAGGACATCGAGGATCTGCTGGCTGACTTCACCCAGGCGCTGGCCTGAGTCCCTGATGCGGGTGGCTCAGAGCTGTGCAGCAGTGCAGCCTGAGGCGTCGCAGCGCAGGTAACTGCCGCGCTGGTACCAGTCGCCGAGCACCCAGCGTTCGCATTCACGGCCGTCAATGTGGTGCAGGTGCCGCGCCGGGCGGTGGGTGTGGCCGTGGATCAGCCGCGGATAACCGTAGCGGCGCAGCCAGGCATCCACGGCCTCGGGGGCCACGTCCATGATGGCTTCCGCTTTCTGCTGTTTCGCGGCCTCGCTCTGCGCGCGCATGCCGCGCATCTGCTCGCGGCGCAGCGCCAGCGGCTGGGCAAGGAAGCGCGCCTGGTTGCCGGGATCGCGGGCGTAGCTGCGGAAGCGCTGGTAATCGGCATCCCCGGTGCACAGCGCGTCGCCGTGCGAGATCAGGGTTGATGTGCCGTGCAGGTCGATCAGCTGCGGGTCGTCGAGCAGTTCCGCGCCGCAGCGCGCGGCGAGTGACTGGCCCATCAATACGTCGCGGTTGCCGTGCATCAGGAATATGCGTGTGCCCTTGCCGGCAAGAGCGGCCAGTTCCGTTGCCACTTCCATGCCCAGGGCATCGTCGTCGTCATCGCCGGCCCAGTATTCGAACAGGTCCCCGAGGATGTACAGCGCCGCTGAGGCGGGCGCGATGTCGCGGATGAAACGGCGGAATTCCCCGTTGATCTGCGGCCGCTCGGGCGCGAGGTGCAGATCGGAGATGAACAGGGTGAACATGCGGAGGGCGGGGCTGTGGCCCCGCAAAAGCCGGGGCTTAGACGACTTCGGCTTTTTCGATGATCACGTCTTCAGCAGGCACGTCCTGGTGCATGCCGCGGCTGCCGGTCTTGACCTGGCGGATGCGGTCGACAATTTCGGTGCCGGCAGTGACCTTGCCGAACACGCAGTAACCCCAGCCCTGCGGCGTCGGCGAGCTGTGGTTGAGGAAGTCGTTATCGGCGACGTTGATGAAAAACTGCGCGCTGGCCGAATGCGGCGCCGAGGTGCGCGCCATGGCGATGGTATAGATGTCGTTTTTCAGGCCGTTGTTGGCCTCGTTCTGCACCGGCGGGCGGGTGGCCTTCTGTTTCATGCCCGGCTCGAAGCCGCCGCCCTGGATCATGAATCCGTCAATGACACGGTGGAACACCGTGTTGTTGTAGTGGCCTTCTTCCACGTACTGGATGAAGTTGGCGACGGTTTCCGGGGCCTTTTCGGCATCAAGCTCAAGGTCAATGACGCCGAAGTTGGTGTGCAGTCTGATCATTGTGGCAAGTCCTAGTGATGTCTTTATTTTGCGGTTTATTTGCTGGGTGCGGGTTTGGCCGGCGTTTCGATGAGCCGGATGCGTTCGATCAGCACTGGCTGGCGCGGCACGTTCTGGTGCGGGCCGACGGTCGTGGTCGGCACCTGGACGATTTTGGTCACCACGTCCATGCCGCTGGCCACGCGGCCGAATACCGCATAGCCATAGCCGTTCTCGTCCGGTGATTTGAAGTCGAGGAAGTCGTTCTCGGCGACGTTGACAAAAAACTGCGCGGTCGCCGAATG
>JAIENU010000122.1 GCA_019751125.1 Burkholderiales bacterium | reverse complement strand
GTCAAGGAATTCGTCACCCTGGCCAAGGCGCGCCCCGGCCAGATCAACTACGGTTCGCCCGGCGTCGGCACCGTCGGGCACCTCGCCAGCGAGCTGTTCGCCTTCCAGGCCGGCGTCAAGCTGAACCATGTGCCGTACAAGGGCGCAGCGCAGTACACCGTTGACCTGATCGCCGGCCACATCGAGCTGGCGATCAACCAGTTCGCGATCTCGGCACCGCTGGTGAAGGCCGGCAAGGTGCGCTGCCTCGGTGCCACCTCGCGCGACCGTTCGCCGCTGCTGCCCGAAGTGCCGACCATCGCCGAGCAGGGCATCAAGGATTTTGAAAGTTACAACTGGAACGGCCTGCTCGCGCCTGCGGGTACACCGCCGGCAATCATCAACCGCATCGCCGAAATTGTCGCGAAGCAGCTCGCCGCGCCCGACGGCAAGACGCTGTATGCCAGCCAGGGCCACGAAGCCAGCGGCATTACCACCAGCGCTTATGCGGATTTTCTCCGCGCCGAAACCGAGAAATGGGCGAAAGTCGCACGCGCAGCGAACATCCCCAAACAATAAACAACCACCACCTTTCGTCCTGAGCCTGTCGAAGGACAAGTAAGCACAACACAAGGAAAAGTAATGACTGCAAAAAAAGACCCCGCCTATTTCATGTACTTCCCCGGCAACTACCGCTGGTCGTCGGCCTTCATCAACATCCTCAGCTCGGCCCCTTATGGCGGCTCTGAAATCAGCGAGCTCTACAAAATCGGCGTGCAGCTGAAGGACAAGGCCCCGGACGACGATGAGGCCTGGTTCCATGCCTGCGTATCGGTGGCCGACAAGGTGCGCGCCCATGCTGAACGTTTTGAAGCCTCGAAACATCCGGTATCCGCCGCCAGCGCCTATCTGCGCGCCTGCAACTACTACCAGATGGCCGAACGCTTCCGTACGCCGAAAGACGACATCGCCCTCGCCGCCTACAAAAAAGGCGTCGACTGCTTCCACCGCCACGTCGCGCTGACCGACGTCAGGATCGAGATCGTCGAGATTCCGACCGCTGCCGGCCCGCTGCCCGGTTATTTTGTGCATGCACAAAACGCCAAATCGAAAAAAACGCCCTGCGTGGTCTATTTCGACGGCCTCGACGTCACCAAGGAAATCCAGTACGTCCGCGGCGTGCCCGATCTGATCAAGCGCGGCATCTCGGTGCTGGTGATGGACGGTCCGGGCACCGGCGAAGCCATCCGTTTCCGCGGCCAGTACCTGCGCCATGACTATGAAGTCGCCGGTTCAGCCTGCCTCGACTGGCTGGAAAAACGCGATGACATCGACGCCAAGAAAATCGGCGTGGTCGCGATCAGTCTCGGCG
Organism: Burkholderiales bacterium; assembly: GCA_019751125.1. Taxonomy (GTDB): domain Bacteria; phylum Pseudomonadota; class Gammaproteobacteria; order Burkholderiales; family SG8-41. Next base: position 15,023 of record JAIENU010000122.1, on the reverse strand, counting down.
GTTATTACTCGCCGCGCATGGCGTCGATGGATCACCGCTTTGCAGCCTGCATCGCCTGGGGCGCGATCTGGGATTACCACGCGACCTGGAAAAAACGCATCGACGCGCAATTCAAGACCTCGCTGTCGGTGCCAGGCCACCACATCACCTGGATCCTCGGCGTGGACACGCTGGACGAGGCGCTGAAAAAACTCGAGCCGTTCAAGCTCGACGGCGTGGTGCAGAAGATGAAATGCCCCTTCCTGATCGTGCACGGCGCCGACGACGAGCAGGTGCCGCTGGCCGATGCCCAGGCGCTTTACAATGCCTCCGGATCGCCCGACAAAACTTTGCGCGTGTTCACCGCCGAGGAAGGCGGCGCGCAGCACTGCCAGCGTGACTACCTGACGCTGGGCGTGGCGGAAATGTGGAACTGGTTCGAGGACAAACTCAAGCCGTGATGCTTCAAACCGCAGGACGTCAGGCGATACGGTATTGCGAACTGCGGCGCTGCCATGAATGCAACCAGCCGGTAGGCAGCAAGGACAAATTCTGCGTGCGCTGCGGGGCAAAACTGCCACGGGAACCCCGTTAGCGGCATACTGGCGTTTTTTGCTGCCATAGTCCGCGCATGGAAGAAATTGTCCACCAACTGGTGTTCCAGCTCACCTACCGGGTGCTGACGCCGCTGCTCACCTTCCTGCACCGGGACTCCTTCCTCTACTGGCCGTTCATCCTGTCCACGCTGCTGATCGCGATGTTCGCCTGGCGTTACACCCGGGCCCGTGGCGACCTCGATCCGCAAACACCGCAGTGGAAGGAATTCTTTGACCGTTATCTGAGCCGGCGCCTGTGGTGGCATCCCTCCTCCCGTCTCGATTACCGCTATTACTTCATCAACGGCATCCTCTTTCCGCTGCTGGTCGGGCCGCTGCTGTTCAACAGCAGCAGCATCGCCGCAGCCCTCGGCAATGTATTCGGCATGGCCGCAGCACCCGCTACTCCCGCCTCGTTTCCGATGCTGCTGGCCTATACCGTGGTGTTTTTTATCGCCTACGATTTCGGCCGCTTTGCCGCGCACAGCCTGCTCCATGACATTCCCTGGCTGTGGCAGTTTCACAAGGTGCATCACTCGGCCGAGGTGCTGACACCGATCACCAGCTTCCGCGCCCATCCGGTCGATCTTGCGGTGATGGCCTGGGTGCCGGCATTGACCACCGGCATCGTCACCTGGGTTTTCCACCGTTACGTCGATCCCGGCATCGGCGTCATCACCTTTCTCGGCACCCACGTCATCCTCTGGGTATTCAACCTGGTCGGCAACCTGCGCCATTGGCAGGTCTGGTTGTCCTATGGCCCGATGCTGAACCGCTGGCTGATCAGCCCGGCGCACCATCAGTTGCACCACAGTTATGAGCCACGTCATCTCGGCTGCAATCGCGGCTTTGAACTGGCGGTGTGGGACCGGCTGTATGGAACACTGTATGTGCCGCCACAGGCGCCGGAACAATTCCGCATGGGCCTGGGCGACGACAGCGACGGGCAGTGGCGCAAGGTCTGGCAACTCTACTGGTGGCCCTTCAAGTCGCTGTGGAAACGGGCGCCTGCCGACAAGGCACCCTAAAGCGCAGGTGCTGCTGCGCCGTTAACAGGGCTCCATCCGATTTCACCGGGACGCCCCATGCTGTTCGCCAAACGCAATGCCGAAGGCCGCATCGACAGCCTGCACCGTGACCAGGTCCACGGCAGCGAGCCGATGCTCTCCGACCACCCCGAAGTGCTCGCCTTCCTCGGTGTCGAAAGCTCGGAGAAATACCAGTTCAGCAGCATGGACGCGCGGCTGGTGCGGGTGCTCGAGGACCTGGTCGATACGCTGATCGAACGTAATGTGATCCGGCTGACCGATCTGCCGGAGGACGCGCAGCAGAAACTGCTGGAACGCAAGCGCTTCCGCGACCGTTCATACCGGGATGCACTGCGGCTGGTGCCGGATGATCCGATGTCAGTGTCCGTCCCGTCAGCCGCACAGCGGTTCTGAACTCACCCTGTCCGATAATCCCGCTCCGGCTTACAATCGCCCCAGGCCACCCTGACGGCGCCATCATGCTTTTTGTACTGCGCAATACCAGCGGCAGCATCATCAGCCTGCACCGTGAAGCGGTGGCCGGTGGCGAACCGCTGCCGGGTGATCATCCCGATGTGCTGGCCTTCCTCCACAGCGGCGGATCAGCGATTCCCGGCTTTGGCAGCCTGGATGCCAGTCTGGTGCGGGTCATTGAGGACCTGATCGATGTACTGATCAGCCGCAACGTGATCCGCATCACCGACCTGCCGCCGGAAGCCCAGCACAAGCTGCTGGAGCGTAAGCGCTTCCGCGAAAGCGTGCGCGAAAACTCGCTGCAACTGCTGCCGCCCGACCCGCACTGAGTCGGCTAACCGCCGGTGGTCTATACCAGCGGCTCAGAGATATTCGGAAACCTCAACCAGGTTGAGATCGGGGTCGCGGAAATACACCGAGCGGATATCACCCATCGCACCGGTCTTGGTGCACGGCCCCTCGATGATCTCGACCTGGTGCTGCTTCAGTTTCGCCATCACCTGTTCCAGCGGCACCGCGGCAATAAAACAGAAATCCAGCGTGCCCACGCCCGGCGCATGGGCCTTGGGTTCGTACTCGCTGCCACGGATGTGGATATTGATTTTCTGGCGACCGAACTTCAGCGCCTTGCGCTGGCCGTTGCGGAAAGTCTCCAGTGTCATGCCCAGCACCTCGGTATAGAAACGGATCACGGCATCGGGCTGGGCCGTGGTCAGTACAAAGTGGTCAAGACGGTCGATCATCACAAAATCTCCATAAGTAATTGTTTTTATTGAATAATTTTATATCACGCCCTTGGCGCGTAAATCCGCCAGTGTCTCCGGCTTGAGTCCCGCCTGCTCAAGTACTGCCACCGTATCCTCACCCAGCCGCGGTGCGGTGGAGCGGATGCCGCCGGGTGTGGCCGACAGCTTGGGCACGATGCCCGGCACATCGACCGCATAACCGTCGCGCGTCGTGATGTTGAGGATCATGTCACGCGCGCGGTACTGCGCATCGGCGGCGATGTCAGCGACGGAATAGATCGCGCCCGAAGGCACATCGTGCGCGGCGAGAATGTCCAGCGCGTTCGCCTTCTTCTGCGATTGTGTCCAGGCCGTGATTGCACCGTCGATGTCGGCGACGCGTTTGACACGGCCGTCGTTGCCCGCCATATCTGGTGATGCGGCGTAATCGTCACGGCCGATCGCCTTCATCAGCCGCTTGAAAATACCGTCACCGTTGCCGCCGATCAGGATCCAGCCGTCCTTGCAGGGATAGGCGTTCGACGGCACGATGCCTGGCAGTGCGCTGCCTGCGGCTTCACGCACCACGTTAAAAGCGCTGTACTCGGGCAGCAGGCTTTCCATGCAGTTGAACACACTCTCGTACAGCGCGATATCGATGACCTGCCCTGTCCCGCCACAAGCATCACGGTGATACAGCGCCATCAGGATGCCGATCACGCCATGCAGCGCCGCCAGCGTGTCGCCAATGGAGACGCCGACACGCACCGGCACCCGCCCCGGCTCTGCAGTCAGATAGCGCAGGCCGCCCATCGACTCGGCGATGATGCCGAAACCGGGACGGTCGCGGTACGGGCCGTTCTGGCCATAACCGGAGATACGCGCCATCACCAGCCGCGGGTTGAGTTTTTTCAGATCCTCGTAACCGAGCCCCCATTCCTCCATCTTGCCGGGGCGGAAATTCTCGATCAGCACGTCGGCCTCCTTCACCAGCAGGCGCAGCACGTCCTGGCCTTCACGCTGCGTCAGGTCCAGCGTCACCGACTGTTTGTTGCGCGACTGCACCTCCCACCACACTGAATTGCCGTTTTTCAGCAGCCGCCACTTGCGCAGCGGATCCCCCTTGCCCGGCGGCTCGATCTTGACGACCTCGGCACCGAAGTCGGCGAGGGTCTTGCCACAGAAGGGGCCGGCGATGAGCTGGCCGAGTTCAATGACGCGCACGCCGGCCAGCGGGCCTGCAGCGGATGGGGATGGGTTGGTCATGCGGCGGTATCCTCCGGTTAAAGCGAAGGATACCGCGATGTACTACGCGCGATGTGATGCGCGGAGAGACTCCGCGAAAAGACCTACTTGGACTGCAGCTCGGCGGCGCGCTTCACCGCCTTGACGATGTTCAGATAACCGGTGCAGCGGCAGAGGTTGCCCTCGAGTCCGTGCACGATCTGCTCATCGGTGGGCTGGGGATGGTTCCTGATCAGCGCCGCAGTGGTCATGATCATGCCCGGCGTGCAGAAGCCGCACTGCAGCGCATGGCATTCGGTGAAAGCCGCCTGCGCCGGATGCAGCTTGCCGCCTTTGGCGAGGCCCTCGATGGTGACCACCTCACAGCCCTCGGCCTGTGCGACCAGCATGGTGCAGGATTTCACCGCACGGCCATCAACGTGCACCGTGCAGGCGCCGCACTGGCTGGTGTCGCAGCCAACATGGGTGCCGGTCAGCTTGAGTTCATCGCGCAGGAAATTGGCGAGCAGCGTGCGATCCTCGACATCAGCACTGCGTTTTTCGCCATTTACCGTCAGATTGATTTTTGCCATGGTTCTTTTCCTCGTTTTTTCTTACTTCTTGCCGGACAGCGCAGTCGCAGCGCGAACCGCCATGACCTTGGCAAGCTGGGCACGATATTCGCGGGTGCCGTGGATGTCTTCGTTGCAATCATCGGCGGCAAGGGTCAGCTTTTCGATGGCCGCAGCGCTGATGCCTTTCGCCAGCGCCTGCTCGGCCTCGGCCCAGCGGAATACGCCCGAAGCACCGGCGCCGGTCACCGCAACACGTACGCCTGCAGCCGTCTGCGCAATGAACACACCGGCCATCGCATAACCCGAAGCCGGATGCGGAAATTTGGCATAGGCCGCGGCCTTGGGCAGCGGGAAGGCAATCTTGACGATCAGCTCGCCCGGTTCCAGCGCGGTGGTGAACATGCCCTGGAAATAATCGTCCGCGGCAATTTCGCGCTTGTTGGTGATGACCTTCGCATTCAACGCAAGCACCGCCGAAGGATAGTCAGCCGCCGGATCGTTGTTGGCCACCGAACCACCCAGCGTGCCGCGGTTGCGCACCTGCGGATCGCCGATGCCGGCCGCCAGACAGGCCAGCGCCGGGATCGCATCCTGAACCGCCTTCGAGGCGGCGACGTCGGCGTGGCGGGTCGCGGCACCAATGGTGAGCACACCGTTTTTGTTGTCGATGCCGGCGAGTTCAGCCAGGCCGGCGATATCAACCAGCTGGGTGGGCTGGGCGAGGCGCTGCTTCAGCGTCGGGATCAGTGTCATGCCGCCGGACAGCGGTTTGGCTTCTTCGTCCTTGCCGAGGGTGTCGGTGGCATCCGTAAGCGATTTCGCCTTGCGGTAATGGAATGCGTACATGTCATTTCCCCTTTTTCGCGGCCGAGATCGCCTGCCACAGCTTGTGTGCGGTCAGCGGCATGTCCAGCGGCGGCACGCCCAGCGGGCGCAGCGCATTCATCACGGCATTGGTCAGTGCGGCCAGCGAGGCGGTGCAGCCGGACTCGCCCATGCCCTTCACGCCCAGCGGGCTGATGGTGCCGAAGGTGGTGTGCTCGGCGATCTGGATGTCCTTGATCCAGCCGGCCTTGGGCATCGTGTAATCCATGAAGCTGCCGCTCAGCAGCTGGCCGGTGTCGGGGTCGTAGACCACGTTTTCGCCGAAGATCTGGCCCCAGCCCTGCGCCACCGCGCCGTGCATCTGACCCTCGACGATGGTGTGGTTGATCACCGTGCCGCAGTCATCGACGGTGACATAGGAGACCACCTCGGTGACTCCGGTCTGCGGATCGATTTCAAGTTCCGCGACATGGCAGCCGTTGGGAAAGGTTGAACCAAACTTGCCTTCACCGGTGACGGTCAGCGGCTTTTTCGCGGCAAGTTCGCCGAGGCTGATCTTCTTGCCCGCGGCTGCGGACTTGAATTCGCCCTTGTCATAGGTGACCTGCGAAGGTTCGACACCGAGCTGCTCGGCAGCAATCGGCGTTGCGACTTCGATCAGTTTTTTCGCAGCAATGTGGCAGACCGTGCCGGCGCCGACGATGGTGCGCGAGCCACCGGTGTGGTTACCGATCAGACCCTGTTCACCGATGCCCTGGCGCAGTTTGATGCGTTCGGCGGCAATGCCAAGGCCGTCACCGATGATCTGGGCAAAGGTGGTTTCGTGACCCTGTCCCTGGGAATGCGACACCGAGTAGGCAGTGATCATGCCGTCGGCACCCACTTCAAGCCGCACCTCGTCCTTCGGGAACATGCCCGCGCCGGAATTCTCGATCACCGTCGAGAAGCCGAGGCCGCGGAGCATGCCGCGCTTTTCGGATTCAGCGCGGCGCTTGGCGAACCCGGCAACATCGGCCAGCTTCATCGCCTTGTCGAGCACGCCGTGGAAATCGGCAATGTCGTAAACCGAGCCGGTCGGCGTCTTGTACGGGAAGGCGTCGGTCGGGATGAAATTGCGGCGGCGGATTTCCGCCGGGTCGATCTTCATCTGCGCCGCGGCCTCATCGACCAGACGTTCGATGGCGAAGGCGATTTCTGGGCGCGCGGCACCGCGGTACGCCGACACCGGTGCCGTATTGGTCAGCACCACGCGCCAGCGGCCAAACAGCGCCTGGGTCTTGTAGACGCCATTAAGGCAGGTCACCGGGTTGCGCATCGGGCTCACCGGGCCGGCCGGGTGCAGATAGGCGCCCAGATCGGCAATCCAGTCGATACGCATGCCGAGGAACACACCATCCTTGTCCAGCGCCAGCTCGCCATCAATATAGTTGGCGCGGCCGTGCGAGTCGGACATGAAGCCCTCGCTGCGCGAGGACACCCATTTCACCGGGCGTCCCAAGGATTTCGCGGCGAGCATCAGTGCAACATATTCGGGGTAGGCAATGCTGCGCTGGCCAAAGCCGCCGCCGACGTCGCGCGCGACGACCTCGATCTTGTCATCAGCCACACCGGTATAGGCAGCCAGCTGCATGCGCATCATGTTGATGCCCTGCACCGGCGAATGGATCGTGAACTTGCCGCTGCCGGCGTCGAAGGCGACAGCGCAGGCGCGCGGCTCCATCGGATTCGGCGCAACGCGGGTCACGTCAAGGCGGAGCTTGGTGACATGCGCGGCTTTCGCAAACGCGGCATCCACTGCTGCCGCGTCCCCGGCTTCCTGCTCGAAAGCCAGGTTGCCCGGCACATTGTCGTGCAGCTGCGGCGCGCCGGCATCCAGTGTCGCCCGCGGTGATACCACCGCTGGCAGATCCTCGTATTCGACTTCGATCAGCTCCAGCGCATCCTGGGCCTGCAGCGCGCTTTCCGCGACCACCAGAGCCACCAGGTCACCGACGAAACGCACACGGTCAACGGTGAGCACCGGGCGCTCGGGAATATTCGCCTTCTTGCCGTCCTTGCCGGCGAAAGTCAGGAAACTCAAGGGCTTGACATAGCCGGCCTTGACCGCATCCTCGCCAGTGAACACACCGAGCACGCCCTTGGCCTTGCGCGCGGCAGCGGTGTTGATCGACACGATCTTCGCGTGTGCCCGGTCGGCACGCAGGAAGGCGGCATGCGCCTGCCTGGGCAGATTCCAGTCCGCGGCGTAACAACCTTCGCCCTTGATCAGGCGCAGATCTTCAAGGCGGGACAGATGCGCGCCGCCGACTTCAAAGTGATGATGGTGTTGGTCCATGATGTTGACGCGTACCGCCAGCCTGCCAAGGCTGCGGCATGCTTTCTCCTCCGTTTGGATGGTGATTAGCATAACGCAATTTGCAGCCACGCCGGTCTGCAGTTGCGCCGGCATGCGTGCGCCCTCAGAATGAGCGGCCCGCAGTCCATATCGTAAAAATCCAGCAAGCCGACCCGATAAAAAAGCCGATGAAAAAAGACACGCTACTGACCCAGGTGGGACGCGACCCGCTGCAGACCAGCGGCACCGTCAACATGCCGGTGTACCGCACCTCGACCATGGTGTTTGCCGATCTCGAATCCTTCGAGGCGCGGGAACCCGACGATTTCAAGTCCAAGCGCTACGGCATCCACGGCACGCCGACCACCTTCGCGCTGGAAGAAGCGGTGGCCAAAATGGAAGGCGGCCACCTCGCCGCCGCCCTGCCCTCGGGGCTGGCCGCGATCACCGCGGCACTGTGCGCCTTCGTCAAGCAGGGTGACCACCTGCTGGTCACCGACAGCGCCTATGGCCCGACGCGCACCTTCTGTGAAAAGCAGCTGCGCCTGCAGGGTGTCGATGTCGAGTACTACGATCCGCTGATCGGCGCCGGCATCTCCAGCCTGCTGCGTCCCAACACCAGGGCCGTGTTCTGCGAGTCGCCGGGCTCGCTGACCTTTGAAGTGCAGGACATCCCGGCGATTGCCGCCGCAGCCCATGCCCACGGCATCCCGGTGCTTGCCGACACCACCTGGGGCACACCGTACTTTTTCCGCTCCTTCGAGCGCGGTGTGGATGTGTCCATCCATGCCGCAACCAAGTACATCGTCGGCCATTCCGACGTGCTGATGGGCATCATCGTCACCAACCAGAAATACTGGCTGCCGGTACGGCGGACCATCGCCCACTACGGTTACTGCGTCAGCCCCGACGACTGCTACCTCGCGCTGCGCGGCTTCCGCACCATCGGCGTACGCATGAAGCAACAGATGGCGAATGCACTGGTCGTCGCACGCTGGCTCAAGCAGCGTCCTGAAGTCAAAACCGTACTGTTCCCGGCGCTGGAAAGCGATCCCGGCCATGCCCTATGGAAACGCGATTTTGACGGCGCAGCATCGCTGTTCGGCATCGTGCTGCAGCCGGCTGACCGCGCAAAGGTCACCGCCTTCGTCAATGCGCTGAAACTTTTTGCGATTGGCGCCAGCTGGGGCGGCTACGAAAGCCTGGTCACCGCTCCGCAGCCGGAAACCATCCGCAGCGCGACCGCCTGGAATCCCGGCGGTCCCACGGTGCGCTTCCACATCGGCCTCGAGGATCCGGCCGACCTGATCGCCGACATCGAACAGGCGCTGGCGCGCCTGCGCTAGCGGAGTTCGGCGACGGCGTTCGCGATGCGACGGCCGCCTTCGACCACGCTGTCGAGGTCATAGGCGATCGATATGCGGATATGCGGGCTGAGGCCATAGGCCTCGCCCTGAACCACGGCCACGCCGGCGTGTTCAAGCAGGTAGATCACAAAATCCTGCTCGCTGCGGATGACCTGGCCTGCCGGGGTGGTCTTGCCCAGCACCCCCTCAATGCGCGGAAACAGGTAGAACGCACCTTCCGGTTTGTCGCAGGTGATGCCGGGCACCGCATTGAGAATCTCCAGCAGCCGGTCGCGCCGCTCCTGGAAAGCCGCCGCGCGCTCGGCGATGAATTCCTGCGGCCCGTTCAGCGCCTCGACCGCCGCCCACTGGCTCAGTGAATTGACCCCTGCGGTGCTCTGCGACTGCATCTTGACCATGGCGTTGATCAAGGAACGAGGGCCCGCCGCATAACCCAGCCGGAATCCGGTCATCGCATAGGCCTTGGATACCCCGTTCACGGTCAGCGTGCGTTCCCTGAGATCGGGCGCGACCTGGGCCAGGGTGCAGAATTCAACGCCGTCAAACCGCAGGTGCTCGTAGATGTCGTCCGACAACACCCAGACCTGCGGGTGGCGGCGCAGCACCTCGGCCAGCGCCAGCAGTTCGGCCCGGCTGTAGATCGCCCCGCTGGGGTTGCCCGGTGAATTGAGCATCAGCCATTTGGTCCGCGGCGTGATTGCCGCCTCGAGCTGCGCCGGCGTGAGCTTGAAGCCGGACTCCATGCCGCAGGTCACCACCACCGGCGTGCCGTCGGCCACCAGCGTCATGTCAAGATAGGAAATCCAGTACGGTGCGGGGATGATCACTTCATCACCGGCGCTGATCGTCGCCTGCAGCGTGTTGAACAGAATCTGCTTGCTGCCGGTGCCGACCATGATCTGATCAATCGCGTAGTCGAGACCGTTGTCGCGGATGAACTTGTTGCGCACCGCCTCGCGCAGCTGGGGAATGCCGAATATCGGCGGGTATTTGGTTTCGTTGCGCTCCAGCGCCGAAATCACCGCGCGCTTGACATGGGGCGGCGTCTCGAAATCGGGCTCGCCGATGGTCAGGCCGACAATGTCGCGCCCTGCTGCACGCAGGTCGCGCACGCGTTGCGCGGCCAGCGTGCTGGGCGACAGCTTGATTCGCGCAAGTCTGGGTGAAAAAGTGATTTCGGCCATGATCGTCCGGTCCTTGAAAGATGAACCGGAGTGTAGCGGCCGCCGCTGTGCTGCGGCAACGCAAAAAAAGCGCCCCGCAGGGCGCCGTGGCAAATCAGCGGAAAAGCCCTTCGATTATTTTGCGACCCCGCCCTTGTTGCCCTTTTCCTTGTAATAAATATAAGCGGCAAAACCGCCAATCATAGCCACCATCAGGGCGGCGAACACGATCAAACCGGTGGGGTCCACATTGACCAGGGGAGCCACTGCGGCGGCCTCATCGGCAAAAGCGGCGGTGGACGCAGACAGTGCAGCAACAGCGGACAGCCATTTGGTATTCATTGCAGTCTCCTGGGAATAATTTGAATGAAAACAACCGTCGCATCAGCGCCGGAGTGCTTTCATGCTCAAGCCCGGGCCTTGCGACAGCCTTACTCCACCTTGCAGGAAACTTACTTGGCTACTGCCGAATCCGGCCATGGGCAGTAACTGCCCTCGGAGGCCCTCAGAAATAACCGTCCATCATCTTGTCCACCCATGCCGGCAGGCGGACATTATCCTTGCGCTCGAAGCCCGGGATGTACGGCTTGATGTCGAGCACCGGTGTGCCGTCCAGCGCATCCAGACCGCGCACCACAATGCCGCGCTCATCGACCTTCACCAATTCCACCGCGGTTACACCGATCGGGTTCGGGCGGAACTTGGTACGCTGAGCGAAAACGCCGACCGGCGCCAGGTTTTCCATGCCGCGGGGATTGCGCGCGATCTGTTTCGCGACGTCAAACGGCGGGATGCGGTCGAGATGGAACACCACCATGACATGCGAAAACTCGGCCAGTCCGGCCAGTCCGGCGACAAGCTCTGGATTGATGTCGATGCGCGATTCGACGGTGGCCCAATGCCCTTGCGACATCTCGGTGCGATCACTGCGCACCACGCCTACGGCTTCGAATTGCGCCATGTTCCGATCCTTCGCTGCGGGACCCGGGATCCCCAAAAAACAAGGGGCCGGTGAATACCGGCCCCTCGCGACATACTGGTAGGCGGTGCGAGATTCGAACTCGCGACCAACGGATTAAAAGTCCGCTGCTCTACCGGCTGAGCTAACCGCCCTCAAAAAGGGCCGAATTTTAACCGCGGGCCGGGTGGGGGTCAACCATTCGACCACGCCAGGGGCCGGATACGCCTCAATCTTCCTGCATCAGGCGCCAATACTGGTATTTCATGGTGCCGGCAGCGCCGGCAACAATTGCGGCAAAACTGAGCAATGAACCCAGCGCGGTAGTCGACTGCCCGGTAATCGCCTGGCCGAAAGTGCAGCCCATCGCCAACACACCGCCCACGCCCATCAGCACCGCGCCAACCACATGGTTGGCGAAATCCCCCGCGGAGGCAAACCACTCGATGCGGAAACTGCGCGTCACTCCGGCATACAGCGCGGCGCCGCAGAGCATGCCGGCCAGCGCAACCACGCCAAAATTGACCAGCGCGGTATTGCCGGGCTCCATCAGGTAGCGCAGCGTGTCACCCATCGGGCTGATGAAGGTGAAGGACTGCACCTGCACCCGGCTCGGCATCACGCTGGCAAAGTCGGCGTACTCCTTCCAGGCCTGCGCAAGCGGCCCGCCGGTGACATACCAGCCGGCGATCACCGCCACACCGACCGCGATGCCGCCAAGGATGTTGTCAAAACTCGCCCTGAATTCGGCGCTGCGGAACACATAAACCAGCAGCGCCAGCGCAATCGCCGCACCGACGGCTGCGGTCAGCGCGCGCGAAGGCGCGACACCTCCGGCTGCCGCGATCAGCGAGCCGATATCCTGTGAAGCAATGCCATGCGTGGCCAGATCAATGGTGGTGGCCGCCACCCAGGGATGGAACAGTTTTTCGTAAAACGGCGTCCACACCATCAGGTAGGACATCACCGCCGCAATCGCCAGCACCACCAGCGATTTCAGGTTGCCACCGCCGATGCGCGTCAATGTCTTGCTGCCACAGCCGCTGGCCAGCGTCATGCCGATGCCGAACATCGCGCCGCCCAGCAGATAACGCATCCAGGCAAAGCTGGAAGTGCGGTATGGTGGAAAGGTGTCGCCGGACAAGGTGATCGCGCCGGCCAGTTCAAGGCCGGCCACACCGGCCATCGCCACCGCTATCGCCAGCAGCCAGGCGCGCATGCGGCCGGTATCACCGATGTTGACCCAGTCGGACACCGCACCCATGGTGCAGAAATTGGTCTTGTTGACGATTGCGCCCAGGATCAGCGCAATCACGAATACGGTCGCCAGCACCTGGTGGTGTACGGTCAGTTCCATCTTGCTCTCCTTGCAGCCCCCCGAAGCGGCGTCGCCCGTTTTCTGCCCACTTTGCTGCCCAGTTGTTTGTTGCCTGATTGCTCATTCAGTTGCGGTCGCGGTATCGCGTCGGATCACCGATACCGGCCCCGGCGAATCCGTCACGGCGCAACCGGCAGGAATCACAGACGCCGCAGGCCCGGCCCGCCGCATCGGCCTGGTAACAGGATACCGTCAATGCGTAATCCACACCGAGCTTCGTGCCGCGGCGGATGATTTCGGCCTTGGACAGATCAATGATCGGCGTATGCAGGCGCAGCGGCCTGCCTTCAACGGCAGCCTTGGTGGCGAGATTCGCCAGCACCTCGAAGGCGCGCATGAATTCCGGCCGGCAATCCGGATAACCGGAATAGTCCACGGCATTGGCGCCAAACCATATGTCGCTGGCACCGGCCACTTCGGCTTCAGCGAGGGCCAACGCCAGCATGATGGTGTTACGCGCCGGCACATAGGTCACCGGTATGCCGGGCTGCAGCCCTTCCACCGGCACCGCGATCGCCGGATCAGTCAATGCCGAACCGCCCACCGCCCCGAGGTCAATCCGCACCACCTTGTGTGCCGCCGCGCCCAGCGCCTGCGCCACGCGCGCGGCAGCATCCAGCTCGGAACGATGGCGCTGGCCGTAGTCGATGGACAGGCAATGGCAGCGATGACCCGCGGCACGGGCCATCGCCAGCGTTGTCGCCGAATCGAGGCCGCCGGAAAGCAGGACTACCGCCGCTGGATTCATGACATTGATCCAAACCCGGACATTCAGTGCCCCGGCTGTCCGCCCCACAGCAGCTTGTGCAGCTGCATCTGCATGCGCACCGGCAGGCGGTCGCGCAGTATCCATTCGGCAAGCTGGCGCGGTTCAAGCCGGCCATGCACCGGCGACATCAGCACCGGACAGCGCCGCTCGAGGCGGTGTTCGCGCAGCTGCATCACCGCCCATTGGTAATCGGCTTCATCACAAAGCACGAACTTGATCTCGTCGTGCGGTGTCAGGTGTTGCAGGTTGGTCCACAGGTTGCGGTCACACTCGCCCGAGCCCGGGGTCTTCAGGTCGAGGATTTTTGACACCCGCACATCCACTGCCGAAACATCCAGCGCGCCGCTGGTTTCCAGCGACACTGAATAACCGGCGTCTGCCAGGCGGCGCAACAGCAGCGGGGCGTGTTTCTGCGCCAGCGGCTCGCCACCGGTGAGCGTCACGTAATGCGCGCCGAAATCGGCGACACGATTGAGGATCCCGTCCAGCGTCAGAGACTCTCCACCATGAAAGGCATAGGCGGTATCGCAGTAGCCGCAGCGCAAGGGACAGCCCGTCAATCTCACAAAAACCGTCGGCAAGCCGCTGCGACTGGTCTCACCCTGCAGCGAGTGAAAAATTTCGGTGACCCTCAGGGTCGCAAGTCCTTCTGCGGATTCCGCGGAGCGGTCGGCAACGATGGTGGTCATGATGGGTAGGCTCGATCAGCGCAGGTTGGCGACGCGCCGTCGCGCCTTTTCCGCGGCCTCGGAAGCCGGATGACGCGCGATCAGGCCTTCCATGGTCTTGCGCGCGGAGGCACTGTCACCGGACTCGAGCTGGGCGCTGGCAAGATTAAGCAGCGCGTCGGGCACCGAATTGCTGTCGGGGTATGCAGCAAGCAGTTTTTGCTGGCTGGCAATGGCATTCTTGTAGTCGCGCTGGTTGAACTGTGAATCACCGATCCAGTACTGGGCGCGCGGCGCGAGCGGGCTCTTGGGGTATTTGGCAATGAAGGCCTGGAACGCGACAATCGCCGCCGGATAGTTGCCGATGCGGCGCTGCCCCTGCGCACGCTCGTAAGCCTCGTTTTCCTCATTCGCGGCGGCGCCCGGGGCTGCCGCGGGTTTGCCAGCATCCCCCTGGGGGGCTGATGTTGAAGGCGCAGCAGCAGGCGGCGCCGGCTGCTCGAAACGGCGCAAGCGCTGGTCGAGGTCGACATACATGTCGCGCTGGCGTTTGGCCACGCCTTCGATGTTGTTTGCCAGGGTTTCGATCTCGCCGCGCAGGGTGCGGATTTCGTCGCGCAACTTCTGGATTTCGGCGGACAGCGCCAGCACCGGCTGGGCCTTGGCGTCTTCCTCGACACGCGCCAGCCTTGATGCGAGCCCTTCGGTCACCTGGCGCAGCTCATCGACACGTTTCTGCTGCTCGGCGACCTGTTTGCGCGCCACATCATCGCCAAACAGCGCAGCCGTGGCCGGCGAGGCAAATACGCAGATCGCGGCCACGGCAAGCGCAGCCCGCAGCACTCGATTGATCATCAAGGTCAGTCGTTCGGATAGGCGAGATCGGCGCGGCGGTTTTCCGCCCAGCTCGCCTCGTCGTGGCCGGTGGCTTTGGGCTTTTCTTCGCCGAAGCTGACCGT
>JAIENU010000187.1 GCA_019751125.1 Burkholderiales bacterium | reverse complement strand
TCCGGGCGCACTTCGCCGGACGAGGCGATGCGGGTCAGCAGCCAGCTCGAATGACCGGCGATATCCAGGGCTGAGCGGGCGTGCCATTCTTCAGCTACAAGGGGCGTGACGGCAGCGGGGCTGTGGTGCAGGGCGTGCTCGAGGGCACCGACAGCGGCGGCATTGCCGGGCGGCTGTTCGGCATGGGTATCGTGCCGCTGGAAATCCTGCCTGCGGCCGCACCGCGGGAACGCTTCAACTGGCGGGCGCGGCTGTTTGGCGGCGGCAAGGTCAGCCACACCGAAGTACTGCTGTTCAGCCGCCAGATGTACACCCTGCTCAAGGCCGGCGTGCCGATCATGGGCGCGCTGAAGGGGCTGGAAGAATCCACGCAGAATGCGGGTTTTGCCGCTGTGGTGCGCGACATCCGCGAGCACCTCGACAGCGGCCATGAGCTGAGCGTGTGCCTGGCGCGCCATCCCAGGGTGTTTTCACCGTTTTACACGGCGATGGTCAGTGTCGGTGAGCAGACCGGCCGCCTCGAGGAGGTGTTCCTGCGCCTGTTCGAGCACCTCGAGTTCGAGAAGTTCATGCGCGAGCAGATCAAGGCTGCATTGCGTTATCCGGGTTTTGTGATCGCGACGATGGCTGTGGCCATCGTGGTCATCAATATTTTTGTGATCCCTGCCTTTGCCAAGGTCTACAAGGGTTTCAAGACCGAGCTGCCGCTGATGACGCAGCTGCTGATCGGCTTCTCGAACTTTGTCGCGGCGAACTGGATGTTCATCGCCGGCGGGGTGATTGCCGCGGTGTTCGGTTTCCGTGCCTGGATCAATACATCACGCGGCCGCATGAAATGGGACACCATCAAGCTGCGCATCCCGATTGCCGGTCCGATCGTGCTGAAGGCGACGCTGGCGCGTTTTGCACGCAGCTTTTCGATGGCGGCGCGCAGTGGCGTGCCGGTGACCGCGGCGATGTCGATGGTGGCGGATACCGTGGACAACGTGTTTGTCGCCGAGCGCATCAACCGCATGCGTGAAGGCGTGGAGCGCGGTGAATCGATATTGCGCACCGCGCGTGACGCGCAGGTGTTTACGCCGGTGGTGCTGCAGATGATTGCGGTCGGCGAGGAGTCGGGCGCGCTCGATGAGTTGACCGAGGAAATCGCCGACCTCTACCAGCGCGATGTCGAATACGAGATCAAGAACCTGAGCGCACAGATCGAGCCGGTGCTGATCCTCGCCCTGGGGGTGATGGTGCTGATCCTGGCGCTGGGCGTGTTCCTGCCGATCTGGGATCTCGGCCAGGCCGCGCTTGCCAAAAAATAGCGAAGCTTTGGGCGCGCCCAGCACCAGCCGCGGCTTCACCCGTTTTGAATTGGCCCTGGTGGTGATTGTCGCCGCGATACTGGGCGGCATATTCCTCGAACGTCTGACTTTTTACCAGGAGGCTGCGGAGCATGCGCGCTTCGAATCCGACCTGCAGACCTTCAAGACTGGACTGCAGCTGCGCATGGCCGAGCTGATTGCTGCCAACCGCGAACAGGAGCTGCGCGAGCTGGTGCGCGAGAACCCGGCGCGCTGGCTGGGCAAGCCGCCAGCAGGCTTTGCCGGGGAGTATCCGGCCCAGCCCGAGAACGGGCTCTGGTATTTCGATTCGAATGCGCGTGAACTGGTATATGTCCCGGTCTCGACCCGGTTTCTGAGCACCACCGACAGGCGCCGGCCGCTGCAACTTCGTTTTCGTGTGCTGATTACCGAGCAACAGGTGTTTGCGCCGGGTGGCCGGGTGCGGGGCTTCGCCGGAATAGCGCTGGAACCCACCCCTTTATTCCAATGGCTGTGAACGAAAATTACGTTATACTCGGCCCATAAAAGCTGTAATATCAAGGACATGCATTTCAAATTGCGTGATAAACATCACACTCAGCGATCGCTTGGCGGCCGTGCTCTCGGTTTTACGCTGATTGAACTGATCGTGGTGATCATCGTGCTGTCCATCCTTGCCGCGACTGCACTGCCGCGTTTCACCAACCTGCAGGTGCAGGCACGGGTGGCCAAGCTCAATGCCGCGTTGGGCGCGGTCAAGGGTGCCGCAGCGTTGTCGCATGCGGCCTGCCTCGCGCAAACCCCGCAATGCGCGGCGACGCTGCTGATGGAGGGTGTCAACGTCACCATGGTCAATACCTATCCGACAGCCGATGCCGCCGGCATCATCACTGCCGCCGGCCTTTCGGTCGGACCGTCCTCGCCCGACGGCTACAACATCCAGGGCGGCGGCGCCGCCGCCGGCACCCCGGTCACGGTGATGGTGCTCGGCAACGATCCGCCGAACTGCAGCTTTACCTACACCTCGCCGGTGGCCGCAAGCCAGTCACCGGTGTATGGGGTGCTGATTACCTCGGGGTGCTGATCCCCGCAACGATGCGTCGCGTGCCAAAAGCCGCGGCAATGAGCTCCGCCCAGTGCATGGAGGTTGTCATGAAACGTCAACAGGGTTTTACGATCATCGAGCTGATCGTGGTCATCGTCGTGCTCGGCATCCTTGCCGCGACCGCGATTCCGCGCTTTGCCAACGTCGGCACCGAGGCACGCATCGCCTCGATGCAGGGTGTGGCGGGCAGCATGAATTCTGCAAAGGAAGTCATTCGTGCCAAGTGGTATGCGGCGGGTTCGACGACCGTGTCCACAGTAACCACCGTTGACGGCACCAGTGTGGCGGTGACCTCCGGTGCCGCGGCCAATTCCGGGTATCCAACGGCTGCCGGGATGGTCAATGCACTGAACGTCAGTGGCAACATCAGCTGCGCGGCTGCCGGCAACACTACAACCTGTACGCCTGCCGGCTTTGCGGCCTGCACGGTGACTTATGACGACACGAGCGGGGCAGTATCCACAACGGGTTTGGTTACCGCCAACTGCGGCGGCTGAACGTAGCGGCAGATTCGGCCCGCTCCGCGGGTGACGATGCGGCGGGTGAGGGTGGCCACTGGCAACCTTCACCCGTTTTTGTTTGGTGAGCCATGAATCACTTGCGCAGCAACCAGGGCTTCACGGTGATCGAGCTGGTGGTGACCATCGTGGTCATCGGCGTGCTTGCCGCAGTGGCCTTGCCGCGCTTCATCGGCCGCGACAGCTTTGACGCCCGCGGCTTTCATGACAAGGCGGCGGCCATCGTGCGCCTCGCGCAGAAGACCGCGGTGGCGTGGCGCCGTGACGTGTTTGTCTGTGTTTCCCTGACCCAGATCAGCGCCGGTACTGCCGCAGGTTGTGCGACGCCGCTTACGAATCCGGTGAATGGCAGCAACGCTGTTGAAACGGCACCGGCTGGGGTCACGCTGGGTGGTGCCAGTTTCAGTTTTGACCGTCTCGGCCGTCCCAGCGCGGCAGCCAGCATCACCTTCACCAGCACCATACCCGGCGACATCAACCGTCAGATCAGTGTCGCTGCCGAGACCGGATATGTCGTCGCCAACTGACCATCCACGGTGCCGGCAGCGTGGCGTTTCCCTGCTCGAACTGATCCTGTTCATCGTCATTGTCGGCGCCGGTGTGGCCGGCGTGCTGGGTGTGTGGCGGGTTACTGCACAGGGCAGTGCCGATCCGTTGATCCAGAAGCAGGCACTGGCGATTGCCGAGGCCTACCTGGAGGAGGCGCTGGCGATGCCCTTTACCTATTGCGATCCCGACGATGTTCATGCCGCAACCGCGGAATCGGACGGCGCGGTGAATCCCGCGGATACCACGCGCTGCGCCACCACGCTGGAGGTGATTGGGGCCGAGGGCGAGATCCGGGGCAGCGGCACCGTGCCCTATGACAATGTCAATGACTACGCCAGCCTTGCCGCCGGAGTGCCGGCCAGCATCGACGGCACGGCTATTGGCGGTCTTGGCGCCTATCAGGTCTCGGTGGCCGTCGTTGCGCAGGCCCTGAGCAACGGCACGGATACTGTCGCGGCGGCAGCCAGCCATCGCGTCACGGTCACAGTCACCGGACCCGGCAACACCACGGTGACCCTCGACGGCTATCGCACCAGGTATGCCCCCAATGTGCTGCCCTGACCGCAAACGCCTGTTGTCGCAAGCCGGCCTGACCCTGGTCGAGCTGGTGGTGACCATTGTGGTCACCGCCATCATCGCAGCCGGTGTTGCGCTGTTCATCCAGCGTCCCGTCGAGGGTTATATCGACGCCGCGCGCCGTGCAGGATTGACCGACGAGGCGGATACCGCCCTGCGCCGCATCACCCGTGACTTGCGCACCGCGCTGCCCAACAGCATCCGAGTTGATGGCACCGGCAAGTTCGTCGAGTTCATCGAGACCACCGATGGCGGGCGTTACCGTGCCGAACCCGACAGTGGCGGCGCGGGCGACATTCTTGATTTCACCGCGGCCGACACTTCCTTTGACGTCATCGGTCCCGCGCCAACTCTCGCGACCGGCAACCAGATTGTCGTTTACAACCTGAACAGCACCGGCACCACCTCGAACGCTTACGCCGGTGACAATCGCACGACATTGAGCAGCACAGCGGCCCCGCCGGTGGCCATTACTTCAAAGCTGTTCCCCGAAAGCTCGCCGGCCCGGCGTTTTCATGTGGTCAGCGGCCCGGTGACCTATGGCTGCACCGGCGGACAATTGATCCGTTACTGGGGTTATGGCTACAACAACCCGCAGGTCGCGCCGCCGGCTGGCGGCAGCAGCGCGGTGCTGGCCGGCAATGTCGATGTCGCAAACTGCAGCTTTGTCTACACCGCGGGCTCGATCAGCGAACGCACCGGCACCGTGTCGATCGTGCTGGTGCTGACCCGCGGCGGTGGTGCCGGCACGCCGGAAGTGGTGCGCCTGTTCCAGCAGGCCCAGGTGAGCAACGCGCCATGAGCC
The DNA here is from genome assembly GCA_019751125.1 of Burkholderiales bacterium. Classification (GTDB taxonomy): domain Bacteria; phylum Pseudomonadota; class Gammaproteobacteria; order Burkholderiales; family SG8-41. Next base: position 10,890 of record JAIENU010000187.1, on the reverse strand, counting down.
TCCTGCAGCGCAGCCGCGCGCGCGGCTTCAGCCTGATCACCGCGATCTTCCTGATCGTGGTACTCGCCGCGCTGGGTGCTTACATGGTGATTTTCACCGGGCTGCAGCAGACCACAGTGCAGGCCGACGTGCTTGGCGTACGCGCTTATTACGCAGCGCGCGCCGGGACTGAATGGGCAATTTTTCGTGCACTGGATCCCGACAACACCATTGCGCCGGGAGCCGCTGCCTTCGCGGCCTGCCCGACCGGGACCATCAACACGCTGGGCGGTTCGCTGTCGCCGTTTACCGTGGTGGTTGCCTGTACCTCCACCGACCACACCGAGGCCGGCAACAACATACGGGTGTTCGCGATTACCGCCACCGCTTGCAACAGCGCCGCCTGCGGCACACCGACCACAGGCTATGTCGAGCGTCAGATTGCCGTCACCATTGCCCGGTGCAAGGATCCTTCAGCCGCCGGTCCCCGTTTCGAGTGCGGACCATAAAAAATTTATTCAATAAAAACAATGTGTTATAAGGAATCCGGTGCCGCATCAATGTCTCGTCGCTGCGCGGCTTGCGTGACAGCGCGCGGGTATGCAACTTGCTCCCTGCAGGCATCAGGTGCGGCATGCCGCGGACCACGTGATGGAGATTGTGGAAGATGAAACGGGGGCTGATCCGGATGTGTGTGGTCGCGGCGCTGCTGGCGCCGATGGTTGCGTACGCCCAGACCTGCACCAACGTCGCCACCGGCAACTGGGGCACGGCGGCCACCTGGAACTGCACAGTGGCGCCTGCGGCCCGTGTGCCGGCCAATACCGACAACGTGGTGATCATCAACAACACCACTGTGACGGTGAACATCGCCGGCGCTGTGGCAGGATCGGTGACCATCAACACCGGTGCCAATGCGACCAGCCTCACGCTGGGCGCGGCGGGGGACCTGACGGTGACCAATGCCGGCGGACGCTCCGGAGACATCGTCATCAACAGCCCGACCGCGGGCGTTACCAAGCAGGTCAGCGTCGGCGCAAGGCCGTTAAGCGTGACCGGCAGCGTCACCATCAACGGCGGCACGACCACGGCCTCGGCCAGCAATATCGCCCAGCTTGCAGTGACCACCGGCACCGTGAACATCGGAGGCAATCTGGTAATGACCGGCGGTACCGTGCAAAGCTTTGCGCGGACCACGCTGACCACCGGCACCATCAACGTCACCGGCAACGTCATCCTGACCGGTGGCGCTGCCAACAACCGGGATGCGCAGATCGACATCACCGGCGCCAGTGCGGTCGGAGCCGGGGTCAACGTCAACGGAACGCTCGACATCAACTCCACGGTGGCTGCTTCTTCGCTGGTGACGCTGGGCACCGGCAGCCGGATGCGGGTCACCGGCGCGGTCACCAACAACGACACACTGACCATCGGCGCCGGCATTTTTACCGCGCAGTCGACGCTGTCCACCGGAAGTGCGGCGAATGCGATCGCGGCGACCACCGCAGTGACCACCGGCACCCTGAGCATCACCGGCAATACCACGGTGACTTCGGGCACAAACGGCCTGAAAACGATGTCGCTGACCAATGGCACGATCACCATCGGCGGCAATCTTGATGTCACCGCTGCGGCAGCGACCGTCGATACCGGCGACGCCACGGCGAGCGTCACCGGCACCGGTACCATGAACATCACCGGCAATGCCACGGTGACTGGCGGCACCACTGCGGCGCGTGATGCGCTGCTGACTGTCAGCGGCGTGAGTGGAGTGGGTGCCGGCGTCAATATCAGCGGCGGCCTGACCATTGCCTCGACCATTGCGGGCTCCTCGACGGTGAGCCTGATCAACGCCTCGAGCCGGATGACGGTGAGTGGTGCGGCCGGCGTGATCAACAATGACACCATGACCGTCGGCGTCGGCATTTTCGGCATCACCAACGCCGGCGCGAGTCTGACCATCGGCAGCGGCGCCAGCGCCATTGCAGCGACAACCAGCGTGACTACCGGCTCGCTGACGGTCGCCGGGAATGTCATCGTGGATTCACGAACCAACGGGCTGAAGACGCTGTCACTGACCAATGGCACAATCAGCATTGCAGGTAGCCTCAGTGTTACCGCTGCCTCTGCCACGGCAGATACCGGCGACGCCACGGCGAGCGTCACCGGCACCGGTACCATGAACATCACCGGCAATGCCACGGTGACTGGCGGCACCACTGCGGCGCGTGATGCGCTGCTGACTGTCAGCGGCGTGAGTGGAGTGGGTGCCGGCGTCAATATCAGCGGCGGCCTGACCATTGCCTCGACCATTGCGGGCTCCTCGACGGTGAGCCTGATCAACGCCTCGAGCCGGATGACGGTGAGTGGTGCGGCCGGCGTGATCAACAATGACACCATGACCGTCGGCGTCGGCATTTTCAACATCAGCAATGCCGCTGCGACACTGACCATCGGCAGCGGTACCAGTGCGATCGCGGCGACCACCGCGGTGACCACCGGCTCACTGACCGTGGCCGGGAATGTCATCGTGGATTCACGAACCAACGGCTTGAAGACGTTATCGCTGACCAACGGCACGATCAGCATCACCGGCAATCTCAGCGTCACCGCGGCTGCGGCGACGGCAGATACCGGCGATGCCACGGCGAGCGTCACCGGTACCGGCACGATGAATGTCGGCGGCAATGCCACCGTCACTGGCGGCACCAATGCCAACCGAGATGCGCTGCTCACCGTCAGCGGCGTCAGTGCCGTGGGTGCCGGCATCAACATCAGCGGTTCGTTGACCACGGCGGCCACCATTGCTGCGTCGGCGACGGTGAGCCTGACCAATGCCAGCAGCCGCATGGTGGTGAGCGGTGCCGGTGGCGTCAGCAATGGCGACACGGTGGCGGTGGGTGTCGGCATTTTCTCGATGACCAACGGTGGTGCGACCTATACCAACAGCAATGCCGCGGTTGTCGCCACGACCACGGTGTCCACCGGCAGCATCACGCTGGCCGGTGCACTGAGCAATGCCGCTGCAGAAACCATCACGCTGAGCGGCACGGGCAGCATCACCATCGGCGGGCTGTACACCAACACCGGCACCACCACGATCACCACCACCGGCATCATCAATGCCAATGGTGGTTTCAGTAATGTCGGCACGTTCACCAATACGGCTGCCGGCCAGCTCTTTCTGCGCGGCACTCCCAACACCATCAATGGCACCTTCACCCGCGGCACCGGCACGGTGACCATGAATGGTTCGGCGGGCCAGGCGCTGTCGGGCACCGCGCTGGAGCCGGTGACCACGGCCGGCGACGGTTTCTACAACTTCACGATGGACAATGCCGCCGGCGTGACGCTGGGCGGCAACCTCGTGGTGCGCAACGTGATCACCCTGACCGCCGGTGAGATCGGTACCGGTGCCAATGTGCTGGTGTCGGAGCTGAGCTGCGCCACGCCGAGCGTGTCGCGCACCAGCGGCCACATCGTCGGCAACTTCCAGAAGCTGATCCCCGCGGGCGGTTCGACCTGCAACTACGAAATCGGCAGTGCCGGCGCTTATACCCCGGCTTCGCTGACTTTCACCGGGGTCACCGCAGGCCGGCTGATTGCAACCACGGTTGCCGGTGACCATCCGAACATCGCAACTTCGGGCTTCACCGCGACGCGCACCGTCAACCGTTACTGGCGGCTGACCACCACTGGAGTCACCGGCGTCGCGCTGACCACCTTCACCGACTACAGTGCGACACTGACCTTCATCAACCCCGGCGACCTGGATGCCGGGGTTGATACCAACTTGTTCGACATCAAGCGCTGGACCGGCGCTGCCTGGAGCAACGTCACTACCGGCACCCGTACCGCGAGCTCAACCCAGGGCACCGGTATCACCGCATTGGGTGATCTGCAGATCGGCGAAGGCACGCCGCCGGCTCCGAGCAGCTTCAACGCTTTTGAAACAAGCACGGGCGCGGGCCTGGTCACCGGCGTAATCCGCACCAAACGAGCCGGTGTCGCTTTCGGCCTCGATGTGGTGGCGATCCTCTCAGGCGCCCAGCACTCGACATTTGTGGATCCCGTGATCGTGGATCTTCTCGGCAACAACACGCTGGGCGTGGCGCTTGATGCCAACAACTGCCCGACTTCGTTCACCGTGGTGCAGACGGTTGGTCCCAATCCGTCGATTACCGGTGGCCGCGCAACGGTCAATTTCACCGCGGTGGCCAATTCCTGGCGCGATGTTCGTGTACGCGTGCGCTGGCCCACCGGCTCGCCGACGGTGACCAGCTGCTCCACGGACAATTTTGCGATCCGCCCGGATTCGATCAGCGGTTTTGAGGCGCGAGACGCCAGCCGTACTGCAGCCGGCATCACAAATCTGCTCGACAGCACCGTGTTCGGTGCAACAGTTCATAACGCCGGCCGCCCGTTCAGCTTCCGCGCCAGTGCAGTCAACAGCTCCTCGGTCACCACCACCAACTACGCCGGCTCGCCGCTGGCGACGCTCACCACTTGCGTTGGTGCAGCCTGCACCGCGACCCAGGCCGGACTAACCTTCACCACCACCTTTGCCGCAGGCCTGCTCGCCACCGACACCGCAAGTTACCCCGACGTGGGTTCATTCAGCCTGCAGTTGACTGACGATGATTTCGCCTCTGTTGATGCCAGTGACGGCTCGACACTGGGCGAGCGGCGTATTGCTTCAGCGGTGATCAACGTCGGCCGTTTTACGCCGGATAATTTTGCCGTGGCCACCAACGTGCCGGTATTCGCACCCGCCTGTACCGGATTTACCTATCAGGGCCAGGCCTTCAATTATTCGACACCGCCGGTGATCACCGTCACTGCGCGTGAGGCTGGCGGCGCCACCACCTCGCGCTACACCGGCAGTTGGTGGCGGCTCACCAACACAACACTGACGCCGGCACCGCCAGCACCACAGTCAGCGCGCTACACCGCGTTGAGCGGTGCGCTCGACACGGCGAGTCTGCCTGCGACTACCGTTGATCCGGCGATTGTGGATTCCGGCAATGGCACTGGCACGCTGACCTTTTCCGGTGGTGCCACCGGTTTTCGCTTTACCCGAGCCCCAGGTGCGCCATCCGCTGAATTCAACGCGGAGATCGCGCTGTCGCTGAATGTCATCGATGCCGACAGTGTGGTATTCGCCAGCAACCCGGTGGCCTTTGGGACGGCCACTGCCGGCAACGGCATCCTGTTCAGCGATGCCAATGCACTTACCACCAACGACAAACGGGTCCGCTACGGCCGGCTGCGGCTGGGCAGCGCCAGCGGCTCGCAGGTGCTGGCGCTGCGGGTGCCGTTGGAGGCGCAGTACTGGAACGGCACCTCGTTCATCACCAACACCCTGGACAATTGCACTGCGCCCGCCGCAGGCAGTGTCGGGCTCGGCAACTACACCGGCAGCCTCAATGCCGGCGAGACCACCGCAACCATCACCACCAGCCCCCTGAAAGACGGGCGCAGCACGATCCAGCTCAGCGCCCCCGGCGCCGCAAATTTTGGCGGAGTTGATGTCACGCTGAACCTTGGCGCCGCGGCCAATGCCGATGCCTGCAACGGCTTTGCCCCCGCCGCGACCGCCGGCAATCTCGCGCATCTGCGCGGACTGTGGTGCGCGCCGCCGGGCACTTACAGCAAGGATCCGGCCGTTCGTGTGCGCTTCGGTGTGGTGCGCAGCAGTGACCAGTCGATTTATCGCCGCGAGCAGTGAGGTATGGCAGCAGATGACAGGGCCCAAAATTTTAATGATTAAAAACAAGGTGTTACATTTCGGCTCTGGACAAGCAGCCCGCAGAACATGTCTTAAGTCTTTGAGATTATTGGAAAATATGCTATTTTGAGTGCCTGGAATCGAGGGCTTCCGGACCCCCAGAGTATTGATGAACTTCTTTCGCAAAAGTCGACGTCCAGGCTGGCTGTGCATGAATCTGCACGGCGATCGTGTCGATCTTTCGCATGTTCTGGTTGAGGGCCGGCCACGGCCGGAAATTCTGCTTTGCGAATCCTTCCGCAAGGAGGGCGACGACGTGGCGACACTGGCGCGCCTGCGCAAGGAACTCGATCTGGACCGTTACCGCTGCATGACCGTGCTCAAGGCACGCGACTACCAGATGTTCGCGGTGGACCGGCCCGAAGTGCCCGAGGCCGAAGCGCGGGTGGCTGTGCGCTGGTCCCTGAAGGACATGCTCGACTATCCACTCGAGTCGGCGACAGTGGATGCCGTCAGCGTGCCGGCCGCGGACAGCAGCCGCAAACCGCAGATGCTGGCAATAGCCGCGCGCAACGAGGCCATCGCAGCCACGGTGCGGCCTTTCAACGATGCCGACATCGAGCTGTCGGCGATTGATGTGCCAGAGCTGGCCCAGCGCAACCTCGCGCGCCTGCTCGAAACCGAGGGCCGCGGCCTGGCGCTGTTCGGCGTCGATGACAGCGCGGCAACGGTGACCTTTACTGCCGGCGGTGAGCTGTACCAGTCGCGCCGCATCGAGGTTGCGCTGAAGGATTTCGAGAACGAAGACGGTGCCGAGGCGCTGTATGACCGGGTGGCACTGGAGCTGCAGCGTTCGCTGGACCATTTCGACCGCCAGTACCGCAATGTCACGGTGTCGCGCGTGGTGGTGAGCGCAGTGCCGTACCGCGAGCGCTTTGTCGAATACCTTGCGGCCAACCTGACATTGCCGGTTGAAGTGCTGGATCTCGAGCAGATCATCGATTTTCCCGGCGTTCCGGAACTGCGCGATCCGCTGCGCCAGGCGCAGTGCCTGCAACTGATCGGTGCCGCGATGCGCGCGGAGGCAACGGCATGAGCCAATCCGCGGCCGCAATGCAGTACATCAACCTGCTGACCCCGGCCTTCCGCAAACCGCGGGTGCAGCTTTCGCTGGCGCGCAGCCTGGCTTTTGCGGTGATTGCCGCCTTGCTGATGTCGTTGCTGATGGCCCACGACCAGACCCGCGTCAACGGCCTGCGCGAGGAACTGGCCTCGGCGCAGTCGCTGCTCAAGGCGCAGGGTGTCTATACCAGCCGCCTCAAAGGCGAGAGCGGGCAGAAAGCCGCAAGCGTGCTTGACGCCGAAATCCAGCGCCTTGAAGCGACGCTGAAAACCGCACGCGACAGCATGAATGTGCTCGAGGGCGGGGCACTCGGCAACCGCGACGGCTTTGCCCGTTACATGCAGGCTTTTGCACGGCAGTCACTCGACGGCCTGTGGCTGACCGGATTCACCGTGGCCGGTGGCGGTGACGTGGCGATCGAGGGCCGGGTGCTGCGGCCCGAGCTGGTTCCGGCCTACATCCAGCGCCTCAACGGCGAGCCGGCGCTGAAGGGCCGTGCCTTTGCCGCGCTGGACCTGCGCCGTCCCCAGCAGGTTGCTGCAGCGCCCGCGGTCGGCGCTGCCGCCGTACCGCTGAAACCCGAGCCACCGCGTTTCATCGAATTCGCGCTGACCACCGCCGAGCCGGTGGTGGTCGCTGAACCGCGCATGGAGCGGCGCTGATGAACCCGCCTTTATTCAATCGTTACGCTGCGATCTGGAAACAATGGAGCGACCGCTTTGCCGCGCGTTCCCTGCGCGAGCGGGCGATCATCGCCGGCGGCCTGGTGGCGGTGGTGGTCGTCGTGTTCGATGCGCTGGTGCTGCACCCGCTGGGACAGCAGCATCGCCGCCTGTCCGGCCAGGTTGCCGAGGCGCGGGCGGCGATCAGGGCCGGCGAGCAGATGCTGGCCTCGGGTCGTGAAAACGACCCCGACGAAGTCAAGCGCCGCTACCGTGATGAGCTGCGCCGGCAGATTGCCGAGATCGACGACCGGCTGCAGGGTTTGCAGAAGCAGCTGGTGCCGCCGGACCAGGTGGTGAGCCTGCTGGAAGGCGTACTATCGAGGGAACGCGGCCTTGCCCTGGTCAGCCTGCGCAAGCTTCCGGTGCAGCGGTTCGAGACCACCGGCGCGGTCAGGGGTGACGGCAAGGGGGATGGCAAGGACGGGGCTGCCGATCGCGGTATTTTCCAGCACAGTTTTGAAATCGAGGTCGAAGGCAGCTACGCTGAACTGCACGCCTATCTCGCGCGGCTGGAAAAACTGCCGTGGCAGCTGTTCTGGGGCAAGGTGGCACTGGACGCGACGCGCCACCCGCGGCTGAAACTGACGCTGACGGTGCATACGTTGAGCATGAACAAGGTCTGGCTGGTCGTATGATGCGAATGGCGATGGTTTCGGCCGTTCTGCTGGTGCCGCTGCTCGCCGGCGCGCAGGGCCTGGCCGATCCGACGCGGCCACCTGGCGCAATCGCTGACTCAGCTGAGTTGGCGGCAGCCGGCGGCGGTCCGGTGCTGCAGTCGGTGATGCTGTCGCCGACGCGCAAGGTTGCGGTGATCAGTGGTGAAATGGTGGTGCTGGGTGGCCGTTACGGTACTTCGCAGCTGGTGAAGTTGAGCGAGACCGAGGCCGTGCTGAAAAGCGGGGGTGAGCTGGTGGTGCTGAAGCTGCATCCCCAGGTCGACAAGAAACCGGCCGGCGGCAAGGCGGCGGGTGGCAAAGACGGAACAGCCCAGGGCACGGCGAACAAGACAAAAAAATGAATCACGGACCGATGCACATGCAGAGATGGCTGATACCCGTGCTGGCGTTGCTGCTGGCGAGTTGCGCCGAGCCGCCGCAGCAGGGACGCAGTTCGGCGCTGGAAGCGATCCAGCGCGAGCTCGACCAGGCCCAGCAGCGCCGGCAGGCGCCGCCTGCGGCGGACGCGGTGAGCCAGGCGCTGCTGCCGCCGCTGGTGGTGGAGATGCCCTCGGCTTCGACGCAGCGGCCCGAGTCGCGCTTCGACCTGTCGGTCAACAACGCGCCGGCGAGCCAGGTGTTCCTCGCCATCGTTTCCGGTACCCGCTACAGCATGGTGCTGCACCCCGAGGTCAAGGGCGAGCTTTCGGTGAACCTTCGCGATGTCTCGGTGCCCGAGGCACTGGACACGCTGCGCGATCTCTACGGCTTTGACTACACGGTGCAGGGCAATCGCATCACCGTGCTCCCGGCGGCGCTGCAGACGCGCATTTTCCAGGTCAACTATCTGCAGGCGCAGCGCCGCGGTCAGACCGATACCCGCATCAGCTCGGGCTCGATCACCGATGCACCGGCCAGTCCCGGTGCGGCGGCGCCCGGTGCGATCCCGGTGCCGACCACCGGGCCCACCGGAGCCGGCGGCACCCGTGCCGCGGAAAGCACCCGTGTCACCACGCGTTCGGACAGTGATTTCTGGAATGACATGCAGCGCTCGCTCAACGCCATCCTCGGCGGCGCCCAGGGACGCAGCGTGGTCGTCAATTCGCAATCCGGCGTGATCGTGGTGCGCGCGATGCCGCAGGAGCTGCGCGGCGTCGAGCAGTTCCTGAAGGCGATGCAGGTCATCGTTGAACGCCAGGTCGTGCTTGAAGCCAAGATCATCGAGGTGTCACTGCGCGACACCTTCCAGGCCGGCATCAACTGGGCCGGTTTCCGTGATGGCAGCACGGCCTTCGGTGCCGGTGTGGTCCGGCCCGGCACTACGCTGGGTCGCACCGGCACGATCAGCACGCCGACGGCGCGGGCCGCTGACGGTTCGGTGCTCAGTGGTTCATCCTTTGCCGGCGGCGCGATCGGCGGTGTGGCGAGCGCGCTGTCCCTGGGCAGCGGTGCTGCGGGCGGCCTGTTTGGCTTGGCGCTGCAGACCAGCGATTTCGCAGCGCTGCTGACCTTCCTCGAGACCCAGGGCGGTGTCAACGTGCTGTCGAGCCCGAGGGTGGCGACGATCAACAACCAGAAGGCGGTGCTCAAGGTCGGTACCGACGATTTCTTCGTGACCAATGTCAGCACCACGTCGAGCACCACCGGCACCAGCACCACGGTGACGCCGACAATCACGGTCGCGCCGTTTTTCTCGGGCATCGCACTCGATGTCACACCGCAGATTGACGCCGGCAGCAACATCATCCTGCACATCAATCCCTCGGTGAGCAGTGTGGTCGAGCGGCGCAAGGTGATTGATCTGGGCACCCTCGGCTCCTTCACGCTGCCGCTGGCTTCCAGTGACGTCAACGTCACCGACACCATCGTGCGTGTGCAGGACGGCAACATCGTCGCCATCGGCGGCCTGATGCGCCAGCAGTCAAGCAATGACCGCAGCCAGGTGCCCGGTGTCGGTGATGCGCCGGGGGTCGGCGCCCTGTTCCGCCAGCGCGACCGCAGCAACGTCAAGAGCGAGCTGGTGATCCTGCTGAAACCGACGATCATCCACAGCGACCGCAACTGGCAGGAAGACCTGCAGCAGACCAGCGAGCGCATCCGCTCGATGACTGCGCCGGCGCCGCAGTCGCAGCCGCGGTAGGGCGGCACGCCATCCTCCATGTATGAGTCGCATTTCGGGCTGCGCGAACCGCCGTTCGGCATCACGCCCGACACCAGCTTTGCCTACGCCTGCAATTCCCACCAGGAAGCACTGAACACGCTGCTCGTCGCCGCACGCAACGGCGAGGGTTTCATGAAAGTCACCGGCGAGGTCGGCACCGGCAAGACGCTGCTGTGCCGGCGTTTTCTTGCCTCACTGGGCGACCGTTTTGTCTCCGCCTATGTGCCCAATCCCTACCTCGAGCCGCGCACGCTGATGTTTGCGCTGGCCGAGGAACTGGCCATCGTGCTGCCGCGGGATGCCGACCAGCACCACCTGCTGAAGGAGCTGCAGCGCGCGCTGCTCAATTTCGCGCGCCAGGGCAAGACCGTGGTGGTCTGTCTCGACGAGGCGCAGGCGATGCCGCTGGAGACGCTGGAATCGCTGCGCCTGTTGTCCAATCTCGAGACCGAGAAACGCAAGCTGGTGCAGGTGGTGCTGTTCGGCCAGCCCGAGCTCGACGAGCGCCTGGCGCAGTC
>JAIENU010000163.1 GCA_019751125.1 Burkholderiales bacterium | reverse complement strand
GCAACCGGAGCTTTTGCAACACCATGAGTGAAACCATTTTTGGCAACCCCGATGTCATCGTCGTCGGCGCCGGCAATGCCGCCGCCTGCGCCGCGCTCGCCGCCCGCGAACACGGCGGCCGCGTGATCATGCTCGAAGCCGCCCCGATTGAGGAATGCGGCGGCAACAGCCGCTACACCGCCGGCGCGATGCGCGTTCTGTTCAACGGCGTGGAGGACCTCAAGCAACTGGTGCCGGACCTGACACAGGCCGAGATCGACAGCGCCGACTTCGGCACCTACACCGCCGACCAGTTCTACGACGACATGGGACGCATCACCCAGTACCGCACCGACCCCGACCTCTGCGAAATTCTCATCTCACGCAGCCTCGAGACGCTGACCTGGATGCGCAAGAAGGGCGTGAAGTTCCAGGCCAGCTTCGGCCGCCAGGCGATGAAGGTCAACGGCAAGTTCAAGTTCTTCGGTGGCCTCGCCGCCGAAACCTGGGGCGGCGGTCCCGGCCTGGTTGAAAACGAACACAAGGCCTGCGAACGCGAAGGCATCACCATCTTCTACGAGACCCCGGCCAGCGGGCTGATCCAGGACGACAACGGCCGCGTAATCGGCGTCAAGGCAAAACACAAAGGCAAAAATGTCGAGATCCGCTGCAAGGCGGTGGTGCTCGCCTGCGGCGGCTTCGAATCCAATGCCGAGATGCGCACGCGTTACCTCGGCGCCGGCTGGGACCTCGCCAAGGTGCGCGGCACCCGCTTCAACACCGGTGCCGGCATCCGCATGGCGCTGGAAGCCGGCGCGCTGCCCTACGGCCACTGGTCAGGCTGCCATGCAGTGGGCTGGGACATGAACGCACCGGCCTTCGGCGACCTCGCCGTCGGTGACAACTTCCAGAAACACAGCTACCCGATCGGCATCATGATCAATGCCAACGGCGAGCGCTTTGTCGATGAAGGCGCCGACATCCGCAACTACACCTATGCCAAGTACGGCGCGGTGGTGCTGAACCAGCCGGGCATGTTCGCCTGGCAGGTCTTCGATGCGCAGTCGATTCCGATGCTGCGCGACGAATACCGCATCAAGCAGGTGACCAAGGTCCGCGCCGACACGCTGGAAGAGCTGGTGAAAAAGCTCGATGGCGTCAACGCCGACAACTGCCTGCGTGAAATCAGGGCCTACAACAAGGCGGTGCGCACCGACATCCCGTTCAACCTGACGGTCAAGGATGGCCGCCGCACCGAGGGCCTCAAGGTCAACAAGTCGAACTGGGCGCTGACCATCGAGCAGGCGCCATTCGAGGCCTATGCCGTGACCTGCGGCGTGACCTTCACCTTTGGCGGCGTCAAGGTCAACGGCGACGGCAATGTCGAGGATACTGCCGGCCAGCCGATCCCCGGCCTTTTTGCCGCCGGGGAAATGGTCGGCGGGCTGTTCTATCACAACTACCCCGGCGGCACCGGCCTGACCTCGGGTGCCGTGTTCGGCAAACTCGCCGGCGACGGCGCCGGCGCCTATGCAGCCACATGAATCCCGCCTTGTTCCAGACTGTGAGCATCCACCCATGTTTTTACAATAGCGGGCGTAGAATTCCTGCTGATTTGAAGTCCACCGACTGAACGCCCCCTGAGCCCACGAAGGAGCCGCCATGAACGCACCAGCCATCAAGATCAACAAGCCTGTCCGTGAACAGGTCAGCAAGGAAGAATGGGAAGCCCGCGTCAATCTCGCCGCCTGTTACCGCCTGATGGCGGAATACGGCATGGTCGAGATGGTCGCCAACCACATCTCGGTGCGTGTGCCCGGCACCCACAACGAATTCCTGATCAACCCCTACGGCATGCTCTACGAGGAAATGACCGCCTCGTCGATGCTGAAGATCGACCTCGATGGCAATGTGCTGTTCAACGCCACCGAGTACGGCGTGAACCAGGCCGGCTTCGTGATCCACAGCGCCATCCATGCCGCACGCCACGATGTCGAGTGCATCATCCACACCCACACCCTGCCGGGCATGGCGGTGTCGGCGATGAAATGCGGCATCCTGCCGATCGCCCAGTCGTCGATGCGCTTCCTCGACATCGCCTATCACGACTACGAAGGCGTCGCATTGCGCCTCGAAGAACGCGAGCGCCTGGTGCAGAACCTCGGCAACCGCGAGGCGATGGTGCTGCGCAATCACGGCCTGCTGACCTGCGGCGCCAGCATCCCCGAGTGTTTCAACAACATGTTCCGCCTCGAGCGCGCCTGCGAGCTGCAGGTGATGACGCTGTCCTGCAACACCGAGCTGCAGATGCCGCCGGAAGAAGTCACCAAGTACACCAACAACCTGATGCTGCCCGGCGTGCGCCGCCGCTTCGGCCTGCTCGAATGGCCGGCCCTGCTGCGCAAGCTCGACCGCAAGGATCCGTCCTACCGCGACTGAGCTGGAATCCCGTCAACAAAAAAGAGCCCCGCGGGGCTCTTTTTTTTGCCCTGCCGCCGGTTCAGCGCAGCAGGCGTATCGCCAGCGGGTAACGGTAGCTGCGGCCTTTCGAGGCGGCGACCGCGGCGAGAATGCAGAGGATGAAGTTTGCGACCATCACCAGCGGGATCAGCACAAAGCCGATCAGCAGGAAGGTCAGAAAACCGGCGACCATATAGCCCAGCAGAACCGTGATCTGGAAATTGAGTGCCTCCTTGCCCTGGTCGTCGACAAACGGCGACTGGTCCTTTTTCAGCAGCCAGATCACCAGCGCGCCGATGAAGCTGGACACGATACCCAGCAGATGGGCAAGCATGGCCATGTTGCAATCATCGGTGCCCGGGGCGGCAGACGGAACGGGGTCGGTCATGGTTTTCTCCTCGAGTGAAGATGCCGCAATAAAACGATGCGGCAATCGCAATTGATTGTGGCATGCAGCCGCATCAGGCGTAAACAAGGCGCAAGTCGCGGCGCAGACTGGGCAATAATACGGGCCAACGATGCAAACCCTCGATTACCGTGCGCCGTTCTGGCTTCCCGGCGGCAACCTGCAGACACTGTATCCGGCCCTGCTTGCGACCAGGCCGCATGTGGCTTTCCGCCGCGAACGATGGGACACGCCGGACGGCGATTTCATCGATCTCGACTGGACTGAAGTGCAGGATCGGGGATTGAGGATTGAGCACAATCCAAAACCGCTGCTGGTGCTGTTCCACGGCCTTGAAGGCAGCTCGATGAGTCACTACGCCAGGGCGCTGATGCATGCCGCGGCACAGCGCAGCTGGCATGGCGTGGTGGTGCATTTCCGCGGCTGCAGCGGCGAAATCAACCGCCTGCCCCGGGCCTATCACTCCGGCGACAGCGCCGAGATCGACTGGATACTGCGCCGGCTGCACGCTGCCCACGACGGCCCCCTGCATGCCACCGGCGTTTCACTGGGGGGCAATGCGCTGCTCAAATGGCTGGGGGAACGGGGCAGCGAAGCCGCAGCCATCATCAGCCGCGCGGCGGCAATCTCCGCGCCAGTGGACCTGCACGCCGCGGCCGATGCGCTGGAACGCGGTTTCAACATGAACTACACGCGCAACTTCCTGGCGACGATGAAGCGCAAATCGCTGGCGAAGCTGGCACAGCATCCCGGACTGTTTGACATCGCAAAACTGCGCGCCTCGCGCACGCTGCGCGAGTTCGACGATCTCGTCACCGCAAGGCTGCACGGCTTTCGCGATGTTGATGACTACTACACCCGCGCCAGCAGCAAACCGCTGCTGCACTCGGTTGCCGTGCCGACGCTGGTGCTCAATGCGCGCAACGATCCCTTCATGCCCGGCGCGGCCCTGCCCGCGGCCTCGACACTGCCGCCGGCAATCACCGCGGCGTTTCCAGCGACCGGCGGCCATGTCGGATTCCCCGATGCCGGTGGCGGACTGGGCTGGCTGCCCCGGGCTGTCATCGAATTTCTCGATACACTCGGGTATAATTCATAAGCCATTGTTTTTATTGATTATTTTAATTTTTACTGCTCACTGAATCCGCGACCATGTCCGACATCAAACTGCCGCCACCGGGGATCTTCAAGGCCTATGACATCCGCGGCATCGTCGGCGACACACTGACCGAAGCCGGCGTCGAGCAGATCGGCCGTGCCATCGGCAGCGAAGCGCGGGCGCGCGGACGCAGCAGCGTGGTCATCGGCCGCGACGGCCGGCTGTCCGGCCCGGCACTGGCCGCGGCACTGGCGCGCGGCCTGCAGGCCGCCGGCATTGATGTCATTGATGTCGGCCAGGTTGCAACCCCGATGCTCTACTTTGCCGCACATGAACTGGGCACCTTGTCGGGCGTGATGGTCACCGGCTCGCACAATCCGCCGCAGTACAACGGCCTGAAGATGATGCTCGACGGTGAAACCCTCGCCGGCGAAACCATCCAGGCATTACGTGCACGGCTCAGCGACGGCCGCATCGACAGCGGCAGCGGCGGATATCGGACGCAGGACATCCGCGCCGCCTACCTCCAACGCATCGTCTCCACCATCAGGCTCACGCGGCCGATGCGCATCGCAGTGGATGCCGGCAATGGCGTGGCCGGCGCCACCGCGCCCGAACTGTACCAACGGCTCGGCTGCACGGTGCAGGAACTGTTCTGCGAGGTCGACGGAAAATTTCCCAACCACCACCCCGACCCCTCGCAACCGCACAACCTCGAAGACCTGATCGCGGCACTGAAAAAGGGTGACGCCGAACTGGGCCTCGCCTTCGACGGTGACGGCGACCGTCTCGGCGTGGTCACCCGATCTGGAAAGATCATCTACCCCGACCGCCAGTTGATGCTGTTCGCAGCCGACGTGCTGTCACGCGTGCCCGGCGGTGAAGTCATTTTCGACGTGAAATGCACACGCCACCTGTTCGGCTGGATCCGCAAACACGGCGGCAAACCCCTGCTGTGGAAAACCGGGCATTCCTTCATCAAGCAGAAATTGCGCGAAACCGGTGCGCCGCTCGCCGGCGAGATGAGTGGGCACATCTTTTTCAAGGAGCGCTGGTATGGCTTCGACGACGGCCTCTACGCCGGGGCGCGCCTGCTGGAAATACTGAGCCGCAGCGACAATCCCTCGGCCATGCTCGAAGCCCTGCCCGATTCTGTGAGCACGCCGGAACTGCAATGGCAGCTCAATGAGGGTGAAAACTACGCGCTGATGACCCTGCTGCAGAACACCGCGAAATTCCCCGACGCGCAGGAAATCATCACCATCGACGGGCTGCGCGTGGAATATGCCGACGGTTTCGGGCTCGCGCGGCCGTCAAACACCACGCCGATCATCGTGCTGCGCTTCGAGGCCGACAATGCCGGGGCACTGGCACGCATCCAGGCCGACTTCCGCAGGGCACTGCTCGGGATCAGGCCAGACGCCAGCCTGCCCTTCTGAAACGTCAGGACTTCAGCGTTTCGCCGGTGACCGCCCGGACAGAACATCCCTGGGCAGTTCGTTGAGCACCGCCCAGAAGGCACCGACCTGCTTCACCGCGTCGGCGAACTCGGCGAAATTGACCGGCTTCACGACATAGGCGTTGGTGCTGAGGTCATAACAGATGTTGAGATCACGATCCTCGCGCGAGGACGTCATCACCACCACCGGCACCATGCGCAGCACCGGGTCAGCCTTCAGCTGGCGCAATACTTCGATGCCATCGACCCGCAGCATTTTCAGGTCGAGCAGGATCACCGCCGGATTGCCCGGCTGGCGCCCGGCATACGCGCCGCGGCAATGCAGGTAATCGAGCGCCTCCGCCCCGTCCCACAGATGCAGGACCTCGTTGGCCATCGGCGCCAGCGCGCGCAGGGTCAACTCAGCGTCGTGAACGTTGTCCTCGACAAGCAGGACTCGGGCCAGGGTATCGATGCCGGTTCTCCGAAAAGTCAATCAAATCAAGCAGATCGCTCGGTACAGCCTCATGACGGCACACGCAGGGTGAAGTAAAACGCCGCGCCCCGCCCTTCCTCTGCCTCGGCCCAGACCCGTCCGCCATGGCGCACGATGATGCGGCGCACGTTGGCGAGTCCGATGCCAGTGCCTGCGAACTGGTCGGCGCGATGAAGCCGCTGAAAGACGCCGAACAGCTTTTCCGCGTAACGCATGTCAAAACCGACACCGTTGTCGCGCACATAAAACAGCTGTTGGCCGTCCGGCTCACGACGGCTGCCGATCTCGATGACCGCCAGTTCACGCGGACCGGTGTATTTAATCGCATTGTCGATCAGGTTGGCAAACACCTGGCGCAGCATCGCAGCGTCACCGCGTACCCGCGGCAGCGGCGAAATCCGCCACTCGATACGGCGTCCGGCGGTCTGCGGGGCCAGCATTGCCACAATTTCACGGACCAACACATCCGGATCGACCTCCTCGTCACCCAGTTCCTGCCGTGACATACGCGAAAACGCGAGCAGGTCATCGATAAGGCGCCCCATGTTGCGGGTCGACTCAGCGACCACCCCCAGGCAACGCCTGGCCTCAGCCGACACCGCCGTGCCAAGCTCGCGCTCGAGCAGCCCGACATAGCCGTCGATGTGGCGCAGCGGCATGCGCAGGTCATGCGAAACCGAGTAACAGAAGGACTCGAGTTCCTGGTTTGCCGCTTCCAGCTCTGCAGTGCGATCGGCCACCCGGCGCTCGAGGTCGGCATTGAGCTGCTCAATGGTCGCCCGCTGGCGCTGGATCAGCCCGAAATCGCGGTCGATGGCCGCCATCAAATCGCCGATCTCGCCACCCGGATAGGGCTGGCCGATGCGGGCATCAAAATCGCCGCCACTGAAACGGGTCAGGGCGGCGTCGATGCGGGCCACCTGGCGGCGGATGCCCAACTCGGACAGCGCCCAGGCCCCGCCAAACGCCAGCAGCAGAACAAAGGCCAGCACGATCAGTGACTGCTTGAAATTCACATTGGCGTTATCGAGCAGCTCCTGGCGACTGACACCCACCAGCACCCGCAAACCCGACTCCGAATACTCGGGCAGTGCGCTCACCGCCCAGCGGCGGTTCACACCACCAAAGCTGATGTCAGCCTGGCGCTGCTTCGCTTCCTTCGAAAAACGGTACAGCGGCGTATCGGCAATCGAAGTACCCCGCAGTTTTTCGCCTCCGGGCTGCCAGGCAAGCACCGTGCCTTTGCCATCGACCAGGGCGATCACCGTGTCCTTGAGCGGCAGGGTTTTCACCCGCGAGACAATCACCTTCTCGAGGTTGATCGAAGCCAGCAGCACAAAACGCGGCTTGCCCGCCGCATCCCTCGCGGCATAGGCCACCTGAATCACCGCGATGCCGGTCAGCCGGCCGAAAGTCGGCTCGACCGCCACCGGATTGTCCGAGGTCATCGCCGCCTTGAAATAATCGCGGTCGGTCAGATTGAGCTTGCGGTCGGTATTCAGCGAATCGCAGAACAGGTTGCCGTCGGGATTGATCGACAGGATGCCGGTGTACTGCGGATGGGCGCGCAGCACTTCACCCAGGAAGGCTGAACAGGTTCTGCGCTCAGGCTTGTCAAAATCCCTGGCACGGGACAATCCATAGTGCAGCTGCGTGGTGCCGCTGATGGTGTCCGCCAGTTCGCGCGCAATCCGTCCGGCCTCGATCTCCAGCAGACGGCCGGCCTCGGCCAATTCGACGTCGCGACGCTCGATAAAATGATAGACACCCGCCAGCGCCGGAATCAGCGTCGCAAACAGTATCAGCAGGATCAGGCGGGCACGGATGCTCACTGGCACAGACTAACCGATAATTTCCCGGCGTAAAGCCGGATTAGCCTGAGAAATCCTTAACTACTGACTGAATTGCAGTAGCGCCGGCAGTGCCGCTGACGCAAGCGGTGGACGGTGAGTCCGCCCTGCGGATTCACCGGAGACGTTCAGCGCTTGGCCGGGTTCAGCGTGCCACGGTTGTAGTCCTTGTCACCCGGTGCGATGCAGCGACCCACGCCCATGATGCCGCCCTGCATACCCTGCGGGCAGCCCTGGTTTTCCGGATAACGCTGCGCGACCGTGCGCGCCGCCTCGGCTTTTTTGGCATCGACAAATTCCCAGCGGCCATTGGGCAGCAGGCGCACCTTGTCTCCGGCGCCGGTGGTCGCTTCCAGCACTTCACCACCATGGCCCTGCGCCAGGGCTGTGCCCTGCATCAACAGCAAGGCCAGCAGTAGCAACGGAATACGCGTCACGTTCACAGTTTCCCTCCCACCCAGTCCGGCACCGAAGCCAGCGCCTGCGGCAGTTTCGACGGATCAGTACCGCCGGCCTGTGCCATGTCCGGCCGGCCTCCGCCCTTGCCGCCAACCTGCTGCGCGACAAAGTTGACCAGTTCACCGGCCTTGACCCTGGCAGTGAGGTCGGCGGTGACGCCGGCAATCAGCGTGACCTTGCCGCCCTCGCTGCTGGCCAGAACGATGGCCGCGCTTTTCAGCTTGTCCTTCAGATTGTCCATCGCCTCGCGCAGCGACTTGGCATCAGCGCCGTCGATGGCCGCGGCCAGCACCTTGGTTCCTTTGACATCCGCAGCCTGGGCTGAAAGATCACCGCCCTGACCGGAAGCCAGCTTCGAGCGCAGTTTGGCAATTTCCTTTTCCAGTGCCTTTTTCTCATCGGCAAGCATCTGCACCGCCTTCAGCACGCTGCCGGCACCGGGCTGGGCGCGCAACTGCTTCGCAACCTCATTAAATTCACCCAAAAGATTTCCGATCATCGCCAGCGCATTTCCGCCTGTAGTTGCCTCAACGCGGCGCACCCCGGCCGCCACGCCGCCTTCGGAATACAGCTTGAACACACCGATGTCACCGGTGCGCTCGACGTGGGTGCCACCGCAGAATTCGCGCGAACTGCCAATGTCGAGCACACGCACTTCGTCGCCGTATTTTTCGCCGAACAGCATCACCGCGCCGGCCTTTTTCGCCTCCTCGATCGGCAGGATGCGCGCGCGCGTCGCCGCGTTCTGCATGATCTCGGCATTGACCCGCGCCTCGACCTCGCGGATTTCATCGGCAGTCAGCGGTTTGTCATGGGCAAAGTCAAAGCGGGTTTTGTCGGCGTCGACCAGCGAACCTTTCTGCTGGACATGCGGCCCGAGTACTTCGCGCAGCGCCTTGTGCATCAGGTGGGTCGCCGAATGGTTGCGCATGGTGCGCCGGCGCAGCTCGACATCAACACGCGATTCGACATGGTCACCCACCTTCAGGGTCCCGGTCTTCAGCGTACCGTGATGGCCGAATACATCGGACTGGATTTTCTGGGTGTCGGCAACGGCAAAAGTGCCGCTGGAAGCCACCAGCTCACCGCGGTCACCGACCTGGCCGCCGGACTCGGCGTAGAACGGCGTGCGGTCGAGCACGATCACCGCGGTGTCGCCGTGATTGATCGCCTGCACCGCCGTGCCGTCGCGGTAGATCGCCACCACCTCGGCACCGTCCACCACCAGTTTCTCGTAGCCCTGGAAGTCGGTCTTCACCCCTTTGTAATCGACCGCGGTACCCATCTGGAATTTTGACGCCGCGCGCGCGCGTTCGCGCTGCCGCTCCATCGCCGCCTCGAAGCCGGCGTAGTCCATCATCACGCCGCGCTCGCGCGCGATGTCGGCGGTCAGGTCGACCGGGAAACCATAGGTGTCATACAACTGGAAAACCGTTTCGCCGTCGAGCATCCTGTCCTCGCGGCCCAGCGCCTGCTCCAGCAGCTTCATGCCGTTTTCCAGGGTCTCGGCAAAACGTTCCTCTTCCTGCTTCAGGATCTGCGTCACCCGGTCCTGCACCTTGGGCAGTTCGGGATAGGCCTCACCCATGGCTTTGGCGAGATCGGCGACAACCTTGTGGAAAAAGGGCTTGGTCTGGCCCAGCTTGTAACCGTGGCGGATCGCGCGGCGGATGATCCGCCGCAGCACATAGCCGCGGCCCTCGTTTCCGGGAATCACGCCGTCGACGATCAGGAAGGAACAGGCGCGGATGTGATCGGCAATGACCTTCAGCGAATTGTTCGCCAGGTCCTTCGCCCCGGTCTCGCGCGCGGCGGCCTTGATCAGCGTCTGGAACAGGTCAATTTCGTAATTCGAATGCACATGCTGCAGCACCGCGGCGATGCGCTCGAGGCCCATGCCGGTATCGACCGAGGGCTTGGGCAGCGGATGCAGCACGCCCTTGTCATCACGGTTGAACTGCATGAACACCAGGTTCCAGATTTCGATGTAACGGTCGCCGTCAGCATCCTTCGATCCGGGCGGGCCGCCTTCAACCTCGTCGCCGTGGTCATAGAAGATTTCGCTGCAGGGGCCACAGGGGCCGGTGTCGGCCATCTGCCAGAAGTTGTCCGAGCCGCCGCCCGGCTTGTCGCCGATGCGCACGATGCGCTCTTTCGGCACGCCGATGTCATTGGCCCAGATGTCATAGGCCTCGTCGTCGGTCTGGTAAACGGTGACCCAGAGCTTGTCCTTGGGCAGCTTGTAGATGCCCGTCAGCAGCTCCCAGGCGTAATGAATCGCATCCTTCTTGAAATAGTCACCGAAGGAAAAGTTGCCGAGCATTTCAAAGAAGGTGTGGTGGCGCGCGGTGTAGCCGACGTTCTCGAGGTCGTTGTGCTTGCCGCCGGCGCGCAGGCTGCGCTGCGAGGTCGTGGCCCGCTTGTACGGCCGCGTTTCCTGGCCGAGGAACACGTCCTTGAACTGGACCATGCCGGAGTTGGTGAACAGCAGCGTCGGATCGTTGCCGGGCACCAGCGGGCTGGAGGCCACGATGCTATGGCCCTTGGACTCGAAGTATTTGAGGAACTTGTCGCGGATTTCAGCGGATTTCATGCGGAGGTGCCGGCGAACCGGAAAATGATGGGGAAAAAATTAGCGTAAACCGCAGATTCTAAACCAGTTTCCGCTTTCTCCGGACTCAGCCGCCGGTGCAACGGGCCAGCAGTCCGGACGGACTCAGCCGGTCCAGCGCCAGCTCGCGCAACAGCAGGTTTTCATTGCGGAAATCATGACCGCTGACGGTGGAAAACAGCGTGATCGAGGCACTGATATTGGGCACCGCTACGCCGGCAATCGCCGCCAGCGCCTCATAGAACACCAGGCCGTAGGGCACGTCCTCCAGCAAATAACGGTGTTCGAGTGTCACCGGCCCCAGCGGGCTGCCACCGCCGGCATCAATGGCCGCTGCCATCTCGGCATAGCTGCCCAGCGGCACGTGGTACGAAAGATGGGTGTGTTCCTGGATCGAACGCACTTCAAGCCCGTAAGCCCGGGCAATCGCCTGGCGCTCAAGGTCGATCGCCTCCCCCAGCCGCGCCGCTGAAGGCGTCAGGCAACCGAACAGCGACCAGGCTTCGCGCCGGTCGATGCGTGTCAGGTTGGGCAATACTTCGGCGACATGTGCCACCGGATTGACGTTGAGCAATGCGGTGGCCAGCAGCGGTGCCGGGCTGAAGTGATCGCCGAACAGTTCGCGGCAGATCGCCAGCGCCTCGTCACCACGGCTTTCGGGCAATGCTGCGGCTTCAAAACGCGTGCGCACGGTGTTGACCTGAACACCTGCCGGGTCGGGCAGCCGCGCGGTGGCAATCGTGGTGCCCCAGGACACCAGCAGCGGCCGCGCACCGGGTTTGCCGCTGCGCTCATAAAGCCAAAGCGGCGCCAGTGACAGCGCACCACTGACGATCACCGTTTGTGCAGCATGCAGATGCGGCGTGATGCACGGCAGGATTGCCGGATAGGCATTACCGGGCACGGCGACCAGCACCACATCGTGCTGCGCGAGTTGCGCCGGATCGGTGATGATGCCGACCTCGATGCTGCCGCTGACACAACCGGTGTAGGGCAACCGCGCTTGGCCGGCGGCGGCCGGCGCCAGCACTGCGGTTTTGCGACCGCTGGGCGACCACAGCGCTGCGGCATGCCCGTTACGAACCAGCAATACAGCGCTGGCGCGTGCAACCGGACCCGCGCCAACGATGGCGACAGAACGCATCGCCGGATCAGGGCCGGATTTCGGCGGTCTTGATCACCTTCGCCCAGCGCTCGCTCTCGTCGCGGATCATCTTGGTGAAGACCTCGTGCGTCGCACCGGAGGGTTCGACACCGAGCCCGGCAAGCCGGGCCTTGGTATCCGGCAATTCCATCGCCTTGCCGAATTCCACCGCCAGCCGTTTCGACACCGCTGCCGGAATACCTGCCGGTGCCGACACACCCGCCCATGAAGACACTTCAAAACCGGGGAAACCGGATTCGGTCATGGTCGGCACATTCGGCATCAGCGATGCGCGTTTCGGCGTGGTTACCGCCAACACGCGCACCCGGCCGGAAGCCAAGTGCGGCTGCGCCGAAGCCGTGGTGGTGAACATGCTTTCGATCTGGCCGCCGAGCAGGTCGGTGAAGGCCGGCGCCGCGCCCTTGTACGGCACATGGGTCAGGCTCGCACCGGTGGCGATCTTGAACAATTCCAGCGTGAGATGGGTGTAGGTGCCGTTGCCGGTGGACGCAGTGTTGATGCGCCCCTTGTTTGCCTTCGAATAGGCGATCAGCTCCTTGATGCTGGTGGCCGGCAGCTTGGCATTGACCAGAACCACCATCGGCAGGTCGATCAGGTGAATGATGTGGGTGAAATCCTTCAGCGGGTGGTAATCGACATTCGGCTGCAGGTTGGGAATGATCGCCAGCGGCGCGCCGTTGGACAGGAACAGCGTATGGCCATCCGGATTGGAGCGGGCCACAATCTGCGCCGAGATCAGCCCGCCGGCACCGGAACGGTTCTCGATCACCACCTGCTGGCCGAGGGCCTCGCCGACCTTCTGTCCGAACAGCCGGGCCACCACATCCTGCGAGCCACCGGGCGTGAACGACACCACGAAACGCAGCGGCTTGTTCGGGTAGGTCTGTGCCGTGGCGGACGGCGCCGGCAACAGCAGGCCCGGCACCAGCAACAACGGGGTAATGAAAGCGAAAAAGCGGAAGGTGAAAAATCGGGATTTCATGCGGCAAACCTCATCGATTGGGTTCAGCCGCGAACGGCGGCTGGCGCCGCCGTGTTTCAGCCAGTCAAGGGCCGTTGTGCGGTCCCTCCGGCGGCATCCACATTGTATGCCTGCCGTCGACCGTAATAAACAGGCTGTGCCTCAAACCACCATCAGCATGAAGGTGATCGCCATCGCACCGTAAAACACGCACTGGTCGCGGTATTCCTGGGCCTTGTTCCACAGCATCATCATCAGAATCATGATTCATCTCCGGTTTCGCCGCGGCCGATGGACCGCAGCAGTTTGGTAATCACTTCGCCGCTGAAACCGCGGCCCATCAGGAACCGCGCCTGCTTCGCCCGCTCCGCGGCATTGGCTGCCGGTTCGCGGAATTTTTTCTGCCACACCACACGCGCCGCCTCCAGCTCGCCTTCCTTCAGGCTGGCGACGGTGCTGCCGATCACTTCGGCCGACACGCCCCTGGCCTCAAGGTCGCGGCGGATCCGCATCGGGCCGTAACGCTCGCGCCGGGCATGCACCAGCTGTTCCGCCGCCCTGGTTTCCGACAACCAGCCGCGCTGCGAGAACTCGTCGAGGACTGCATCGACTTCGGCTTCATTCTCGGCGTGCGGCGCGAGTACACGCGCCAGTTCCTGCCGGGTGTACTCGCGCCGCGCCAAGTGCCTAAGTGCACGGACCCTCAGCTTGGGTTCTTGAGCCGGCATGGCGCGTTGCCGGGGTTAATCTGCCTGCTTATTCGCCCGAAGCCTTCTTGCGGCCGGCAGCCGGCTCGGACTCGACCACTTCGAGGTTCGGTTTTTTCGGTCCAGGCGAGGCGATACCCAGCGCAGCGCGGATCTTCGCCTCGATCTCCTGCGCCACTTCGGGCTTCTCGCGCAGGTAGTCGCGGGTGTTGTCCTTGCCCTGGCCGATGCGGTCCTTGCCGTAGGAATACCAGGCGCCTGACTTTTCGATGATGTTGTGGATCACGCCGAGTTCGATGATTTCGCCTTCACGCGAGATGCCTTCACCGTAAAGAATGTCGAACTCGGCGTTGCGGAACGGCGGCGCCACCTTGTTCTTGACCACCTTGGCACGGGTCTCGGAGCCGATCACCTCCTCGCCCTTCTTGATCGAGCCGATGCGGCGGATGTCGATACGCACCGAAGAGTAGAACTTCAGCGCGTTGCCGCCGGTGGTGGTTTCCGGGTTGCCGAACATGACGCCGATCTTCATGCGGATCTGGTTGATGAAGATCACCAGCGTGTTCGAACGCTTGATGTTGGCGGTGAGCTTGCGCAGCGCCTGGCTCATCAGACGCGCCTGCAGGCCCATCTGCGGCTCGCCCATCTCGCCCTCGATCTCGGCCTTGGGCACCAGCGCCGCAACCGAGTCGATCACCACCACATCCACCGAGCCCGAACGCACCAGCATGTCGGCGATTTCCAGCGCCTGCTCGCCGTTGTCGGGCTGGGAGATGATCAGTTCATCGACCTTCACGCCAAGCTTGGCGGCGTACTGCGGGTCGAGCGCGTGTTCGGCGTCGATGAAGGCGGCGGAACCGCCGAGCTTCTGCATCTGCGCAATGACCGACAGCGTCAGCGTGGTCTTGCCCGAAGATTCCGGGCCGTAGATTTCAACAACACGGCCGCGCGGCAGGCCGCCGATGCCCAGCGCGATGTCGAGGCCCAGCGAGCCGGTGGACACCGCCTGGATGTCGTTGGCCACGTCGGATTCGCCGAGGCGCATCACCGAGCCCTTGCCGAACTGCTTTTCGATCTGCGACAGCGCCGCTGCCAGTGCCTTGGTTTTGTTCTCGTCCATGATGTCCCCTTCTTGAGCTGTTCGGTTCAGTGTGGATGTTCGGTGTCTGTACTGCGGTCCTGAAATGCTTAATGTCCTGCGATGGTTCGCAGTTTACACAAATTCCGGAAAAAGGTGAATATTTATACAGTAGTGTGTAAAAAAACACTCTGTTGATAAATTTATCAATAAAAACAATTACTTACTTATTTATTCGGTGCGATGGGCAGGAGCTCGAGCAGGCCCTGCAGCGCATCACGCACGGTCTGCCGCCGCACGGCTTCTCGGTCGCCGGTGTAATGCCGGGTCAGGCTTTTCGGTTCGCCGTTCTTGACGCTCCAGGCGAGGCACACCGTGCCCACCGGTTTCTGCGGCGTGCCGCCGCTGGGACCGGCGGTACCGCTGACCGCCACCGCCACCTGCGCATGGCTGTTGGCCAGCGCGCCGGTCACCATCTCCTGCACCACCGGCTCGGACACCGCGCCGTGCACACCCAGGGTGTCCTGCGACACACCGAGCATTTCGCGCTTGGAGATATAGGTGTAGCTGACAAAGCCGCGCTCGAACCAGTTCGAGCTGCCGGCCACCGCGGTGCAGGCCTGCGCAATCCAGCCGCCGGTGCAGGACTCGGCCGTCGCCAGCATCAGCCCCTGCGCCTTCAGTGCCTCGCCCACTTCGGACGCCAGCCGCGTCAGCGTTTGATCATCCACCGCCCCACCCATGCGCAATCTCCCTTCATCCACCCCGATCAACCCAGCAGGCTGTAGGCCGCGGCCAGCACCAGCAGCGTGTAACCCGCGGCGAGCAGGTCGTCCCACATCACGCCGAAACCGTTCTTCAGCATGCGGTCATAGTAGCGGATGGGTGGCGGCTTCAGGATGTCGAACAGCCGGAAAATCAGGAAGGCAAAAGCCTGCCAGTAGCCGGTGACCGGCACAAAAAACAGCACCAGCAGGAAAGCCACCGTCTCGTCCCAGACCATGCCGCCGTGATCGGC
>JAIENU010000092.1 GCA_019751125.1 Burkholderiales bacterium | reverse complement strand
GTTCAGCCGACGGCGTAGGGAATGCTCAGGATCAGCCGGCGCATGAAATCGGTGAGCAGCGTCAGCATCCACGGTCCCGAGATCACCAGCATGATGAACACCGCCGCCAGTTTCGGAATGAACGACAGCGTCATTTCGTTGATCTGGGTCGCTGCCTGGAACACGCTGATCAGCAGGCCCACGGCGAGCGCGGACAGCAGCAGCGGAGCGGAGGTCAGCAATGTGACTTCGATGGCTGAACGGGCGAGGCTGATCACGGCTTCCGGTGTCATAAAATATCTTTTATAATCAATTGCTTATGAATTTATTCGGCAAGTCACGCCGGATAGAAGCTCTGCGCCAGCGAACCGATCAGCAGATTCCAGCCATCGACCAGTACAAACAGCATGATCTTGAACGGCAGCGCGATCAGCGCCGGCGACACCATCATCATGCCCATCGACATCAGCACGCTGGCGACCAGCATGTCGATGATCAGGAAGGGAATGAACACGATGAAGCCGATCTGGAATGCGGTTTTCAGTTCGCTGGTGACATAGGCCGGCACGAGGATTTTCAGCGGGATTTCGGCCGCACTGGCCGGCGGTGTTTCGCCGGAGAGTTTGACGAACAGCTCGAGATCGGTCTCGCGGGTCTGGCGCAGCATGAACTGGCGCAGCGGTTCGGCGGCCTTGGCCAGCGCCTGATTCATGTCGAGCTTGTTCTCGACGTACGGCTGGTAGGCCTCGGCGTGGATGCGGTCGAGCACCGGCGACATCACGAACAGCGTCAGGAACAGCGCCAGTCCGATCAGTACCTGGTTGGGTGGCGCGGTCGGCGTGCCCAGGGCCTGGCGCAGCAGCGAGAGCACGATGATGATGCGGGTAAAGCCGGTCATCATCAGCAGCACCGCGGGCAGGAAGGTCAGCGAGGTCAGCAGCAGCAGGGTCTGGATCGGCAGCGACCAGGTCTGGCCGCCGCCGGGTGCCGGCGTGGTGGTCAGGGCCGGCAGACCGGATTTCTGCGCGAGTACGGGCAGTGCCAGCGCGAACAGCAGCAGGCCGGCGAACCATCGCAGGCGGCTAGCGCACATTCTTGCGCTCCAGCGTGCGCTGCAGCCAGTCGGCGAGCTGGGTTGCCGCCGCGGGCTGTGCAGCCGGCGCCGGCGGAAGTTCGCCGCGCGCCATGCTGTGCAGTGCGTTGACGCTGCCGGGGGCCACGCCGACCACCAGCCAGGTGTTGCCGACTTCGACCACCACCACACGCTCGCGCTGGCCGACCGCGGCAGCGGCCACCACACGCAGCGCTGCGCCGCCGGCAAGGCCGTGGCTCGACACGCGTTTCATGATCCAGCCCATCGCGAGGACCAGTCCCAGCACCACAGCCAGACCGAACAGCATTTGCAGCATTCCGGCGAGTGACAGGGAGGAGGAGGTGAGTGAGGCCGGTGCTTCGGCGGCCTGTGCTTGCGCGGCGATCAGCAGCAGTGCGGCAGCCAGGCTGCCGCGTTGACAAGGATTGTCGGGGTTCATTTGATTTCGGCCATCGTCATCAGCGGCGCAGCTTGCGGATGCGTTCACCGGGCGTGATGATGTCGGTGAGGCGGATGCCGAATTTTTCGTTCACCACCACGACTTCACCCTGGGCAATCAGGCAGCCGTTGACCAGTACGTCCATCGGCTCTCCAGCCAGCCCGTCGAGCTCGACCACCGAGCCCTGGGCCAGTTGCAGGAGGCTCTTGATCGCGACCTTGGTACGACCCAGTTCGACCGTGAGGCTGACCGGGATGTCAAGAATCAGGTCGAGGTCATTGGGTGTTTCGCTGCGCGCGCCGGTGCCCGAAAATTTTTCGAAAATCGCCGCGGGGGTGCCGCGCATCGGTGCCGGCTCCTGTGTCGTTGCCGCGCCCTGTTCGGCCATTGCCGCGGCCCAGTCGGCGTCCGCTGCGTTGTTCGTCTGCTGCTCCATGACAGCGCTCCTATTTAAGTGTTGCAAAAGCATGGCGGCAGGTGCCGCGGCATGTTTTTGCCGTGATGGATGCGTGTTTCAATTCACTGCTCCGCCGCAGTGGCCAGCAGGCGCTCCACCCGGAGCGCGTACTGGCCGTTGAGAATTCCGCATTTGCATTCCATGACCGGAACACCATCCACCTCGGCGGTGAGCGGTTGCGGAATATCGAGGCCGATGACATCGCCCACCTGCATCGCCAGCAGTTGTTGCACCGAAACTTCAGCCTGGCCGAGATTGACCACCATCTCGACATCGGCGGACTGGACCTGTTGCGACAGGCGACGGATCCATCGCTTGTCGGTTTCGATCTGCTCACCCGGCAGCGAGCCCGACAGCAGTTCCCGTATCGGTTCGATCATCGAATACGGCATGCAGACATGGAAGGCGCCGCCATCGCTGCCAAACTCGATCGAAAAGCTGGTGACCACCACCACTTCGTTTGGCGTTGCGATGTTGGCAAACTGGGTATTGAGTTCCGAGCGCATAAATTCAAAATTGATTTTGTGCACCGGCTCCCACGATTTTTCGAGGCTTTCAATCGCCACCCCGAGCAGGCGCTGGATGATGCGCTGTTCGGTCTGGGTGAATTCGCGGCCTTCGACCCGGGTATGAAACTGGCCGTTGCCGCCAAACAGGTTGTCGACCACCATAAACACCAGGCTCGGGTCGAAAATCATCAGGGCCGTACCACGCAGAGGTTTGACCTGAACCAGGTTTAGGTTGGTCGGCACCACCAGGTTGCGCACAAAATCGCTGTATTTGATCAGGCGTACCGGCCCGACCGTGATTTCGGGGGTGCGCCGGACAAAGTTGAACAGTCCGATGCGCAGCAGCCGCGAGAAACGCTCATTGATGGTCTCCAGCGTCGGCATCCGTGCACGGACGATGCGCTCCTGCGAGGCAAGGTCATAGGGCCGGACACCGTCGGTGGATTCCGGCTCGGGGGGCGGTTCAGGATCGCCAGTGACGCCATTGAGCAGCGCGTCGACCTCGTCCTGGGAGAGAAATTCCTTGCTCATCGCAGCGTGCAGCCGGTTTTACTGGATCAGGAATGAGGTGAACAACACGCCGAGAATCATCGGTGCCGGCGGACGCGGGGCCTCAGCGGCTTCCTCGGGCGGCGCCTCGGCTGCCTGCTCGGCCGCATCGGGACGGGTTTCCCCGGAGGCAGCTGCGACATTGACGGGTGCTG
Source organism: Burkholderiales bacterium (assembly GCA_019751125.1). Classification (GTDB taxonomy): domain Bacteria; phylum Pseudomonadota; class Gammaproteobacteria; order Burkholderiales; family SG8-41. Next base: position 11,601 of record JAIENU010000092.1, on the reverse strand, counting down.
CTTTAGGTTTTTTCAGGGAAGCCGGGTCGATAATCCTTGCGACTTCGATTTGCAGTTCCTGGGCCAGTTTGCTTTTCCCCTCCGGACGCAGCAGGTCATTCGCCTGTTTTGCCGAGAGCATCAACAGCAGGCGGTTGCGGATTTCCGGCATCTGCGCCTTGACCTTTTCGGCCACAGCTTCGCCGGCAACCTTGAGCGTGATGCCAACCTGCATGTAGTTTTGCGGGCCCCCGCTTTCGGGGCGCAGGTTGACGGTGAACACTTCCAGAGGGACAAAGGCCGGTACTACCTCAGGCGCGGGTTTTTCAACCCCCTCGGCGCCGCCGCTACGGCCCATCATCCACCACGCCACGCCGCCGCCACTGCCGCCGACGGCCAGCGCACCGACCAGCAAAAGCAACATTTTTTTCATGCCGCCGCCGGCTGCAGCCGGGGCCTGTACCGCTTCAGACATGGGACCTCCCGTTGATCATGAAACCGATTTTCCGGCGGCCGGCATGTTGCCGATGACCGGAACAAGGACCGTAAAACCCGCCATCTCCTGCCTTCCCCCCGACCCGGCGGATTCAGGCATAGGTATCGACCAGCAGGGAGCTGCTGATCTGCCGGACGTTTTCCGCCACCACGGCCAGGGTTTCACCGGGTTTTTCGGCCCGGGGCAGGTCGGGGTGATTGTTGCCCTGTGCCTGTCCGCCCTGCGGTTGCCCGCCGGCGACCAGGGCTTCACCGAGTTGCAGCCCGGCCTGCTGCATGGATTCGCGCAGCGCCGGCAACGCCTCTTCGATGGCTGCGCGCACCAGGGGGTGGGCGGCGGCGAATACCAGACTGGCTTCGTTCCGGTCCAGCGAGACACGAATGCGCACTGGTCCGAGTTCCTCCGGGTTGACGCGCAATTCGGCGGATTGCAGGCCTTCGCTGACGGTCAGCGTTACACGCTCTGAAAATTTCGAGGCCCAGTCGCGGTGTTGCACAGGTAAAGCCACTTCGAGCACCGGCGTCGAGTAGTCGCCCTGGCTGACCGCCGGTGCGACCCAGGTCGCACCGGCCGGTTGCACGGCCGGGCTGACTGTGCCCGTCGTCTGGGGCGCGGAAGGCGCCGTGGCCTGGGCGTTGGCAGGGCTGACGGCGGCGGTTTCCGCCATGACGACCGTGCTTTCGGGCGGAACTTCCTGCGGTGGCAGATTGCTGCCTTCCCCGGACGGATCGCCAGCGGAACGATCCGGCGGTCTGAAAGAGGGGCCTGCCGGCGAGGGCGCGGCGGCAAGCGAGCGAAGCCCCGCTTCTTCAGCCGGATCTGCTGAATCGAGGCCGCCCTCTGCGGTCGTTGATGCCGGCACTGCCAGCGAATGCGGTGCGGCAGGCGCCAGCGCAGCCAGCAAGGTTTCAGTGACAGCGCTGTCCGCAGTCACTGCGGGATCGGCGTTTTCGGCGGGGGTATTTTCGGCGGACGGAGCAGCTTCAGCCTCTTCCGCCGCGGATTTGGTTTCATCAAGTTCGGCGGCGAGCACTTCCTCAAAAGGGGCTGCCGTGTTTCCGGTCTCTGCGGCTGTTGCAGGGGTTGCGGCCGCCGGCTGCAGCGGTGTGATTGCAGGCATGTCCATGTGCGGTCCTCGGCTGGAATCGTTAAGGTTGGCGCCTGACTCAGGCGCGGCCTGCCTTGCGGCTGAACTGGTTTCCCGTCAACTCATCCAGCGCGCGTTGCTCAGAGCGTTGCGCATCGCGCTCCTCAGCAGCCTGATGCCGCTCGGCCAGAGTCCCGAAGGCCTTGACGCGACGGCGGCGATCCAGGTGCTCGTGTTTTCCTGCGGCAACCTGTTGCCGAGCCTGTTCCACGCTCGCCTGCTGCTGGTCGATGGCGGTGTCGAGCTTGTTCATGAACTCGTGAAAATTGCCGAAGGCCGCGTTACGCGGGTTTTCGCGCAGTGTCTTGCGGAAACGCTCGAGATATTCTTCGCGGTAACGCATCAGCAGTTGCAGCTTCAGATCGAGCTGCTCCTGTTGTGCGGTCAGTGCACCCAGGCGCATCGCCGATTTTTCGGCCTCCTGCTCGGCGAGGTCGAGGATCGGTTGAAGTTTGAAGGGTTTGCCCATCGTTTTTCCTCCAGGGTGAAGATCAGCGCGTGGTACCCGCGTTGCGCTCAAGCAGACTGCCCAGGCCGCTGACGCTTTGCGCATAAGGCGATTTCTCGGTCATGCCTTGTTGCAGGAACTGCTCCATCCGCGGATACAGTGCGATCGCTTCGTCCAGCACCGCATCGCTGCCGGCGGCGTATGCGCCCACGCTGATCAGGTCGCGGCTGCGCTGATAACGCGAATAAAGCTGCTTGAAGTGGCGTACACGCTCGAAATGCGGTTCGTCAATCAATGCGGTCATCGCGCGGCTGACCGAGGATTCGATGTCGATTGCCGGGTAATGACCGGTATCGGCGAGCTGGCGTGACAGCATGATGTGGCCGTCGAGAATCGCCCGCGCGCTGTCGCCTACCGGGTCCTGGGCATCGTCACCCTCGATCAGCACGGTATAGAAGGCGGTGATCGAGCCGCCGCCCTTGCCGGCGTTGCCGGCGCGTTCGACCAGTTGCGGCAGCTTGGCAAATACCGAAGGTGGATAACCCTTGGTAACCGGCGGTTCGCCGATGGCCAGGGCGATTTCGCGCTGAGCCATTGCATAACGCGTCAGCGAATCCATGATCAGGAGCACGTGTTTGCCCTGGTCGCGGAAGTGTTCGGCAATGGCCGTCGCATATGACGCTCCCTGCAGGCGCATCAGCGGACTGACGTCGGCCGGTGTGGCAACCACCACCGATCGCGCAAGGCCCTGCGTGCCGAGGATGGTTTCGATGAATTCCTTGACTTCACGGCCGCGTTCACCGATCAGTCCGACGACGATGACATCGGCACTGGTGTAACGGGCCATCATGCCGAGCAGCACGCTTTTGCCGACGCCACTGCCCGCGAAAAGCCCCATCCGCTGTCCACGGCCGACGGTAAGCATCGAGTTGATCGCGCGGATCCCGGTATCCAGGGGTTCGCTGATCGGCGCACGGTCCAGCGGATTGAGCGGCCGGTTGTGCAGCGACACCGTTCGTTCGGCGCGCAGCGCGCCCAGACCGTCGAGCGGCTTGCCGGTGCTGTCGAGCACCCGGCCGAGCAGGCCGCTGCCCACAGGCACGTGCTTGGCGTAATCCGCGGCACGCCGCCGCGGCCTGGGCGGTTCGGCCAGTCGCGGCCGCTCGACAGCGGGTTCCAGCGGCATGATGCGCGCCCCGGGGGTGACACCGTAGGTGTCCGAAGCCGGCATCAGGTAGAGCCGGTCGTCGGAAAATCCGACTACTTCAGCATCCACCGTGAGCCCCCCAGGGAGTTCGACATTGCAACAGCTGCCGACAGCGAGCTTCAGCCCCGCGGCCTCCATCACCAGCCCGGTGACCCTTGTGAGCCGGCCACTGGTCAGGGTTGTGGGGGTGACTTCGGCGACATGGCGGCAGTCGCCGAGGAATTTTTGCAATGCCGCGGTCCTGCTCATTTATCGGTACCCGGCTGTTCAAGCCACTCGCTGCTGCGGCCAAAGGCTGCGGTCAGGCGATGCCAGCGTGTCTCGAGAGAGGCATCCAGCGTGCCACCGGCACTTTCCAGCCGGCAGCCGCCGCGAGCCATCATGGCGTCTTCAGAAATGATCCAGCCGCCGGCGGCACACTGTTCACCGAGGTGTTCACGGATGAGCTGTGCGTCGGCCGGATGCATCACGATCTGTGCCGGCGCCCGCGCCTGGCCCGTGGCCTGCAGGCATTCGCGCACCACGCCAAGCACCAGCTCGGGGCGGATGCGCAAGGCTTCACCGGCCAGTCGGCGTGCCACGGTGAGCGCGAGATCAAGCACGTGATCGGCCAGCTGGGTGTCGATGATGCCGAGGTCGCGATTGACCGATGTCAGAAGTGAATTGAGCTGGTTCGCCTGGGCGGCGGCTGCCCGTTTTGCGTCCGTACGGCCTGCGGTGACGCCGTCACGATAACCGGCCTCGTAACCTTCACGCTGTGAATCCTGTTCCTTTTGCGCCTGATCTTCCGCTCGTGGCGATGTCGCTGTCGAGCCATCAAAGGAGTTGAGCTCCCAGCGCTGATAGGCGGAGAGTTTTTCTCTGGGGATGACCGTGCTGGACATGGTGGTTATTCTTTCAAATCAGACAAAGGCTTCGCCGCCACCGCTGGCGAGCACGATCTGGCCCTCGTCGGCGAGGCGGCGCACCACCTTGAGAATTTCACGTTGCTGCGCCTCGACTTCCGAGACGCGAACCGCGCCTTTGGCGTCGAGATCTTCCTTCAGCATCTCTGCGGCGCGCTGAGACATGTTCCGGAAAATCTTTTCGCGAAGTTCCTGCGAGGAACCCTTCAGCGCGAGGATCAGTGATTCGGACTGCACTTCACGCAGCAGCACCTGGATCGCGCGTTCCTCGAGACCCAGCAGGTTTTCCCAGACAATCATCTTGTCCAGAATGTCCTGGGCAAGAGTGCCGTCGAACTCCTTGACCGAGCCGATGATCTGCTCTTCATGGGCGCTGGGCATGAAATTGAGGATTTCCGCCGTGGCACGCACGCCGCCCATCGGACTTTTCTTGAAGCCTTCGCTTCCGGCAAGAAGATTGGTCAGAACATCGTTGAGTTCGCGCAGCGCCGCCGGCTGGATGCCGTCCAGCGTGGCGATGCGCAAAACCACGTCATTGCGCAGTCTTTCGCTGAATTTCTGCAGTATTTCGGCAGCCTGGTCGCGCTCAAGATGCACCAGTATGGTCGCGATGATTTGCGGGTGCTCGTCCGAGATCAGCTCCGCTATGGCAGCCGCATCCATCCACTTCAGGCTTTCGATGCCGCTGGTGTCGCTGCCCTGCAGAATGCGGTCGATCAGACTCGCTGACCGGTCGTCGCCCAGCGCCTTGCGCAGCACAGAGCGTACATATTCGTCAGAGCCGAGGCCGATGCCGGTTTGCTGGCTGGCATTGCCGCAAAAGTCTTCGAGCGTGCTGTTGATCTGTTCCCGGGAAACGTTTTTCAGCCCGGCCATGGCCGTGCCGATTTTCTGGACTTCTCTCGGTCCCAGGTGCTTGAGTACCTCGGCGGCGTCATCCTCGCCCAGGGACATCAGCAGGATGGCGCTTTTCTGGATGCCTTCGTCATTCATTGCCGTTGACCCATTGCGTCACGACGTTGGCGACTATTTTTGGATCCTGTCTTGCAATCTGTTTTGCGTTTTGCAGGGTCTGGTCGTATCCGGCGGCACTGAGCTGTGCCGGAGCCCCCTCAATCGCGAGCTCCGCGGAGCCGGCCGGCAGGGAAACCACCGGGGGTTGGGCCAGGGTGCGCATCGCAGGACGCAGGATGCCGAGCAGCAGGTAAAGCGCGAGGCCTGCAATCAACAGATGTTTGCCGATATTCTTGGCGAGTTCGATGTGATCGGGGTTTTTCCAGGCCGGTGTTTCAGGGATTATTTCCGGCTCGGCCACCTTGAACGGGCTGTTCACCACGGACACCTGGTCGCCGCGCTCCTTGTTGAAACCTATGGCGCCATGCACCAACTCGGTGAGTTGGGCGATTTGCGCCTCGGAAAGCGGTTTTGAAACCGGTTTTCCCTTGGTGTCAGTGCTGGTGTGATGGTTGACGGCGACCGCGACTGACAGGCGTTTGATGCGGCCCATCGACTGTTTGGTGTGACGGATGCTCTTGTCGACTTCGTAGTTGACGGTGGAATCGCGGCGGCCTCCGGCTGCGGCTCCTCCTGGTGCGGTTGCGGCGACGGCTGACCCCGGCTGGCCCGGTGCGACTGCAATCGGTGCGCTCGCCGGTCCGGGTGCCTGGTTGCTCAGCGCGCCTGGCACGCCCCCGGCGGCGGCTGAGCCAGTGCCGCCGCTTTCGCTGGTCTGCTGGCTGCGCACGGTGGCATCGCTGCGCTGGTTGGGCTTGTAGGTCTCCTCGGCCTGCTCGGTTTCGGTGAAGTCGATTTCTGCAGAAACCTGGGCGCGAACGTTGCCAGCCCCGACGATCGGCGCCAGGATGCTTTCGATGCGCCGGAGATAGGTTTGTTCGAATTCCTGCTGGAACTTGAGCTGGCCCGGATCCAGCGAACGTTTGCCATTGGATTCGGAGTCACCCGAGAGCAGAGCGCCGGTCTGGTCGACAATACTCACATTTTTTGCCGGCAGTCCGGGAACGCTGTGTGAAATCAGGTGTGCGATTGCCGCGACCTGCATGGCATCAAGCGAGCGGCCGGGGTGAAGATTGACCAGCACCGAAGCACTGGTGCGCGGCTGATCACGCAGGAAGGCGCTCTGGCGGGACAGTGCAAGATGCACACGCGCGCTTTGTACGCCGCCTAGTGCCTGGATGGACCGCGCCAGCTCACCCTCGAGGGCGCGCTGGTAGTTGATCTGCTCGACAAACTGGCTGGCTCCCAGTTTCTGGTTTTCCATCAGTTCGAAACCGGCGGCACCCGCTCTCGGCAGCCCCTGGCTTGCCAGCCGCATGCGGGCCTCATGTAACTGCGCAGCCGGGACCATCAGGGTGCCGTCAATGAACTTGTAGGGCACGTTCATCTGCTGCAGGGCGGCGATAACGGCGCCACCTTCACGCTCGGCAAGATTGGCATGCAGCACCCTGTAGTCCGGCGTGTTGCTCCACATCCAGGCGCCGGCACCCAGCGCGATGGCCACGGCGAGCATCAGCATCAGGCTGATTTTCTGCTGCAGCGGAATCTGGGTCAGGGTCTGCAGGCGCGGCACCACGCCGGTTGCTCCGGGGGCGATGGTCATCGGTTGTGCTTCCACGAGGCAGTGTTCTCCAGGTTGTTCTCCGAGGCCGCTGCCATGCCGTATTGCAGGCCGCGACCAGACTTGCAGCGGATTATGGTTGTCGTATCCCGCCGTGAAGCCGCAAATAAAGCGGGATTTCCCGCCGTAATTGCCCGGTCCGCGGTTTTCCCGGGGTGCTACCGTTCGGGCGTCGATCGGGGAGGTGTTTCGACCCGGAATGGCAGGAATGCAAAGGGAGAATGGATGGAACCGATTTTTGATGTGGATGCCGGGGCCGCAGTGGCGGCTGATGCCATCCAGGGCGTGATCGCGGTCGATCCGGCGACACGGGGCATACTCGAGTTGGCGCGAAAGGTTGCCGGCAGTGTGGCCACGGTGCTGATCAGCGGCGAAAGCGGAGTCGGCAAGGAGGTGCTGGCCCGCTACATACACCGGATGTCGCCGCGTGCCGTGGCTCCCTTTGTGGCGATCAACTGTGCAGCAATCCCTGAGCAGCTGCTTGAGGCGACGCTGTTCGGATACGAAAAGGGTTCATATACCGGCGCCGCTCGCAGCGAACCCGGGAAATTCGAGCAGGCCCAGGGCGGCACGCTGCTCCTCGACGAAATCTCCGAGATGCCTCTGGCCCTGCAAGCCAAGCTGCTGCGGGTGCTCCAGGAACGTGAGGTCGAGCGGGTTGGCGGGCGCCAGCCAGTGTCACTTGATGTACGGGTGATTGCCACCACCAATCGGCAACTGGAGGACGAGGTTGAGCAGGGGCGTTTCCGCGAGGATCTGTATTACCGCCTGAACGTGTTTCCGCTGCCACTGCCGCCGTTGCGGCAGCGTCCGGCGGACATCGTGCCGCTGGCCGAAGCGCTGCTTGCGCGCATTGCCAGTGAACAGGGCGGTCGTCATGCCGAACTGCATCCGCGGGCCAAGGCCTACCTCGAGGCACAGGAGTGGCCGGGCAATGTGAGGGAACTGGCCAATGCGGTGCAGCGCGCGTTGATCGTGGCACCCGGCACGGTGATTGATGAAAGCCATCTGTCGGCGCTGCCGCTGCATCAACTGCAACCGATCGGCCCCGCTACACAGCGGCGCGAGGCGACTGCTACCAGGACCGCAGGGAATATCAAGGCGGTCGAACAGGACCTGATCCTGCGCACGCTGGCCGCAGTCAACGGTTCAAGAAAACTCGCGGTGGAGCGGCTCGGGATCAGCGAGCGCACGCTGCGCTACAAGCTGCAGCGATACCGCCTTGCCGGCGTGATGTGAGTGGCTGGAGGCATTTAATGAAGGGGACCCCGACATGAACACCAAAGGTATCGACCAGTTGCTGGCGCAGATGCGCACCGCTGCGGCGATGGCGGGTAACCGCCCTTCGGCGGCCGTGGCCGGTACAAACCGCAACGAGGGTTTTGCCGAAGCACTGAAGGGCGCGGTCAATCGCACCAATGAAACCCAGCAGCAGGCCAGAACCATGGCCCGGAATTTTGAACTCGGCGCCCCGGATGCCCAACTCCATGATGTGATGATTTCCCTGCAGAAAGCCAACATCTCCTTTCAGCAGATGGTCCAGGTGCGCAACCGCCTGGTTTCGGCTTATCAGGAAATCATGAACATGCAAGTCTGAACCCCTAGCCCGGTGCAAAACTCTGACCGCGCCCGTGAGACGCCCGGTTTGCCGTGATGGTGGCGTCCTAGATGACCGACCCCGAACGTGCCTTTTGCAGCCTTTGCTGTTGCATGACGTATTTCTCAAGCATGATCCTGGCGCGCTCGGAAAGATCGAGGAACTGCCAGCCATAGCGGCGTATGCGTTTGCCGTTGGCCAGCGTGATTTCGAAGGTGTTGCGCAGCTCGACGTCTGCACGAAGCACGTCGCCATCGGGCAGGGTGATCACGCTGTGCAGGCGTGTCATCGGTTCGAACTCGGGCAATTCCTTGTCGGAATTGGCGGAAAATCCGCCGCCGCTGATGTCAGCAATACCAAGCTGGTGGTTGTTTTCGCTGTCACCTGCTGCCGGGGAGATCGTGCATTTGAGCGGCGTCGTGACGGGCGTGGAAAGCCTGAAGTATTCGCGCCGTTGCAGCCTCAGCAGTTTTGCCGGGAATTGCAGTTGCAGCACGGGTTTTTCGCCAGACTTTACGGCTCGTGCTGAGCCCGAAACAAACTGGATCTTGACCTTGTCGAGCGAGGTGACGCACACCAGGCGGTCAGCGCGCACAAGCCGGTCGTTGACTTTCGGATCGGGACCGCAGTCGAGCAGCAGGTAGCCCGATTCGGCATCAACTGCCAGGAGCGCGGTCAGCAGGGATGAGTTGCCGGCATCAAAGTACACCGAAAGCAGCGAGTTCCTGGCCATGACATCACGCAGGATGGAGGCGATTTCGATGCGTGAATGCACGAAATATTCGCTGTCGGCGGCTGTGCCGGTCAATTCAAACTTGAGTTGCGAGTCCTGTTTCATGCTTTCCGGTGAATCAAGGGCCTTGGGTTATGGCGCCAGCTTCTTCTGGAAGTCCGGGACATGCCGGACAGCCCGGCATGCGCTCCTTTTTTGTTGATCGCTCAGGCGCTGTTGCCGACGGAATAGACGTTTTTCAGCAGCCTGCTGCGGCTGCTGCCACCGAGCCAGCGGTCAAGTTCGTTCAGCCGCGGCTCAACCAGACAGCGTATTGCGGCATCGTCAGCCAGAATCTGCCTGATCAGAACAGCCTTCCGGCTCAGCACCTCGGGCGGGTGGTTGCTGGGTTGCGCATCTTCTTCGGCGATAAGACGCTCGAATATCTCGCGGCAGCTGGCTTCTATGCCGATCAGCTGCTCCCAGCATTCTGCACGTGCTGCGGCAAGCATTTCTGCAGTGAGCTGGGCGATAAACTCGTAGCGTTCAATGGTCGTGCGACCAGCGCCCTTGCTCATGCCGCCCCCTTCATGCGGTCCCGCGCCGGGTTCCCGCCGACCTGCGCCCAGGCATCGCGCAGTTCCGCGAGCAACCGGTACACCTCGGCGAGGGGTTCGTCGAGACCCTTGATGTTGGCCAGCAGCAACCGGCTGCGCATGTAGTCATACAGTGAGGCCAGCCGTTCAGCGAGTTCGCCGCCAGCGCTTCGGTCGAGACTTGCTTTCAGGCCGTTCTCGATGATCATGATGCTTTTGGAGATCGCGGCGCCCCGTTCCGCCAAATTGCCTTCGGCAAGATGTCTGCGCGCTTCCTGCGTGGCAATCATCGCGCCGTCAAACAGCATCAGCACCAGTTTGTGCGGGTCGGCGGCTTCCACGCCAGTTTCAACGCCGATGGTCTTGTATGCGCTCAATGCGCGTTGGGTGCCATACATGAGAGTCTCCGGTCTCTTGGTTATTTGCTGTTATTACCTGACCCAGACAGACTTGCCAGCTGCTGGGACAGGAAGTTGCTGGTCGAACTCATCCGGCTGATGAGGGTGTCAAGAGCGCTGAACTGGGCACGAATCCTTGTCTCGGTATCCGCGAGGCGGTTGTTGATGCGCGTGCGTTGTTCAGCGATGTCCTTGATGGACCGGGTCAGGCCGTCAGTGCGACTGTCCAGCGAGCCATTGTCTGCAAGCAGTCGCGTGGCCAGTCGTTCCAGGGTAACGGCATAACCCTCGGAAAGATTTACGGTGGCTACCGGCGTGTTCGGGGCGGGAACAGTACTGCCGGTGTATCGGACGACCAACTCGTCTGCTGGAGCCCCCGCGGCAGCCCTCAGGATCTGGCCGTTACCGCTGGCGCTGACGGTTTGGGCGCCGATCTTGAAGCTGCCCGCAACGTCGCTGCCGGTGGCAGCTTCACCACCGCCATAACCCAGCAGGGCCAGTGCACTGCCGGAGAGAGTGGTCACCGCGGATGCCGAGCCGTAACGGGCACTGGTGATCACCAGATTGCCGCCGCTCAAATCGACGTTGGCCGTGGCTCCTGCTGCGGCCAGAGCGCTTGATCCGTTGATGGCGCTTTGCACCGCCGCCGCCAGCTGGGCCGGCGTGTAGCTGCCCTGGGCGATGCTAAGGCTGCCGCTGGCGATGCCGTCGAGGCTCAGCGACAGGCTGTTGTTGCTGCCATTGATGACTGTGGTGGCCGCAGGCGCGGAAGTCGCCGCGACCGCCGCACGTGTTGCCGCGGCAGTGATGTGCAGCTCGTATGCGGCCGGTTGTGTCGCAGCGCCGGAACTGATGAACTGCACCTGGCTGTTGTCCGCTCTGCCACGCAGGGCGAAGAGGCTGGCAATCTCGTCGGGCTTGTTGGCAATGGCGCTGTTAAGGCGTGCGTTGTCGAGGGTGAGCCGGCCGTTGCGGTCGAATTCAATGCCGATCTGGGAGAGTCGTGTCAGATCGCCGGAGATGCCGGCGAGTGCGCTGCCGGCCGTGGCGCGCAGCTGTGTCATTACGTTGATGGCCGTGGAGTTGCCGACCAGCAGTCCGCCGCGTCCGGTGGTGGCGTTGTATGCGGTGAGGGTTGAAACCGTTGCCGACAAATCGTTGTACGCCTTGACAAAAGTTTGCACGGCGGTTTGGGTCTGGGAAGTGTCACGGCTGACCGTGACCGTGGTGGTTCCCGTGCCGTTGAGCGTCAAAGTGACACCGGGTATCGCATCGACCATCTGGTTGGCTGCCCCGGATATCGCTACGCCGTTGACCGTGACGCTGGCATTGGCCGCCGCCTGGGCCTCGGTTACGCCATCAAGAGCGTCTTTCAGTACCCCGGCATTCAGGGTGTGGGTCAGCGTGATTTGGTTGGTGGTGCCACCTTTGGACGCGGTCAGCAACAGGCGGTGTGGAGTGGCGCTGCCGTCGTTGACGAT
>JAIENU010000064.1 GCA_019751125.1 Burkholderiales bacterium | reverse complement strand
AGCAGCTCGGCAGCATGCACGGCTTCGCACTGCGCGAACAATGGTGGCTGCGCGTGCTGCTGCATGAAGGCCTGCGCGGGCTGGCGATGGCCGCCTATCTTTATGTACTGATGGGCGTCTGGCTGCCCTTGCCCGGCTTGCGCAGATGCGCTCGCATGCAGCGCATCGAAATGCTCTGCGGCATCACGCTGTCACTGCTGCTGGTGAGCAGCCTCAAATCACTGAGCCTGACCAGCTGTCCCTGGGATCTGGTGCAGTTCGGCGGCATGGCGTCTTATGTGCCGCACTGGCTGCCGGGTGTCAGCGACGGCGGCCCCGGCCGCTGCTTCCCCAGCGGTCATGCTTCGGCGGGATTCGCCTTCCTATCCGTCGCCGCGGCAATCCGTACGCAAACCCTGCAGCGGCGTGTGCTGATCACGGTGCTGCTGTTCGGCGTGCTGTGCGCTGTGGCGCAGGTGCTGCGCGGCGCTCATTACCCGAGCCATGTGCTGTGGACGGCGTGGCTCTGCGCCGTGATCGCACTGCTCAATCACGGACTGTTTGAATGGCTGCGCAAAAAGCGGCGCCCGGTGCCGGCCTTCGCCGGGGAATCCATATAAACCATTGTTTTTATTGACTTATTTTATGACTTATCAGCCCAGATAACGCCGTTCGAGATGGCCGCGGAAATGCGCCGGGTTCAGCGCCTCGCCACTCGCGCGCTGCACCAGCTCCGGTGTGCTCCAGCGGCAGCCCTGTGACCAGATGAATTCACGCTGCCAGTCGAACACCGGTTTCACATCACCGGCGGCGACTCGGGTATCGAGGTCGGGGATTTTGCGGCGTATCACCGAAAACCACTGCGCGGCATACATCGCACCCAGTGTGTAACAGGGGAAGTAGCCAAAGGAGCCATCGCTCCAGTGCACGTCCTGCAGGCAGCCGTCCTTGAAATTGCCGCGGGTATCGAGGCCGAGCAGCGCCTGCATCTTCTCCGCCCACAGCGCCGGAATATCCTCGGGCCCGATTTCACCTTCGACCAGTGGGCGCTCGATCTCGTAACGCAGGATCACGTGCGCCGGATAAGTCACCTCGTCGGCATCTACACGGATGAAGCCGGGTTTCACCCGCGTCCACAGCCGGTACAGATTGTCGGGATCAAAAGCGGGCTGGTCGCCAAAGTGTTTTTTCAGCAGCGGTGCGAGTAATCCGACAAAGGGCCGGCTCCGCGCGAGCTGCATTTCGCAGGACAGGCTCTGGCTTTCATGCAGGCCGTAGGAACGCGCGCTGCCCAGCGGCTGGCCCAGCCACTCGCGCGGCAGGTTCTGTTCGTAACGCGCATGGCCGGTTTCGTGAATGGTGCCGAGCAGGCTGCGTGCAAAATCATCTTCGCTGTAACGCGTGGTCAGGCGCACATCCTCGGGCACGCCGCCGCTGAAGGGATGCGCGCTTTCATCAAGGCGGCCGGCATCAAAATCAAAACCGAGCAGGCCCATCACCTCGCGGTTCAGCGTGCGCTGCGCCGCGACCGGGAACGGCCCCTGCGGCACCAGCACGGCCTCACCCGCCTGTTTGACCCGTGCCTGCGTGATCAGGTCAGGCAACCAGGACCGCACGTCGCCGAAGATATGGTCGATGTCGGCGGCGCGCACACCGGGTTCAAACCGGTCCATCAGTGCGTCATAGGGCGCAAGGCCGGTCTCGTCAGCCAGCAGCTTCGCCTCCTCGCGCGACAGCCGCAGCACCTCGCGGAAATTTTCCAGGAATCCTTTCCAGTCATTCGACTGACGCTGGCTGCGCCAGGCATGTTCGCAGCGTGCGCCGGCCAGTGTCTTCGCCTCCACCAGCGCTTCGGGCAAGGCATTGGCAGCACGCCAGTCGCGGCGGATTTCGCGCAGGTTGGCCCGCGCCACTTCGTCCAGCGTTTCCTGTTCCGCCGCTTTCAGCCAGGTCTCAAGCCGCGGGTCGGTGCGAGTGCGGTGGATCAGCGCCGACAGCTCGGCCTCGGCAGCCGCACGTGCCTCGTTGCCTGCAGGCGGCATCATCGCGTTGCGGTCCCATCCGACGATCGATGACAGGTGCTGGTAGCGGTAAAGCCGGGTGTGCAGGCGTGTCAGCTCGCTGTAGTACGGCGCGGCGGTTTCAGGCATTTGGATTCCGTCGTTCTCAGATGGTCTGCTGGCCGGCGCGCAGCGGCATCACCGCGACCGTGGATTTCGCCGACACGCCCGGCAGCTCAAGCACGCGGCGGTCGAGTTCGGCGACACTGTTCACGCCGAGCAGACCCATGATGCGGTCGGTCTCTTCGCGCAGGATGTCGATGGCGCGATGGGCGCCGGCCTCACCCGCGGCAGCGGTGCCGTACAGCGTGGCACGGCCGACCAGCACCGCCTTTGCGCCCAGGGCCAGCGCCTTGACCACGTCGGTGCCGCGGCGGATGCCGCTGTCCATCATCACCGTGACGCGGTGGCCGACGGCATCGACCATCGCCGGCAGCACGTCGATGGTGGCCATCGAGCTGTCGAGCATGCGCCCGCCGTGGTTGGAGACGATGATGCCATCCACGCCGCAGTCGGCGGCGATGCGCGCATCGTCGGGATGCAGCGTGCCCTTGATCAGCAACTTGCGCGGCCACAGCTTGCGCAGCGCGCGCAGGTCATCCCAGTTCAGGCTGTCGTTTTTCAGGATCGACTTCTTGAAGGTGCGCGCGGTGATCTTGTCCTGGATTTCCGGCGGGTAGTTCTCGAAACGCGGCGTGCCGCGGGTCAGCAGCTGGCGCAGATAGACGCCGGCCAGCCAGCGCGGATGGGTCATCACATCGGCGACCAGCCGTGTATTGAGTTTCATCGGCACGCTGAAGTCGTTGCGGTGACTGAATTCGCGGTTGGCGGCCACCGCGCCATCGACGGTGACCACCAGCGCCTCGAAGCCGACGCCTTTTGCGCGCTCGACCAGCTGGTGTGACAGCCGGCGGTCGGACCACATATAGAGCTGGAACCAAAGGCAGCCGCCGGCCTCGGCGGCGATGGTTTCCATCGAGGTCATCGAGTTGGTGGCGACGGTGAAGGGGATGCCGGCAGCAGCCGCGGCACGTGCCATGCCGACCTCGCCGTTGTTCCACAGCAGGCCGGCGGTGCCGGTGGGTGCAATCACGATCGGCTGCGGCTGCGGCCGACCGAACAGCGTGATTTCCTGGCTGCGTTTCGAGACATCAACCAGCGTGCGCGGGCAGAGTTTGATGCGTTCGAAGGCCTCGCGGTTGTTGGCGAGTGCGATGTCGTCCTCGGTGCCGCGGTCGATGAATTCGAAAATCGCGCGCGGCAGGTGCGCTTTTGCCATCAGCCGCAGGTCTTCGATGTTGTACGCGCCGAGATTGCTGTGGCTCATTGCTGCTCCGTATCGGTGTTGATGATGTTGGTCATTCAGTGCGGATGTTGTTGTCGCGGATCACCTTGCCCCAGCGCGCAAGCTCGGCCTTGACATAGGCGCTGAATTCCTCGGAAGTGCTCGCCACCGGATCGGAACCCATGGCCACCAGCTTGTCGCGCACATCGGGCGAGTTCAGCGCCTTCACCACTTCAGCATGGATCTTGGTGATGATCGCACGCGGCGTTTTCGCCGGGGCAAACATGCCGTTCCACGACATCGCCTCGTAACCGGTGACGCCGGCCTCGGCCAGCGTCGGCAGATTGGGCACCGCCGGCGCACGTTTCGGGCTGGTCACGGCGATGCCTTTCAGCCGGCCGGCGTTGACATAGGACAGCACCGCAAGAATGTTGTTGAAACCGATCTGCGATTCGCCGCCAACCAGTGCCTGCACCGCAGGGCCTGAACCCTTGTACGGCACATGGATCATGCGCACCTTGGCGATCGACTGGAACAGCTCGACCGCAAGATGGCCGGAGCCGCCGGAGCCCGAGGACGCATAGGTCAGCTTGCCCGGCTGCGCCTGGGCCAGCGCGACCAGCTCCTTCACCGAATTCACCGGCACCGAAGGATGCAGCACCACCAGCATGGCCTGGCCGCTGGTCTGGGTGATGGCGATGAAATCGCGCACCGGGTCATACGGCACCTTGTTCATGTTCGGGCTGATCGCAATCGAGCCGCTGGTGCCCATCAGCAGCGTGTGGCCGTCAGGCACCGCGCGCATCGCCAGCTCGGTGCCGATGGTACCGGTCGCACCGGGCCGGTTGTCGATCACCACCTGCTTGCCCCAGGCCTCGGCCATTTTTGTCGCGACCAGGCGCGCGACCACACCGGAACCGCCGCCCGGCGCATAAGGATCGATCAGCCGGATCGGCCGCTGCGGAAAATTCTGCGCCTCGTTCTGCGCCGCCTGCAGCGGCTGTGCCGCGAACAGCACGATGAACAGCAGACCGGCGGCCTGGATAGCTTTTGATGTTGTGTTCATGATGCTGGCTCCTCGCTGTATTTATGCGATTTAATTTATGCGATTTAATTTATACGATTTATATTTATACGGTTTATACGGCACCATACCGCAATCATCATCGCCTGACTGCAGCCAGTCCACAAAGAAGAATCCACGCCGACATGAATACACTGATCCAGCTCTCCGCCGCAGCAGCCGCACGCCGCATCGCCGCCGGCACCCTCAGCGCGGAAGACTATGTGGCTGCCCACCTCGAACGCATCCGCGAGCGCGATGGCGAGGTGCAGGCCTGGGTGCACTGTGATGCGGATGTCGCACTCGCCGCAGCACGCCAAATTGACCGCGAAAAACCGCGCGGGCCACTCGCCGGAATTCCCGTCGGTTTCAAGGATGTGATCGACACCGCAGGCATGCCCACCGGCTACAACTCACCGATCTATCGCGACCATGTGCCGGTGGTAGATGCCGCCTGCGTGGCACTGGTGCGCGAAGCCGGCGGCATCGTGCTCGGCAAGACGGTGACCACCGAATTCGCCTCGCGCATGCCGGGCCCGACACGCAACCCGCTGAACCTCGCGCACACACCCGGCGGCTCCTCCAGCGGCTCGGCCGCGGCCGTCGCCGATTTCATGGTGCCGCTGGCCTTCGGCACCCAGACCGGCGGTTCGACGATAAGGCCTGCGGCCTACTGCGGCATCACCGGTTACAAACCGAGCTACGGCACGATCAACCGCGCCGGTCTGAAACAGCTGGCCGAATCACTGGACACCATCGGCGTGATGGCGCGCAACGTCGAGGACTGCGCGCTGCTGGTGCATGCCGTGTCGGCGCGCACGATGCCTGACTTCACGACGAAGCTGCCGCAGGCGCCGCGCATCGGCCTGCTGCGCACCTCGCGCTGGCAGGACGCCACGCCCCCGGCACAGCAGACGCTGGAAGAAGCGGCAAAAACGCTGGCCGGCAAAGGCGCCAGCGTGCGCGATGCCATGCTGCCGCCGGAGTTCGACCGCCTGCACGAAGACCAGGTGCGGATCATGAATTTCGAAGCGGCGCGGGCACTCGCTCATGAACGCCGCACTGCGCCGCAGCTGCTCAGCGATCACCTGCGCGGAAAACTCGCAGAATATGCGATGAAGCCGCGCGCGCTGTACGACGAAGCACAACAACGGGCCCGCGCCGCGCGCCTGCGCTACGCGGACCAGTTTGCCGACATTGATGTGTTCCTGACACTCAGCGCACCCGGAGAGGCACCCGTCGGCATCAGCGGCACCGGCAATTCGCTGTTCAACCGTTCATGGACCCTGCTCGGCGCGCCCTGTGTCACGCTGCCCGCCGGCACCGGTCCGCAGGGACTGCCGCTGGCGGTACAAATCACCGGCGCCTTTGCTGATGATGAGCGGGTACTGCGTGTGGCGGAATGGGTGCGCCAGGCGCTGGGCTGATTCAGCCGCCTTTGTTCTCGAGCAGTGCCCTGATCTTCGGCTCCGGCTTCCAGTAGTTGGGGCCCTTCAGGAATTTGCCGTTGCCATCGTAGATCGGCTTGCCGTCGGCGCCGAGCTTGCTCTCGTTGCTGTCCATGATGATGCCGAGCACGTCTTCCAGCGGCAGGCCGTATTTCAGCGCTTCCGAACGGCAATAGACGATGACGTCGCCGAGCAGGTCGGCGATCGCGGTCAGCACTTCGGCCGGCGCCGCGCCCTTGTGCATGAGTGCAACGATGTCGTCGATCTCGTGCACCTCATCCATCAGCGTCGCCTTGAATTTCACCAGCCGCTCCGCGGCATCGGCGGGCAGGGTCGGCTGCTGCGCGGCGGGCAGCTTGTACATCGCATTCATCGCGGCAATACGCGCGGCGAAATCGGCATTCATCGGTGGTTTGTTCCGGAAAAGTGAAAGGTGGACGGATTGTACGGCTGCGGCTGGCCATAAAAAAACGGGAGGCGCAATGCGCCCCCCGTTTAAACAAACGTTGCCGCGTGTCCGGCCTGCCGCTTATTCAACCTTGGCGCCGGAAATTTTCACTGCCTTGGCCCATTTCTCGGTTTCGGCGGCGTGCAGTTTCCAGAATTCGGCCGGTGTGCCGATGATCGGGTCGCCGCCGAGTTCGGCAAGGCGCGCACGCATTTTCGGATCTTCGAGGCCGGCGTTCATTTCCTTGTTGAGGCGGGCAACGATGGCCGCCGGCGTGCCCTTGGGCACCGCCATGCCGAACCAGGCGCTGGCTTCGAAGCCGGGCAGGGTTTCAGCCATCGCCGGCACGTCAGGCAGTGCCGCGCTGCGTTTCGCGGTGGTCACCGCCAGCGCGCGCAAGGTGCCGCCGCGGACATGGCCGATCGACGACGGCATGTTGTCGAAGATCACCTGCACGTTGCGCCCGCCGACCAGTTCGATCAGCGCGGGGCCGGCACCCTTGAACGGCACATGCAGCAGGTCGAGGCCGGTCGCCGCCTTGAACAGCTCGCCGGTAAGGTGCACCGAGGTACCGCTGCCGGAGGAGGCCATGTTGACCTTGCCCGGATTCTTTTTGGCGTAATCGATGAAATCGGCAACCGTCTTCACCGGCAGCTCGCGGGTGATCACCATCATGTTCGGCACGCGCGCGATGCCTGCGACCGGATCAAGGTCGCGCAGGAAATTGAACGGCAGCTTAGTATAGAGCGTGGCGTTGATCGCGTTGGCCGGGTTGACCAGGAACAAGGTGTAGCCGTCGGGTGCGGACTTGATCGCCAGTTCGGTGCCGATGTTGTTGCCGGCACCGGGCCGGTTGTCGATCACCACCTGCGCGCCGAGGCGCTGCGTCAGCCAGCCGCCCATCACCCGCGCCAGGATGTCGGTGGTGCCCGCGGGCGGGTAAGGCACGATCCAGCGGATCGGGCGTTCCGGATAATTGGTTTGTGCTGCGACTGACTGCGAAAGCAGTCCGAACAGTGACGCGCCAAGCACCGCAAGCGCGACCAGACGTGCGTGCATCATCTTGCAATCTCCCCCGTTGGATGAACGGCGCGGGCGTTGTGCCCGTCGCCTGTTCACACTATAACGACTCCCGCACCCGGCCTAGAGATGCATCATAAGTCATTGTTTTTATTATTATATTTTAACTGCCATCGATGCCGTCAATCAGCCCGGATATTGCCGTCCTTCACCACCTTGGCCCATTTTGCGAGCTCGGATTTGATATGCGCGGCAAACACCTCGGGGGTGCCGCCGGTGGCATCCAGCCCCTGGCGGCGCAGGCTGTCGATGACATCCTTCGCGCGCAGCGCTTCGTTCAGCGCGCCGTTGAGCCGAGTGATGATGACCGGCGCAGTACGCGCCGGCGCGAGCACGCCGTACCAGGAAGTGATCTCGAATCCGGAGAAACCGAGTTCGGCAATGGTTGCAAACTCCGGCGCCAGCGGCGAACGCGCGGCACCGGTGACCCCCAGCGCGGTCAGCTTGCCGGCGCGCACCTGCGGGATCGCCGAGGTCAGGCTGCCAAACACCGCCTGCACCTCCCCGGCGAGGATTGCTGCGGTGGCCGGACCGCCGCCTTTGTAGGCGATGTGCGTCATGTTGATGCCGGCGCGCGACTTGAACAGTTCCGCCGCGAGGTGTAGCGGCGAGCCGTTGCCGGCCGAGGCGTAGTTGATCTTGCCCGGATTGGCCTTGGCGTAGGCGACAAAATCCTTCAGCGATTTCGCCGGCACCGAAGGATGCAGCACCAGCATGTACTGGCCTGCGGCGGTCAACGCCACCGGCGCAAAATCCTTCACCGAATCGTAGGGCACCCGGGTCAGCGCGGGGCTGATCGCCACCGGCCCGATGAAGGCCAGCAGCAGCGTGTAACCGTCAGGGTTGGCGCGCGCCACGGTTTCGTTGGCAATGATGCCGCCGCCTCCGGCGCGGTTGTCGACCACAAACTGCTGGCTGAAGCGTTCAGTAAGTTTTTGCGCGAGGATGCGCGCCACCGCGTCGCTGCCGCCACCGGGCGGATTGGGCACCAGCAGGCGCACCGGGCGCGCCGGGTAGTCGTCACCGGCCGCGGCCATGGCCTGCAACGGCGCGACAAAAAGCGCGGCAAGCAGCGTGATCAGCAAACCATTCAGTTTCATCCAGGGTTTCATCGTTTTTCTTCCTTCAGATACGGGTCAGTGCAAACAGCGACTGCATGTCGTCGAGCTGTTCGAGGTTCCACAACAGGTGCAGCAGCGAATCGGCCTGGTCGGCGGAAATCTGCGTGCCGGCCAGTGACCGGAATTTTTCCTCGATCTCGGCATCGGACATCGGGTTTTTCGGATGGCCGCGGTGGTATTCGACGCGGATCGCTTCGCGCCGGCCGTCCTTCATCACGATGTCCATGTCGCAGAGCATGGCCTCGGGCTCGCGTTTGTTGGCTTCTTCCGACACCGTGCATTTGATCTTCGCGACCAGCGCCAGCAGTTCGGGATCGTGCAGGCACGGATCCTCGAAATACGGCAGGTCCACCGAGCCGTATTTCAGCGCGACACCCGCGGTGTAGGGCATGCTGTGGTCGGCGGTCTCGCGGTTGGCGGGCGTCCATTTGTCGGGGTCGCCGGCCATCATCTCCACTGCGGTGTGCAGCGTGCGCACGTGGATTTCTGCGATGTCGTCGATGTTTCCGACCTTCGCGCGCGCCTCGAGTGCGGCATGCACCACCGATTGGGAATACTGGCCCAGCGGATAACGCTTGATCAGGCAGTCCATGATCCTGAATTCCGGCTGGCCCCTGCCGCCAAAAGGCGCGAGCTCAAAGGGCTGGCGCGTGACCGCGACAAAATAACCGCCACGGCCTTCGAACACCGGCGAGGGGCCGGTCATGCCGCGTTTGGCCATCTGCGCGAAAAAGATCGCGTTGCGGCTGGCATTGGCATAGGCGCAGCCCTTCCACGTCGAGACATTGCCGATGCGCGTCTGGTACAGCGCAACGTTGGCAGCGACGGTAATGCTCAGCGCAGTGGCGATCTGGTCACGGTCCAGCCCCATCAGCCGCGCAGCGCCGAGCACGCTGGCCATCGCGCCGATGGTGGTGTGGTCAAAACCCATCGGCTTGAAGTTCACGATGTCGCACATGCGGCAGAACATCTCGTAGGCAATCACCGTGGCGACAATCAGCTCGCGGCCATCGGCCTTGCCGATTTCGGCAGCGGTAAGCAGCGCGGCAATGCTGTCGCTGGGATGCCCCGCTTCACGGCCGATGTAGCCGTCGTTGTAGTCGAGATAGCGGATCATCACGCCGTTGGCGAACACCGCGAGCTCGGGGCTGGTCTGCAATCCCGTGCACAGCACGCTCGCCGGCTGGGTGCTGATCACCGTCGCCGCATGGTCGAGCGCGATGCGCGAGGGCTCGCTGTCATAACCGCCGATGGCGCAGCCCAGGGTATCGACAATCATGCGCTTGGCGGCATGCACCACCTGCGGCGGCAGGTCTTCGTAGCGCAGGTCGGCAGTCCAGGCGCCGAGGCGTTCTGCAAGGGTATTCATTGCGGCTTCCGTTAGGGCAGGAGGCCGATTGTAAATTGCCGGAGGCCGCGTCTGCGGACATGGCCCAGAGTATGGATGGTGCATGCCGCGCCGCGGCAATGCGTTCAGCCGGAAGCGACGCGGCGCTGCCGCTCCGGTGCATGGCCTTCGTCAAACGCAGTGCGTCGCAGCTCCTGCCCCAGCCCGTCCCGGTACACGAGCTCCCGGGTCTCGAAATCATATTCGGGATTCTCCGGGTTTTCCCAGCAATCGAGGAAATACATGTAGAACGGCACGTAGAACCCGAGCCGCGGCTTCGACCTGTTCAGCGCAAACACGAATTCCGGCTCATTCTTGATTTCGGCGCCGCTGTGGCAGTACTGGACCCAGACATGCTCACCAAGCACGGCAACCTTCCAGAACGGTTTGTGCTCGTAGAATCGGACGGCCACCTTCTTGCCCAGCGCCGCAAGCGACTGCAGGTAAGCAAGGCTTGCCTGGACCTCCTCATGGAATGTGCGCAGCGTGACGGCATCGGGCAGTGCGCCGACATGGTTGCGCGTACTCGGCGCGCCGGGATTAAGCAGCAGCACGCGTATTTCGTAGGCATTCATCAGCTGGTCGCGCAGCAGGCTGGATTCGGCACTGAAGGTGTCGTATCCGGTGAGCGTCAGGATGAAGGCATCGCGGCTGATGCCGAGCTTGCCGGCCAACTGGCGCTCGCGCCGGCTGGTCATCCGGCTTGCGCCCTGGCTGGCATGCACCAGCGATGCCATCTCGGCTGCGCGCAGCCTGGAACGGTCCTCCCAGGCCATCTGCAGGATGTTGAACAACAACACCAGCACCGCGGCAAAACCGACTTCGGTGGCGATCAGCAGGTTGGTGTCACCGGCCACCTTGGGCCACCATTCGTACAGCACGTAGCCGGCGGCCTTGGGAATCGAAAACGCGATAGCCACGGCAAGCACGGTGACCAGCACATGCAAAAGTATCTGGCGTACAGCAAAAATGCGGCGCGTCGATTGCAGCGCCGAAATCACTTCCCGGATGCTCATGTAAACCTCTGAAGATGTTTGTCGGAACGCCATCACATGCCGGACGGCGCGCGATCACTTGCGGGGCAGACAGAGTCGCCCCCGGCCCGGGCGCACGACTGCGCCCGGGCATGCAGACGGATCAGTTACGGGGAAGCCCCTTGCCCTGCCCTTGTGAACCGGCCGAACCCGCGCCCCCCGCGCGTGCGCCCGCCGCACCGCCAAGACCGCTGGTCAGGCCGCCAGCGGCACGCGCACCCGCCTGCGCGTTGGCATGGGCATTGATGCCGGCGCCAAAAGCCTGGCCCGAAGCATTGACAATGCCCGTGCCGCGGCCGCCGCCGGAATCCGGCACGCGGCCACTCGCCGCCGTGGCCGCCGCTCCCGGACCGGTGTTCGCGCCGATGGCGGAAGCCGTGGCCGTGCCTTGAGCCGTCGTGCCGGACGCAGCCGTGGTGGTGGTCGCAGTACGGGTACTGACGGCGGTTGCCGTGGTCGAGGTCATCGCGGGGTCATTGCGCAAGCCGCTGACCACGCGACCGAGGTTGACGCCCTGGGATCGGGCAATGGCGCCCCAGCCCATGCCGTCGGCGCGCTGCACCAGCACGCCCTGCAGTTCGACCGGCCGCGTGTTGCTGCCGACAGGCGTGATGCGGCCCCCGGTCAATGCGGCCTGCAGTTGCTGCGGCGTGGGTTCGGTGATGCCGTAGCGCGCGAGCTGTTCGCGGGCCAGCGCCGTGCTGATGAACACGTTGCCGTTGCCCATCGGGCGCGTGGGTGAATCAAACTGCAGGACCGCGGTGCCGGTGGTACTGCCGCTGCCGGCAGGCGCGGCGAACGTGATGCGGCTGCCGGTGCGCAGCCCGCCGTACAGGCTTCGGGCATTTTCCCGGGAACCGGCAAACCCGGCGAACTCGCTGACGAAACGGGATTCCGCCCGCGCCTGGCCGCCGTCCTGCACAACAGCAGTATCGGTTTCCACCATCGTGGCGGCCCGGGCCGGTATTACAAACACAAACAGCAGCGCGGCAATAATCAGGCCGGACATCAGCACGCCTGTTGAACGTTTCAGTTTCATGATGATCGTCCTCCGGATCGGCTCAAACAAAAGTCCGAATGAAAGAATGAAGTCAAGGAAAGCGCGGATGGACATGCTCCCGCGTCAGGAGCCCTGCGCCACGTTGGCATGACCGAGCCCCTTTTCGGTCTGCAGAATGATTTCGGCCCCGGTTGCGGCATCCATGAACAGGCCGTTGCGCACCATGGTGCGCATGCGCGTGGTGTTCGGCGTCAGCGCATCGAACTCGATCTCGATGCTGCGGCCATTGGCGCTCGCCTTGATGATCTCGCCTTCGGCGGATTTCTCGCGCGAATCGACCTTGATGCCCATGCGGCCCAGGCTGGCCAGCGTGGCGCTGCGCACCTGCGGCAGCGGCGTCGTGAAGGTGCGGTAACTGATGCCGCCCATGGTGTGCTGGACGCCGGCCGCCGAGCCCACGCCGATCGCAGTCAATGTCATCGGCGCACAGCCGGCCATCAGCAACACGGCCGGCAGTAATAAACAGCGGCACAAGCACCTGCATACCCTGTTCCGACTGCTCCGGTCTGTTCCCGTCATGGTCATCCTTTTTTGTCCACGCATTCCGGAAAACAAGCCGGGCAGCGGTCATTCGAATCTGCTAACGCGCTGTAGCAACTGCGGAGGAGCGCACCGGCAGATTCAGGGACAGGCCTTACTGAGCAGGGATCGGGCCAGAATTTTTTTGTATTGAAAACAAAGGGTTATGAAATCCCTCGGGAGTCATTCCGTCGCCGGCAGGCGACAGGACTGGAGGCCCTGCGGTCAGTCCCTTGATTTGCAGGCACTCGCACTGTTGCGGATCGGCGACACGAAGGCGGTCGATTGAATAACCGGACTGGTTCGGGGTAAACAGCCCGCACCACCGGCAATCAGGAAGCAGCGGGGCCGGACAAGGTACGGCGGTAGGTTTCCTGCACCACCCAGGCGTCGAAGCTCGCGCGGTGGCGCGGTTCTGCAATTTCGGCAAGAAGGCGATCCTTGGTGGCGTGCCAGGTGGCCATCTGTTCGTCCGAAAGAATCAGCTCCAGAGGACTGACACGGAAGCGCATCGCCGTGCGCGCCGCGTGAAACAGCGTGGTCAGCCAGGGCTTGTCGACCACCCAGCCGTCGGAATACAGGGTCTTTCCCTCGAGCAGGTGGTTGAGCCCCGCGGCGACCTCGGCGACCGGCTTGCCATGGATCTGCAGCAGCTCGCGCGGGATGCGGTGCACGCGTTCCGCCTGCTCGTCCCAGTACTCCCACTGCGGCACCGGGCGGATCAGCGAGCAGAACTTGCTGTCATCGGCCAACGCGACGCCGACTTCGATTGGATAACTCTCGCCGCCAAAACCGGAGGCTTCGATGTCGATGATGATCGGATTGGCAGGGCGAGGCATGGTTCCGGTCCCGGCGTGGCTCAGTGTTTATGGCGCTGGTGGTGCTGGCGCAGCAGATCCTTGCCGTAATCGTTACCGTTGGGCGTGCGCACCACGGTGTGGATGTGGTTGCGCGTCGCGGCCGCAGTCCCGGGATTGGAACGTCCGAGCGCCACCGGACGCTGGTGGTCGAACTCGATCAGGATCACCTGGCTGTGGATGCGGTAATAGAACACCCCGCCGGCATCGGTTGAACCGATCCAGCCGAACCAGGTGTCGTCGAGGTGTTTCTGCACCTCGGCCATTTTCACTTTGGCGTGGCCTTCCTTCATGTTGGCGACATACTCGGCAATCAGTTCGAGCAGCTGCGCCTTGCGCGCGGCGTCGAGTTTGGCGGCGCGCAGTCCCGCGAAATCGAGTGCCAGGTTGTCCTTGTACGCAGCGGACAGCACGTCATCACCGCTCTTGTCCTTGCGCAGCCGCGCCTCGGCCTGCTGCGCGGGGTTCAGCGCCAGCATCAGCGCGAGGCCCTTGTCCTGCTCTTCCTGCAGCACCACCGTGCCCTTGAAACGACCCTCGTCGGCACGCACCGGCTCCGAGCCCATGAACACCGGGGTCATCACCACCTGGTCGCCAAGTACAAAATAATTGATGCTCAGGTGATGGCCCTCAAGCTGCCAGCCCCAGGGCGCGGTGGCCGAGGGCTCGCCCATCAGGGTGATCCAGTAGAACCACTCGCTGTATTCCTCGGGCTTGCCGGAGAGTTCGGCCAGCGTGCCGTTGAGGTTCATGATGTGCCGGCTCAGGCGCAGGCCCTTGGCGCTGAGGCTTTCGCGCATCAGCTCGAAAGCACGCTGGCGCTGCTGCGGGGTCATCTCGAAAAAGCCGATGCCCTGGCGGGTCGGAAAATGGCGGTTGTCCCAGCGCCGCCACTCGTCATCGCTGACGGCAAACAGGGTCTTTTTACGCTGCTCCTCGTCGAGGCTGCGCACGAAAGCCGCCGCCGCGCGTTGCACCGGTGCGGTGGACACACCGGTCTGCGCAAGTTCGAACAGGCCCGGCACGACCTGACCGTCTCGGGTGACGCCACGGAAGGGTTCGGCCCACAGTGCAGGACTCACGTCGCGCAGCAGCAGCGGCGCACGAAAGATGTCGGTGGTGGCTGCGGCCACGGTCACGCCCAGCACGACAAACAACAGGCTTTTCAGCAACAGGCCCTGCAACAGCGATTTTTTCAAGAAATGACTCCGGCTCAGGCAGGTGTCGAGTGTTGAAGAATGCCGGCCTCGAGTCAACCCGCATCTGGTCAAGCAAGGCGCGCGCGGCTACTCCGCCTTGATGCCGGCCTCGCGTACGATGCGGCCGAGGCGCTGGATTTCCGA
>JAIENU010000155.1 GCA_019751125.1 Burkholderiales bacterium | reverse complement strand
GCAAGGATGCCGCCGTGGGTGTATTTGCGTTCCGGATTGACCACCCATTCCTCGCGCCAGCCGGCCTTGACCTCGATACCGTCTTCACCGGCCTTGATGAAGGTGAAGTTCAGCCACTGGTTGAAGGGGCCGCGGGTGATCAGCTTCTGCAGATCTTCGAGGCTGGGCGGGGTCGGTTTGTCGCTCATGTTCAATGCTCCGGGGTTGATCAGGGATTGGAAACCACGCGGCGTGGCCGCGCAATCAAGAAAAAATCAGGCTGGTGGTGAGTTCTTCTCATTGCCAGCAGCAATGGCGCGCAATTTTTTATGGTCGACCTTGTTGGTGCCTGCCAGCGGCAGCTGCTCCAGGAAAAACACCCGCCGCGGATGCTGGTAGGCGGGGCCGTTGGCCAGTGCGTGCTGTTTCAGTTCTTCTTCCGTTGCAGTTTTACCCGTCCGCAGCACCACAAAGGCGTAGGGTACCTGGCCTTTCAGTTCATGGGCAAAGGGCAGCACGGCGGCCTGGTGCACGGCGGGATGTTTTTCGAGCAGGCGCTCGACTTCGATCGGGAAAATGTTCTCGCCGCCGCAGACAAACATGTCATCGGTACGGCCGACGAAGTAGTAGAAGCCTTCGGCATCGCGGCGGCAGACATCACCGGTGTGGTACCAGCCATCGCGGATGCGCTTGGCGGTTTCTTCCGGCAGGTTGTAATAGCCGGCGAGGATGCCGGGGTTTTTCAGGATCAGTTCGCCTTCGTCGGGTGTCGCACCATTGATCAACCGCGCTTCGGTGCCTTCGTAAGGCACGCCGATCGAACCGGCCGGCCGCGGGCGTCCCTGCGGATCGGGGCCCAGCGGCACCGGTCCGCCTTCGGTTACACCATAGACCACCAGCGGCTGCGCGTTGGGGAAATGGCTGCGGATGTCGGCGAGCAGCTGCGGCGAGGAGGGCGCCGAGCCCATCATCACCGTGCGCACCGAGGTGGTGTCAGTGGCGGCGAGCAGGTCGCGGCGCGCGAGCAGCATCGAGATCATTGTCGGCACGCCCGAGATTACCGTGCAGCGGTAACGCGCAATGGCGGCGAGATAACGCTCGACGTTGAACTGCGGCATCAGCACCAGCTTGGCGCCTGCGGTGAGGCCCTGTTTGATCGCGTTCAGCGCATTCTTGTGGTACAGCGGCGCCGCAATCAGGATCACGTCGCTTTCGGAGGTGCCGCGGGTGTGGGCCAGGATCAGCCGGCTCCAGTTCTGTCCGTAATGGGTCAGCAGCACGCCCTTGGGTTTGCCGGTGGAGCCCGAGGTGTAAGGCTGGATCGCCACGGTGTCCGGTGCCGGCTCGACCGGCGTGAATGTGCCGGGATCAAGGAAATCCCTGAATCCGCTGTCGAAATCGATGCGCTCGGCAGTGGCCGGCAAAAGATGGGCCCAGGCGCTTTCGCAGAAGGCGAGCCTGGCGCCGGCATCATTGACGATATAGCCGACGGTGTCGGCGGCAAGCTTGATGTTGATCGGCACCGGCACCATGCCGGCGCGCATCGCGCCGAGCAGCACCGCGACGAATTCGCCACGGTTCAGCGACAGGATGGCGACACGGTCGCCGGCCTTCAGTCCGCGGCGCAGCAGGCCGCGCGCCACCGCATTGATCAGTGTATCCAGCTCGCGGTAGCCGTGCTCGCGCGGCGCCTGCGCATCATGCAGGTCGACCAGCGCGGTGCGTGTCGAGCCGGCATGTGCGATGAAGGGCGCGCCGAGATTGCCCGGCTGACCGCGCGGCTCGGGGCGGGGGATGGTCATGGTTGTTTGAAAACCAAGGTCAAAGTCAAAAGCGAGCCACAGAGTTCACAGAGGAAAAGCGCGGCAACGACACGCCGGTTGCCTACGGATGCCTTGGGGTTTCTCTGTGTTCTCTGTGACCTCTGTGGCTAAAAGGTTTTCGCTTTAAGGGGTAATCACAACCTTGCCGAAAACCTCGCGGTTTTCGATCAGCTTCAGGCCTTCGGCAGCTTTTTCCAGCGGCAGCACTTCATCGACCACCGGCTTCATCCTGCCCTGCTGGATCAGGTCCATCAGTGCCTTCAGGTTGTCGTCGTAGAAGCTGTTGGAGCCGATGATCTGGATTTCGAAGCTCCAGACATAACGCAGGTCTTCCTTCGGGTCGTAACCCGCGGTGGCGCCGCAGACCAGGATCTTGCCGCCGCGCTTGACGCATTTCAGCGACGGCGCCCAGGTGTCGCCACCGGTGAAGTTGATCACCACATCGACACCGCCTTCGTAGTTGCGGCGCTGCGGCTTGCCGAATTTTTCGACCGCCCATTTCGAGAAATCGGTGGTCTTGTAGTTGATGACATGGTCGGCGCCCAGATCCTTCAGACGCTGGATCTTGTCTTCGCTGGAGGCGCAGGCAATGACTTCGGCACCAAGCATCTTGGCGAGCAGCACGCAGCCGGTGCCGACACCGCCGCTGGCGCCGAGCACCAGCACCTTGTCGCCCTTTTTGATGGTGTTGTGGGTGATGATCATGCGGTGCGCGGTGCCGTAGGCCACCGGCAGCGAGGCCGCCTGCTCGAAGCTGACGTCGTCAGGCATCTTGATCAGCTGGTCGGCGGCGACCAGGCATTTCTCGGCGAGGCCGCCGTGCATCATTTCGCCCATCAGGCCTTTTTTCTTGTTCAGCGGGTTGACCAGCACTCGGTCGCCGGCTTTCCAGCCGGTCACGCCGGCGCCGACTTCGAGGATTTCACCGGCGAGGTCGAGGCCGATGATCATCGGGAAGGGCACCTTGATGCCGGGCATGCCGCGCACCGTGAACACGTCGTGGTAGTTGAAGGAGGTCGCCTTGACGCGGATCACCACATGGCCTTCGACGACCACGGGATCCGGGAAATCCTGGACGTATTCCAGACTGTCGATGTCGCCGTGACCGCGCAATACCACTGCTCGCATGTTTGAATCTCCGGATTGAGGGTGTTGAATAATGATCAGGCGCGGGTGTACCGCGCGCAGAGCCGACATTATGGGCGTTTTTTTGTTGCAGTGCTGCATTGCCGTCAGACATTCAGGACCGCATCGTGAAAGTGCGCCTTGCACTGCAGCGGTGCAGTCAAGACAATGCGGTTTGCCAGTTTTTCCTGCGGTTTCACCTTTTCAGCGTCCCCCCGGATTCTTGTGAACAAGCCCGCTGCATTGCCCGGTCAGTTGCCCGGTCCGTGGATGGTGGTCGCAGTTGCGACTTTTGCGCAGCTGATTGTGGCGATGTCGAACATCCTGCTGCCGACCATCGCCCCCAAACTCGCCGAG
This sequence comes from Burkholderiales bacterium, assembly GCA_019751125.1. Lineage (GTDB taxonomy): Bacteria > Pseudomonadota > Gammaproteobacteria > Burkholderiales > SG8-41. The sequence goes on along the minus strand of JAIENU010000155.1, from coordinate 11,393 downwards.
GCGCTTGGCGTCGAGCCGATCCTGATCGGTTACCAGGTGAGTCTCACTTTTGGTGTGGCGACGCTGGCGACGATGTGGGCGGGCACCTCGGTGCTGCGTTTCGGCGCGGCGCGCACCACCCAGCTTTCGGCGCTGTGCTGCGGTGCCGGCATGCTGCTGTTTGCCCTGCCTTCGGTGACGGCCATCGCCATCGGCTCGGCCGCGGTCGGCATCGGCATGGGCCTGCTCAATCCCGCCGCGGCACACATGCTGGTGACCTACACACCGCCGGAACGCCGCAACATCATGTTTTCGATCAAGCAGACCGGGGTGCCGGTGGGCGGTGTGATCACCGCGCTGACTGCGCCGGCAATTGCCGTGCATTTTGGTTACCGCTGGTCGCTGGTGGTCGTCGGCGTGATGATTCTGCTGTTGCTCGCCTACAGCCAGCGCCACCGCGCGGCCTGGGACAGCGATGTGCGTGGCGACGGTGGCGGCGAACGCAGCGCCTTCGGCGGCGTGCCGCTGGTGTGGCGCGAGCCCGGCCTGCGCGGGCTGTCGCTGGTGGCGATGATCTTTTCCGCGATCCAGCGCATCGTGCTGAGCTTTACCGTGATTTATCTCGTTGCCGAAGGCGGCATCGGGCTGGTCGAGGCCGGCGTGCTGCTGTCGGTGGTGCAGGTTGGTGGTTCGGTGTCGCGGGTGTGCTGGGGCTGGGTGGCCGACCGTCTCGGCAGCAGCTCGCGGGTGCTGGTGATCATCTGCGTGATCACCATTTTGTCCACGCTGACTCTGGTATTCTTCCGGGCTGATTGGAACAAGACATTGATTTATATACTATTTTTTGTGATCGGCGCAACCGCGGTGGGCTGGAACGGGGTGTTCCATGCCGAGGCGGCGCGCCTCAGTCCGCCTGGCATGGCCAGTGTTGTCGCGGCCGGCACCACGTTTTTTGTATTTGCCGGCGTGCTGATCGGCCCGGCCGCCTTTGCCGCGATCTACGGCGGCATCGACAGTTACAGCCATACCTTTGTCGTGGTGCCGCTGATCGCCTCCATCGCGCTGTTCCTGCTCCTTGCCGGCGGGCGCGCACCGCGCGCCGGTTGACGATGGCCGCAGAGCAGGCCGCGGACAGCGCCGCGCCGCCATCAATCGTTGTTGTCGTCATGGCGGCGACCGCGGCGCAGATTGCCGCGGCGATGGGCATCGCGATTTTTCCGGTGATTGCCCCGCAGCTGGCACTGATGCTGGGCGTCGATGCCTCCTATGTCGGTTACCAGATCAGCCTGCTCTTCGGCGCGGCGATGCTCGCCTCGACGCTGGTCGGCACCGTGGTGCTGCGCTGGGGCGCCTGCCGCGGCATGCAGTGGGCGCTTTGGCTGGCGGCGGCGGGCATGTCGATCGCGCTGGTCGGCAAGCTGTGGACGATGCCGCTCGCCGCGCTGTTCATTGGATCGAGCAACGCGCTGGCCGCGGCGGCCGCCGCGCACCTGCTGTATCGTTTCGGCCCGCCGAAGCACCGCAACCTGATTTTTTCGATCAAACAGACCGGCGTGCCGCTGGGCTGGGCGCTGATTGCACTGATTGCACCGGTGCTGACCCTGCGCTGGGGCTGGCGGCTGCCGATGCTGGTGGTGCTGGTGTACGCGGTGGCTGCGGCGCTGCTGTTCGAGCGCTGGCGGCGTTACTGGGATGATGACCGCGATCCGCATGCCGCCGGGCGCACCAGCCTGTTCACCGGGGTCATCGAGCTGTGGCGTTATCCGACGCTGCGTTACCTCGGCATCGCCGCGTTTTTCTTTTCGCTGCTGCAGCTCTGTGTCGGGACCTTCACCGTCAACCTGCTGGTCAAGGATGTCGGCTACAGCCTGGTGGCTGCCGGCGTGATGCTGTCGCTGGTGCAGGTTGCGGGCATGGCCGGGCGCCTGGTTTTCGGCTGGATGGCTGACCGCAGCGGCAAGGCGATTGCCGCCTTGAGTGTGACCAGCCTCTGTGCCGCGGCAGGTTGCGTGATCAGCGTGTTTGTCTCGCCGCAATGGCCGGCCTGGGTGCTGGTGCCGTTCTACCTGTTGTTCGGCGTTGTTGCCTACGGCTGGAACGGCGTGATGCACGCGCAGATCGCCAGGCTGAGCCCGCCGGGCATGGTCAGCGTGGTCACCGGCGGCGTGATGATCTGGATTTTTGCCGGCATCCTGGTCGGGCCGTCGCTGTTTGCGCTGGCCTACCGCATGATCGGCAGCTACACCACGACCTTCGGTTTTCTTGCGGTGGCGGGTGTGGCGAGTGCCCTGCTTGCCGCGCTGGCGGCGCGTACGGAGCCGCGCACTTGAACAATCCATCAGCCGCTGCAGCAGAAGGCGAAACCCACTCGCTGCGCACCGTGGCGGCGGTGGTCGCTGCGACTACCGCCGCCCAGGTTGCCGGTGCGATGGGCGCCGCGGTGTTTCCGGTGATCGCGCCGGAGCTGGCACGCGAACTCGGCGTCGATGCCGCGCTGATCGGCTACCAGATGAGCGTGATCTACGGCGCCGCGATGATCGGCTCGATGCTGTTCACCTGGATGGTGGCGCGTTACGGCGGCTGCCGCACCACGCAGATCGGCATGGCCTGCTGCGTGATCGCGATGGCGCTGACCCTGCATGGCAGCGTGGCGATGCTGGCGCTGGCCTCGGTGATCATCGGCCTGGCGATGAGCATGAACCTGCCGGCGGCCACCCATCTGCTGTTCCGTTACACCCCGCCGCGGCGGCGCAATCTGATTTTTTCGCTGAAGCAGACCGGCGTGCCGATGGCCTGGGCACTGATGGCGCTGATTGCGCCGGTACTGACACTCAATTTCGGCTGGCGCTGGGCGGCGGCCGTGGTGCTGGCCTCTGCACTGCTGACACTGATTGCGATGCAGCCCGCGCGAGCAGCCTGGGATGACGACCGCCGTCCGGAACTGGCGGTCAAGGTGCGGGTGCTCGACGGTTTTGCGCTGGTGTGGCGCATCGCCGCGCTGCGCTGGCTGGGGCTGGCTTCGTTCTGCCTCGCCTTCATCCAGCTCTGTGTCGGCACCTTCACCGTGGTGATGCTGGTGCAGGAGGCCGGTTACAGCCTGGTCGCAGCCGGACTGATGCTGTCGGTGGCGCAGATTGGCGGCGTGCTCGGCCGTATCGGCTGGGGCTGGCTGGCGGACCGCAGCGGTGACTGCCTTGCCGCCTTGCGCATGCTGAGCCTGGTGACGATTGCCTGCAGCTTTGCGCTGATGTTCATCGGGCCGGGCTGGCCGGTGCTGCTTGCCGCGCTGGTGTTTGCCTTGCTCGGCGCCACGGCCATTGGCTGGAACGGGCTGTACATTGCCGAGGTCGCGCGGCGCAGCCCGCCGGGGCAGGTGAGTGTCGCCACCGGCGGTGCGATGGTGTGGAATTTCGCCGGCATCCTGGTCGGGCCGGCAACGTTCACACTGGTATACCAGCTGCTCGGCAGCTACGCGCTGAGTTTTATCCTGGTCATCGTGATGGCGATGGTCACGCTGTGGGCGCTGCGCGCGGCCAGGCTGGCGATGGCGCAGACGGCCTGAACATGGAAACGCTGAGCGTCCTCCAGCTGCTGTTCTGTGTTGTTGTGGTCACCGTGGCCTTTGCGGTGCGCGGCGGCACGGGCTTTGGTGGCGGCGCGATCGCGGTGCCCTTGCTTGCGCTGGTGTTCCCGCTGCAGGTGACGGTGCCGGTGGTAACGGTGCTGAACATGCTGTCCTCGGTAGGGCATGGCATCAGCGGCTGGCGGCATATCGTTTGGCCGGCGATCTGGCGCATGGTGCCGGGCAGCCTCGCCGGCGTGCTGATCGGCTTGTACCTGCTGACCCTGGTCGATCCGCGGCCGCTGGCCAAGGCGCTGGGGGTGTTCGTGATGCTCTATGCGCTGTATGTGCTGCTGCTCGCTGGACGTGAATTCAAGGTGCCTTCGCGCTGGATGGCGGTGATCACCGTGGTCACCAGTTTCTCGGCGGGACTGATCGGTTCGCTGTTTGGTGGTGCCGCCGGACCGATCTACGTGGTCTATCTGAATACACTGCGGCTCGCGCGTGACGCCTTTCGCGTCACCATCACCACCATCATGCTGTTCCAGGGCACGGCCCGCACGGCGGGTTATGCCATGCTCGGTCTCTATGATGGTCAGGCGCTGTTGCTGCTTGCCGCGGCGTTACCGACCATGCTGCTGGGATCGTGGCTGGGTGCAAGGCTGATCCGCAGATTCAATCCGCTGTGGTTCAACCGTGCCGTGGGCGGCGTGCTGCTGATCAGCGGCGCGGCGCTGGTGTACCGCTAGGCCATGGCAGGGCTGGGTTACCTCGAGTTGCTGTGGGTCGCGGTGTCGATGTTCGCCGCGTTCACCGTGCGCGGCATGTCCGGCTTCGGCGCGGGCATGATCTCGGTGCCGCTGCTGGCCTTTGTCGTGCCGCTGCAGGTGGCAGTGCCGTTGAACAGCCTGCTGGTGTTTGTGCTGTTCATCGCACTGATGATCCGCGACCACCGGCAGATTGACTGGACCGAGCTGCGGCGGCTGATACCGCCGACGATGGTTGGTGCGGTGGCCGGGTTGTGGCTGTTTGCCGTCCTCGACAACCGCGTGCTGGTGCTGCTGCTTGGCGCGTTTCTGATCGTCTATGCCCTTTACATGCTGACGGTCAGCGTGCTCGGCCTGCCGCAGCTGCGCTGCTCGACACGCTGGGCGTGGCCTGCTGGTGCGGTTGGCGGCTTCTTCGACACCATATTCGGCGGTGGTGGCGGCACGCTGGTGGTGATTTACGTCAACGCCCGGGGCATGGCCCGCGACTCTTTCCGCGCGACGCTGGCAGCGCTGTGGTTTTTCGAGATGCTGGCGCGGATTGCCGGTTATGCCTGGTCGGGCTATTACACCAGCCAGGTGTTATGGCTGCTGGTGCTGATGCTGCCGGTGATGGGAGCGGCGACGCTCGCAGGGGAGCGTCTGGGCAACCGGATAGACGGTGAAACCTTTACCCGGCTGCTGGCAGTGTTGCTGTTCGCCAGCGGTATCAGCCTGCTGGCGAAGTAGGGCGGAATCGATAAAGCCGGAGACGACTCTGCGCGCTCAGCGCAGGAAGATCACCACGGGGAAAACCGAAACGGCAAGTGCCAGCACCAGCCATTCCAGGTTGTTGCGCTTGAGCCAGCCGGTGAAGTGCAGGATCAGCACCACAATCGCGATCGTGTAAAAAGCATAAAACGCCATTTCCCTGCTCCTTATTGGTGTTTTTTCGCGAGGATAACCGAAATTCCAGTGCATCGCTAACAAAAGCCACATGTTTGCCGGCTTTGATGACCGCTGATGTTGCATGCAACCGCGGCATAAAACGACTGGGGTTTGAGACTGCAAGGTGTCTGCATTAAACAACATTGAAGGTGACGGACGGGAGGCAGGTGGATGCCGCTCTGGTGCACCAATCACTGTATCCAGCCCCCATTTTTACCTCGCAGTTCCTTGCATATATTTCGTGCCATGTTTGTATTACTGAATCCGATGTGGCTCCGGGATATTTTTATAAGTAATTGTTTTTATTGTTATTTATTTGGCGGCGAGGGTTGTGTGCAAGTGACCGGTTTTTTGTCTGCACCTTTCCAGGGCGGGCAGTTGCAGCGCCTTGTTCAACATGTGATTAAGCTTTGGTTGCCAAGGTCCTGATTGGCAGGGCAAAATCACTTTTCCCCAAGCTTCACCCAGCAGCACCTCATCCGGAGGTCTTGTGGCACGTATCGCCGTGTTCAATCAGAAGGGTGGCGTCGGCAAGACAACGACGACGCTGAACCTCGCCGGCCTGCTGGCGCGCCGCGAAGCGGATCCGCTGGTGATCGACCTCGATCCCCAGGCCCACCTGACCGGCGTTTGCGGTGTCACAGTGCCCCGCGCGGAAGGCAGCCTCTACGGCCTGTATGCCAGTGGTGCTTCGCTGTCCTCGCTGCAATGTATGACGGCCAATGGCTGGCGGCTGATTCCCTCGCACCTGGAGCTGTCGAAGGTGGATACCCAGTACGGCAAGGGCCCCAGCGTGCTCTACCGGCTGGGTCAGTCGCTGGACCGGGAGGCGGCGGAGCGGCCGGTGCTGATGGATGCCTGCCCGATGCTCGGCGTGCTGTCGCTGAGCAGCGTGTTTGCCGCGGACGGCGTGCTGATTCCGATTTCAGCCGATTACCTGGCGATGAAGGGCGCGCTGCAGATGGAGCGCACACTGAAGGCGCTGGAGCAGGTGCTCAAACGCCGTGTGCCGCGGCGTTACCTGATCACCCGTTATGATGCGCGGCGGCGGATGTCGGTCGATATCGAGCGCCAGCTGCGCGAGCGTTATGGCGATGAAGTCTGCGCCACGCGCATTGCCGAGAACGTCAGCCTGGCCGAAAGCCCGGCGAACCACCGCGATGTGTTTGACCATGCGCCATCAAGCCGCGGCGCGCGCGACTATGCCGATCTGCTCGAGGAACTGGTCAGCGCCGGCTTCATGCAGGCGCATGAGCGCGGGCAGCGGCCGCAGCTGCGCAATGTGCCGCCGGGTGCGCGCACCGCCTTGAGCAGCGGACGCGAGACGGTGGTGCAGCGCCAGGTGGCTGCCGGGCTGCAACTGGTGCACCCGAAACGCGCCGGCCGCTGAGGCCGAATCAGACTTGCAGTTTCCGCAGCCTCAGCGCGGCTCGTCCTGCCGGCTGATCAGCGAAATCATGCTTTCCAGATCGACGCCTTCGCCGCGGGTGCTGGCGGCGATTTCGCTGCATTCGAGGATTTCGCAGTGCTGGTAGATCTGGCGGATGCGCGTTTCGGCATCTTCCCGAGAGCGTGCCTGCACCACCAGGTTGTCGACGGTCATGCCGCCGCGGGTGCGGATGCGGAAACCGTATTTCGTCATCTCGGACATCGCGGCACCTCCGGCAGGACTGCGGCTCAGGATTCGTCGGGTTTCAGCTCTTTGCGGTAACGCTGCGAATTTGTGACGTAGTGTTCGGAAATGCGGTTGATGCGTGCGATCTCCTCAGGCGAGAGCTGGCGCACCACCTTGCCGGGCATGCCCAGCACCATCGAGCCGTCCGGAATCTCCTTGCCTTCGCCAATGAAGGCACGGGCACCGATCAGGCAGTTCCTGCCGATCTTCGCACCATTGAGAATTACCGCGCCGATGCCGACCAGGCTGCCTTCGCCGATGGTGCAGCCGTGCAACATCGCCATGTGGCCGACACTGACGTTTTTTTCCAGGGTCAGCGGGAAACCGGGGTCGGCATGCAGCACCGAGCCGTCCTGCACCTGGGCGTTTTCGCCGATGGTGATCAGCTCGTTGTCACTGCGCAGCACGCAGTTCCACCAGATGCTGGCATTGTTTTCGAGGGTGACGCTGCCGATGACCACGGCATTGGGGGCGATCCAGTAATCACCCTTGCACACCACCTTGCGTTCGCCGAGGCTGTATTTCATCAGTCAGGCTCCGGGTTTATCGCGTGCGTTTCGGCAGCAGCGGCGCGGTCACGCCGTCCATGCCGGTGAGTGCCACGGTGACCAGGAAAATGTTCTGCGCACCGGTGTGGTTGTTGACCGGCGAATACCACTCGCCGGGTGAATGGCTGCCGCCGCCGGTGCCGCTTGAGCTGAGCGTGATGGCCGGGATGCCCAGAGACATGGGGGTGTTGGAGTCGGTGCTCGATGCGGTGATCGAACGCAGCTGGGCGCCGACCAGCGGGAAGGAGGCACGGGCCGCGGCGACGATCGGCGAATCCACCGGTGTCATGCCTGCGGGCCGGTTGCCGACCTGCTTGATTTCGACGTTGATCTGGTTGTTGGCCGCCGCTTTCCAGCGCGCATTTTCCTCGCGCGCCGCGTCGTGCAGCGCGCCAAGCACTTTTTTCTCGAACTCGAGCAGAGCGGCATTGCTGTTGGAGCGGATATCGATGCCGATGGTGGATGTTGCGGCAATCGCGTTGACCGAAGTGCCGCCGCTGACGGTGCCGACGGTGAAGGTGGTTTTCGGGTCGTCCGGCGGCACCAGGTCGCCGATTTTCGCCACGGCGCGGCCCATTGCGTGGATCGCGCTGGGCAGGCCGAAGGCGGAGAAGCTGTGGCCGCCCGGGCCCTTGAAGGTGACCAGGTAGCGGTGGCTGCCGGTGGCCTGGTTGACGATGCGGCCGAGGCCGACGCCGTCCAGCGAGATGAAGCCGTCGATGTCCTTCATGTCGCGGAACAGCGCTTTCACGCCGCGCAGGTCGCCGAGTTCCTCCTCGCCGACGGTGCCGACGAAAATGATGTCGCCGACGGTGCGGATGTTGTGCTTGTTCAGGGTCTCGAGCAGGGTCAGCAGGTTGGTCAGGCCCAGTGCATCGTCACCGATGCCTGGCGCGTAATAACGGCCGTCCTTCTCGCGCACCTTGACGTCGGTGCCTTCCGGAAACACGGTGTCGAGGTGGGCGGAAACCACCAGCTTCGGTCCGTTGCCGCTGCCGGCACGGATGCCGATGACATTGCCTTCCTTGTCGATATAGGCCTTGGGCAGGCCCAGCTCGCGCATGCGCTTCAGGTAATACTCGGCGCGAACCTGTTCCTTGAACGGCGGCGCCGGGATTTCATTGATGCGCACCTGCTCCTCGAACATGCGCACGCTGGCCTCGCGGATGGTTGTCATCGCGGCGCTGACGTCGCCATGCGCGGTGATCTTGGTGTAAGCCTCATTGACCGCGGGCGGTATCGGCGGCAGGTTGCCTTGTGCGGCAACACTGGTAGCCGCAAACATCGCGGCCGCAAGCAGCGGGCGGAAATGGTGGCGCATGGTGTTCTCCCTTTTTGCGGACTGCCGGTCAGAACCCGACGGCCTGGCCGTCGGTGCGGCGTTCGGAGGCGGCGAAGTAGCCGTCTTCCATCTTGTAAATGAGCTGGGCGCGGCCGAAGTCGGTGGACCAGCGGTCGGCCTGCGGCATGTCGTGGCCCATCGCGCGCAGCGCGGCGACGGTCTCCGCGGCGACGCCGTGTTCGATGCCGACCTTGAGGCCGGTGTCGATGCGCCAGCGCGGCGCGTCAGCGGCGGCCTGCGGGTTCTGGCCGTAATCGACCATCCGCGACACCACCTGCATGTGTCCCTGGGCCTGCATAGAGCCGCCCATCACGCCGAAACTCATCAGCGGCTTGCCGTTTTTGGTCAGGAAGCCGGGGATGATGGTGTGGAAGGGGCGCTTGCGCGGCGCGACGATGTTGGCATGGCCCGGTTTCAGGTTGAAGCCGAAACCGCGGTTCTGCAGGCTGATGCCGGTGCCCGGCACCACCACGCCGGAACCGAAGCCGGCGAAGTTGGACTGGATGTACGACACCATCATGCCGGACTCGTCGGCCGCGGTCAGGTATACCGTGCCGCCCTTGGCCGGGTTGCCGTGGGCCGGTTCCTGCGCCTTTTTCATGTCGATCAGCTTCGCGCGTTCCTTCAGATAAGCCTTGTCGAGCATTTCCGACGGTTTCACCCGCATCGTGGCGGGATCAGAAACATATTCATTGATGTCGGAGAAGGCGAGCTTCATCGCCTCGATCTGCAGGTGCATGCTTTCCACCGAATCCACCGGCAGCTTGGCGACGTCGAAATTCTCGAGGATGCCCAGCGCGATCAGCGCGGCGATGCCCTGGCCGTTGGGGGGGATTTCGTGCAGCGTGTAGCCGCGGTAATCGATGCCGATGGGTTCCACCCAGTCGTTCTTGTGGGCGGCGAGGTCTTCCATGGTCATCGCGCCGCCGTGCTGCTTGGCCCAGGCCACGATTTTTTCAGCAAGGTCGCCCTTGTAGAAGGCCTCACCCCGGGTTTCGGCGATGCGGGCCAGCGTCTTGGCCTGGGCCGGAAAGGCGAATTTTTCGCCGGCCTGTGGTGCGCGGCCCCGCGGCATGAAGGCCTCGGCGTAGCCGGGCTGGTTTTTCAGTTCCGGCGCCTGGTTGGCCCACAGCCGCGAGATGGTGGGCGAGACCATGAAACCGTCGCTGGCATATTTGATGGCCGGTTCGAACAGATCGGCGAAGGGCAGCTTGCCGAACTTCGCCGACATCTCGACCCAGGCCGACGCGCAGCCGGGCACGGTGACCGAATCCCAGCCGCGGTTGGGCATCGCCTGCGCGCCCTTGAAGCGGTCCGGTGTCCACGCCGCCGGCGAGCGGCCCGAAGCGTTGAGGCCGTGCAGTTTTTTTCCGTCCCACAGGATGCAGAAAGCGTCGCTGCCGATGCCGTTGCTGGTCGGCTCGAGCACGGTCAGCGAAATCGCGGTGGCGAGGATGGCATCCACCGCATTGCCGCCCTTGAGCATCATGCGCAGACCCGCCTGCGCGGCGAGCGGCTGCGAAGTGGCGACACAGTTGCGCGCCAGGACCGGCATGCGCTGGGAGGTGTAGGGAAACTGGAAATCAAGAGGTGTCATTGCGGTCTCGGATCGGAATTGGCTTCGGACTGTCTGGAGCCGGGGTGTTGCTCCATGTGAAAAATACAAAAAAATACGGGGCTCCAGGCCCCGTATCTTAACTCACCGTCAATTCGCGTCCCACAGCGCCGCGAAGGAGGGTGATCAGGTCGGCGGGATGCCCGCGGCCTTCACCACCTTGATCCATTTCTGGATTTCGGCACGGTTGAATTTGTCGTGGGCCTCCGGCGAGTTGCCGCTGGGCTCGGCACCCTGTTCGAGCAGGGTCTTGCTGACCTTGGGGTCCTTCAGCGACTGCGCCATCGCGGCATTGATGCGGTCGGCGATCGGTTTCGGCAGGTTGGCCGGGCCGAACATCGCAAAGCCGCTGGACACGATGAAGTCCTTGTAGCCCTGCTCGATCATTGTCGGGATGGTCGGCGCCGCGGGGGAACGCTTCTCGCCGGTCTGGGCGATCATGCGCATGCGGTTGGCCGCGACATAGGGCACGGCAGCCGGCATGCTCGGGAACTGCATCTGCACATGACCGCCGACGAGGTCGACCATCGACGGGCCGGTGCCCTTGTAGTGCACCGCGGTGAGCTTGATGCCGGTAGTCGAGATCAGCAGTTCCGCGGCGAGATGGCCGACGGTGCCGATGCCCGATGTGGAATAGAAGATGTCGTTGGGGCGGGCCTTCGCCAGCACCACGAATTCCTTGACGTTTTTCGGCGGCAGCGAGGGGTGGATCACGAAGGCCGTCGGCACATCGGCGACCACGCCCAGCGGCGTGAAGTCCTTGACCGCGTCATAGGGGATTTTCTTGACCATCGACGGGTTGATGGTGTGCGCCGCCGAGGCGAGCAACAGCGTGTAGCCGTCGGCCGGGGCGCGCATCACCGCCTCGGTGCCGATCATGCTGCCGGCGCCACCGCGGTTGTCGATGATGATCTGCTGGCCGAGGATTTCACCCATTTTCGGCAGGAAGATACGGCCGATGATGTCGGTGTTGCCGCC
>JAIENU010000274.1 GCA_019751125.1 Burkholderiales bacterium | reverse complement strand
AGGCCGGTCAGCGAAATGCTGGTGCCATTCAGCACCAGGTTGCCGGCCGAAGCAGCGCCGGTCATGGTCGTGCCGGTAGTGGTGGCGCTGCCGGTGTTGGTGATGGTGCCGAAGGCTGCGGTGACCGAGTTGGTCGCAGTCGCGGTAACACCCGAAACGTTGCTGTTGATCGATGCGGCGATCGTCGCGGCATTGCGGGCGGCAACGCCGACGTCAGTGCCGTTGATCGTCAGGTCGCCGGCAGCGAGGGCACCGGTAACTGCGACACCAGCCACTGCACCGCTCGACAGGCCGAGGTCGGTCTGGGTCGCGGACTGGATGCTGCTGATCGAGATGGTCTGGCCGGCGTTGGCGCCAACCTGGAATTGCTGGCTGGTAAAGCTGCCGTCGAGCAGTTTGATGCCGTTGAATTCGGTCTGCGCTGCAACGCGGTCGATTTCAGCGACCAGCTGCGTGACTTCCTGCTGCAGGGCGGCGCGGTCAGCCGAGCTGTTGGTGGCGTTGGCCGACTGCACTGCGAGTTCGCGGATCCGCTGCAGGTTGTCGGAAATCGCGCTCAGCGAGCCTTCCGCGGTTTGCGTCAGCGAGATGCCGTCGTTGGCGTTGCGGGCAGCCTGGTTGATGCCGCGGATCTGCGCGCTGAAGCGCTCGGAGATGGCGAGGCCGGCGGCATCGTCCTTGGCGCTGTTGATGCGCAGGCCGGTGGACAGGCGTTGCAGGGCGACGTTCAGCGACGACTGCGAGCCATTCAGGTTGCGCTGCGCATTGAGCGAGGCAATGTTGGTGTTGATGAATTGAGGCATTTGAAACTCCTTCCGTCATTAAGTGGTTGAACGGCTGGTGTGCCGGTGACTACGGTGTGCCAGTCTGCAAAATACCGCCGTCGCCCAAGCAATTACGTCGCCCGGTCCGGGGAACTTTAGGACTGGGTGTCGCGAAGGACGGTGATGACCCGGTTTTTGCCGGCGGCCTTGGCCCGGTACAGCGCCTTGTCGGCGCGGCCGATGACGTCCGATTGTTTCTCGTCTGCCGCGTGTTCGGTGACGCCGGCACTGAAGGTAATCAGCAGGTGTTCGCTGTCGTGCAGGAAGAAATGCTTGGTCAGGCTGCGTTGCAGGCGAACCATGGCCTGCGCCGCCTCCTCAGCGGTCGAATCAGGCAGCAGGATCAGGAATTCCTCGCCACCGAATCGCGCCACTGAATCGTTGGGCCTCATCGTTTGCCGGATCACCCGCGACAGGTGAATCAGCGCACCGTCGCCGGCCTGGTGGCCATAAGTGTCGTTGAGCACCTTGAAGTTGTCGACATCAAGCAGGGCCACTGCCAGCGGACGTCCGCTGCGGTTGCGGATCGCGATTTCCCGGTCAAAGGCCTCGTCAAGGCCGCGGCGGTTCAGTGCGCCTGTCAGCTGGTCCTCGCGCACTTTTTCGCCGACCTGGATCAGCTCAGCCTCAAGTTCCAGGATGCGTTTTTCGGAAAGCTCCACCATGCGCCGGGCCTCGCTCAGCGAGTCACGGGATTGCAGGGCATGGATCTGCATCTGCCGGGTTTCCTGCATGATTTCATCGATAACGGCGCCGATCTCGCCGATGTCGTCGGTGTTCTGCAGTCGCCCGGAAAGCAAGTTGATCTTGTCGTGGTACTCACCGGTCATCGATGACAGTTCACCAATACTCTGGATGAAGGTGCCGGCCATTTCCTTCAGCCGGTCCTTGGCTTCCGAAAGGCTGTGTTTCAGCACGCCCTGGCGGACGATGGTTTCACGCAGGCTGCGTTCGATCTGCTCCAGGGATTCAATCGACAGCGGTGACGAAATGATGTCCTTGATTGCCGCAAGCTGGCCGTGCAGCCACTGGTCGTCGGTGGTGATTTCCTGAATATTTTCAATAAGCAGGTGCAACACGCGCAACAAACCCTGGCGCAACCGGTCGCCGTCGTCGTCGTAGAGGTTCAGGCGGTACCAGAGTTGGCGCAGCGGCGTGGCCAGCGCGGCGATGGAGGCCGCATCGCGTGCGGCGCGCAGTTGATTGGCGATCTCGCGTATTTCCGCGACGAGTTCAGGGGCACCGGAAACCCGCGACACCACGCCCCGTTCCAGCGCCTGTGCAAAAAGACCGGCAAGCGTGGATAGTGATTCGGGGTCGATTTCCCCGGGTGTGGCGATGTCCAGTGCCGGCGGCAGGCGTGACCAGCGCTGGACCAGCCGGCGCAGCAATTCATGGGTCTTGGCCGGGTCGGTTCCGGAATTGGCTTGCTCCAGGACTTTTTCCACCGCAGCCGTTTTTTGTGCGATGGAGCTGCCCTGGTGCGAAATGCCCAGCTGGCGCTGCAGGTTGCGGATCAGTTCGGGCCAGTCCGGGCTCTGCTGCTCGGTGCAAGGCAGGCCGGAGACCTCCTGATAGAAGCGGCGGTAGTTGGCCGGTGTCGGTTGCTCGCGATGGGCAGCCATGCGCAACAGGGTTTCGCGGGCGATTTCATGCGGCGAGGCTGATCCGGGCGTAACCATGCGATTCGAGCGTGGGCTGTCCATAACGTCTTTTTTTGCCTGTCAGGGGCGCCCGGATGGACGCCTTGAGACCTGTTGCAATTACGGACGCTTTGCGGCGCGACTTGAGGGCCGCTGGACCCCGCGTGGCAGGGCCTACTCGACCAGGCTGTTCTTGATCGCGTAGTGGGTGATTTCGGCGTTGCTGCGCAGACCGAGTTTTTCCAGGATGCGGGCGCGGTAGACGCTGATGGTCTTGACGCTCAGGGAAAGCTGTTCAGCAATTTCAGAGGGGGTTTTGCCCGATGCGATCATGCACATGGTCTGGAATTCACGGTTGGACAGCGCATGATGATCGGGCTGCTCCTCCTCGCCGCGCACCAGGTTTTCGGCCAGTTCCTCGGCCACCTGGGGTGTCAGGAACTTGCGGCCCCGGGCAACTTCCCGGATGGCGTTGACGAGCATCATCGGCGCACTCTGCTTGTTCAGGTATCCGGAGGCGCCAGACCGCAGGGCGCGTACCGCGTACTGGTTCTCCGGGTGCATCGACAGCATCAGCACCGACAGTTTGGGGCGTTCCTTGCGGATCAGTTTCAGCGTTTCGATGCCGTTTCGGTCAGGCATCGAGATGTCGAGCAGCACGACATCACAGTTCTGCTCGCGCACGAATTTCAGTGTCTCCGCACTATTTCCTGCCTCGCCAACCACCGCCAGGTCTGACGTTTCGGCGATGATCTGGCGCAGTCCGCGGCGCAGGATCGCATGGTCATCGGCAATCAGCACCCTGATCATGCGGCCCCCGCAATGTCAGGTGTTACCGTGCTTCCGGTCTCTGCTGACAACGGCACAAGCAGGGTCAGCATGGTGCCGCAGTCCTTGTCACCCTTGACCTCCAGGGTGCCGCCGAGCTGGCCTGCGCGCTCCACCATGCCGCGCAGCCCGAAGGATCCGGGTTTGTGCAAATCGGCAGGTGCGATGCCACGGCCGTCATCACTGATGCGCAACAGGATCTTGAGGGGCGTAACCTGAATCTCGACATCGACCGCATGGGCTGCAGCATGCTTGCTGATATTGGTCAGGGCCTCGCGGAAAATGCTGAATACAGCGGCAGCAATGTCGGCGTTGATCTCAGGGTCGCTGGGCGTCATCGCAATACGGCAGGGGATGTTCATGCGGTTTTCGAACTCGCGCGCCAGCCATTCGATGGCCGCTCCAAGCCCGAGATCCAGAACACCGGGACGCAGGTCACGGGCGATACGGGAGGTGGTACGGATGGTTTCGTCGACCAGACCGTCGATCTGGCGGATTTTCGCCGTCATCGACTTCTGTTTTTCATCACCCTGACTGTCTCCCCCCCTTTTTTCGGATTCAGCTTTTTCCGTCTCCCTGGACTCCAGGCGGCCTGCCAGCCACATCAGGTCAATTTTGATGGCGGTCAGATTGCCGCCGAGGTCGTCGTGGATTTCACGGGCAATACGGGCGCGTTCGTGTTCCTTGACTCTCTCGAGATGCGAGGTGAGCTCGGATAGCCGGGCGCGCGATTCACGCAGCTCCTGTTCGGCCAGTTTGATTTCGTGAATGCTGGTGATGACCCCTTCGCCGCGCACCTGGGCACCCTCGACCAGAGTCGGTGAAAAACGCAGGCTGATCCAGCGCCATGCCCCATCCCCCAGCTGGATACGGCCTTCCCAGGGCACCGCGGGCGCAGCGGTGCCGGCGCCGGCAATACAGTCGTGAAAAGCAGGAAGGTCTTCAGCGGCAATCAGCCGCAGCAGATGGTCGGCGTTGCTGATCAGCAGCGACGGTGACAGGCCCAGAAGCTCTTCGCTGCCCTCGCTGACATAGCTGAAGCTGAGTCTGCCTGAGGCATCGCGCTGGAGCTGGAAGATCACCCCGGGAATGTTGGAGAGGATTGCAGAGAGACGCACTTCCTGTTCACGAAGGCGCTGCTCCGCCGAGCGGCGGGCTGCGCGGTCGGCGGCATCGCGCAGCTCGCGGTCGATGGCCGGCAGCAGCCGCGACAAATTGTGCTTCATCACATAGTCATGGGCGCCGCGGCGCATTGCGGCCACCGCATCGTCCTCGCCGATATGGCCGGATACGATGATAAAAGGCATGTCGAGTCCCTTGGCCTTTACCAGATCAAGGGCGGCGATCCCGGAGAATTGCGGCAATGAATAATCCGCGATCACCAGATCCCAGGAGCCGCTATCGAGCGCTGATTGCATCTCCGCGGGTTCGCTGACCCGGGTATGGATGACTTCGTAGCCGCCGCGCTTGAGCATCAGCAGCAGCAGGTCCGCATCATCCTGCGAATCCTCGACCAGCAGCAGACGAAGGGTTTGCGGCATCGTTTCAGTCCTGAACCGGCACGTTCAGCCCCAGCCAGTAGCGGCCGATCTGGCGTACGGCATCAATATAACTTTCGTAGGCGACCGGTTTGATGACATAGCTGTTGCAGCTCACTGCATAACAGCGTGTCACATCACGGGGTTCGCTGGAGGACGTGAATACCACCACGCACAGCTTGCGCAAGCCCGGATCTTCACGGATTTGCCGCAACACTTCGGTGCCGTCGACCTTCGGCAGTTTCAGGTCGAGGAGGACCAGGGAGGGCAGGGGGCCGCCGCTGCGCAGCAGCTCGAGGCCGGCGGCGCCGTCACGGACCACGCTGATTTCAATGGCCTCGCTGGCGCTTCTCAGGCCGCGCAGTGTCAGCGACTCATCATCCTGGGTGTCCTCGATCAACAGGACGCGGCTTGAATTCAATGCGTGTTCCTCAGGGGCCGGGGTCTGATGTTTGCGGGCAATGTTGCGGGCGGGTGGGGTAAAGCGGATTGCCGCGGCAAGGTGCCGGGGCAGGCGTGATGATAAACCAACTGGCCGGGGCCGGCCACGAACCGGCCTGTAAGGCATTTCAGACATTTTGAAGACTGGGCCCGGCATCCTAAAGATGACGGGGTGTTTGCCGTAGATGTCGAGTATCGCGGCCGGCCCGGCCCCCGCGGCGTTGTCGCGTGTCCGGAGTTCGTGTTGCCGCGGCTTTTTGTGAATCGGACTGTTTCCGCCACAGGAAATGGTCCAGGCCAGAGGACGATTTCAATGCAGGAACCGAGACGGCGCTCGCTGATCGTGTCCGGGAACGTGTATTTCTGCGATTTCAGCAGGACGCCGCGTGCCATGGGCAGGGTGCCGCGCGAGGTATGCACTTCGAAAGACGTCAGGATGACGGCTGAGACATTGCAGGGTGCCTGCGGTGACTTGATCTCCGGGGCCCCGGTCATGGTGCGGCGTGCCGAGCTCAATTCGGCCGATCTGGTCAGCATTGCCAGCATGATTGACGAGCTGGCCTTTCAGGCACGCATCATCGCGCTTGATGATGCAGTGGAAGGAGGGGCGGTCAGCGCAGACGAGTTGCAGAGGATGCTGCTCGATGCCGCGGCTGTGACGGCCGAACTTCAATCCTGCATGAGTGATGCGGTCAATGCCATTGAAACGCTGCGTGAACGGCTGCGTGCCGAGGCGACGCGTGCCCTGCTGATCGGCGACAGCGTGACGCGCCTGGTCGACCATGCCGGGTTGAACGAGGTTCCGCGTTAGCCGGGTTTATGTGGTTCCCGGCTTCGCGGCGTCACTGTTCCATCAGCAGGCCCGCTGGCCGCAATCGTGGCGAAAACAGCGGAAAAATCAAGCGCGTGTGGGCTGGCTCTGGGGGATGACAAGGCCGCAACGCTGCGCGAGGAAACGGTCCATTTCATCCATGGGCAGCGGTCTGCTGATCAGGTATCCCTGCATCAGGTCACAGCCGTTGGTGGCCAGGAATTCCGCCTGGGCCTTGGTTTCAACACCTTCGGCAACCGTCAGCAGGCGCAGGCTGTGTCCCATCGCAATGACCGCATGGGTGATGGCCACATCATCGGCGTCCGCCGGTACGTCCTTGATGAAGGAGCGGTCGATTTTCAGGGTATCAACCGGGAAACGCTTCAGGTAGCCCAGTGACGAGTAACCGGTGCCGAAATCGTCGATCGCGAGTTTGACGCCGACAGCGCGAAGCTCGTGCAGAATCGCGGCCGCGCGTTCCGGGTTCTCCATGACCATGCTCTCGGTGATTTCCAGCTCAAGGAATTCCGGTGCCAGCCCGGTATCCTCAAGGATGTGGCGAACGTCGGCGACCAGTTCGCTTTGCGCGAATTGCCGGGGCGACAGGTTTACTGCAACCCGGAAACCGGGAATGCCACACTCCTGCCAGCGCTTTGCCGCGACGCAGGCGCGCATCATCACGATGCGACCGATCGGCACGATCAGGCCGGTCTCCTCGGCCAGCGGGATGAATTTGTCAGGCTGCATCATGCCCATGCCCGGATGGTTCCAGCGCAGCAGGGCTTCGGCGCCGGTGAGCCTGCCGCTCGCGACCTCGACCTGCGGCTGGTAATGAATCAGGAACTCATCCTGCTCAATGGCGCGGCGCAGGAATCGTTCGAGCACGACGTACTCGAAAGACCGCGCATTCATCTGCGGCGAATGGAACTGGAAATTGTTCTTGCCCTGGTCCTTTGCGCGGTACATCGCCAGTTCCGCATTGCGCAGCAGCGCGGTGGCGTCGACGCTGTCACCGGGAAAGGTGCTGATCCCGATACTTGCCGAGAGGTGGTATTCCTCGCCGTTGAGCCGGTAGGGCTGGTCAACTGCTGCCAGCACGCGCTTGGCTGCGGCTCGTGCGGCGTCGGCATCATCGATGTCGCGGATCAGTGCCGCGAATTCATCACCGCCAAAACGCGAAATGATGTCAGTTTCACTAAGACACTGACGCAGCCTCGCAGTGACCTGGCGCAGCACCTCGTCGCCGGTGTCGTGACCGAGGGTATCGTTGATCAGCTTGAAACGGTCGAGGTCAATCAGCAGGACGGCCAGGGGTTTTTTGCTGCGGCCGGCGTCGATCAGCGCTTGTTCAAGCAGTTGACGAAAAAGCAGGCGATTGGGCAGGCCGGACAGCTCATCGAAATGCGCAAGCCGCCACATCTGTTCCTGGGAGTCGAGACGTTCGCTGATGTCGCGCACCACCACGGTGGCACGGCGTGAACCGTTAAGCAGCATCCGGCCAGCGTGGATTTCGACCGGGATCATGGTGCCGTCACGCGACCGTGCGTGGGTCTGCAGGCTGAGCGGAGCGGTCTGTTCAGACTCGCTTGAGCAGAACAGCGACTCCCAGAACGCAGCGGTCTGGGTGTTCGATTGCAGCAGATCCTCTATCGGCACGCCGTCCAGTTCGGAGGGGTCGCAGCCGAGCATCCGGCATAGCGCCGGGTTGGCGAATTCGATGATGCCGCCGATGGTCACCACCACGATGCCGTCAGCGGCAGTGTTGACGATGGAATCGAGAAGGGCTTCTTTGGCTTGCAGATTGCGGCTGGCGATGCGGGCGGCGCGGCGCATCCGCGCCTCTTCCATTTCACGAACCAGCACTGCGCCAAGCCTGCGCAGGTTCTGTTTCATCACAAAATCCTGGGCGCCGTTGCGCATCGCGGCGACCGCCGTCTCTTCGCCGATCGCACCGGAAACGATGATGAATGGCAGGTCGGCGTCATGGGCACGCACCATATACAGTGCCGACAGGCCGTCGAACTGCGGCATGCTGTGATCACAGAGCACGGCATCCCAAGGGCCGTGGCCGAGGGCGTCACTCAGGCCCGAGCGGCTCCATACGCGGGTGTGCTCGACCTCGAGTTTTGCACTGCGCAGGGAAGCCAGCACCAACTCGGCATCGGCCTCGGTGTCCTCGACCAGCAATATGCGGATCCGTGCCGTGTCACCGGCTGCAGCATTGTTCATCGCCATCCCCGTGCCGCGTACATGCAAAAGCATGCGCCGCCCGGCGTGCTGCGTGCGAGTAACGGTGTCTGCGGCTGCGACATGATCGGGTGCTGTGGCCTGTGTCTCTTGAAAACGGTTTGCGGCGGATGCCGCCCGGTGCTCTGTGGTTTACGGTGGCCGGCGCGTCAAGCTTTAGCGACGCTGCCCAAGCCGTTGCCGGCAAGCATCGAACGCGCCACCGACCCTATCACACAAGTATTTGTTTCAGAAAAGGAATTTTTAACGCTTTTGACCGGCCCGGCGGCCGGAATTCAGCCCTTGTTGCGGCTGATGCGCACCACTTCGGGGATTTTCCGCAGGTCGCGGACGATCCGTGCCAGGTGCATGCGGTTTTGCACCTGCACCGTGAAACGCATTACGGTGTAGGTGCCGCCGTCATCGGGGTCGACGGCGACATTCTGGATGTTGGATTCGGCGGCAGCGATTTCAGCGGCGACCTTGGCCAGTACGCCACGCTGGTTGGCCACCACCAGGCGGATGCCGACATCAAACAGCTTGCTCGGATTGGCATCCCACTGCACATCGAGCACCCGTTCGGGGTCGCGGTGGCTTTTTGCGGCAACCGGGCAGTCATGGGTGTGGATCACCATGCCCTGGCCCTTGTTGATGATGCCGATGATCGGATCGCCCGGAATCGGGCCGCAGCAGCGGGCGAACTGCACGGCGAGGCCTTCGGAACCGCGCACCACGACGGCGCCGGACGGCCGGGTCTCGGGTTGCAGCGGTTCGCCCAGGGCCAGCAACTGGTGGGCAACAACCACTGCCAGCCGCTTGCCGAGGCCGACATCGGACAGGATTTCATCGCGCGACCGGGCATTGGAGTCGCGCACCAGCTTGTCCCATTGCGGATCGTGGATGTCGGCCGGGGTTTTCCGGAAATTGGCCAGGGCCTGCTGCAGCAGGCGGGTGCCGAGCTGCACCGACTCTGCGAAATGCATGGTCTTCAGGAAATGGCGGATATGGGCACGCGCCTTGGCCGTGGCGACGAAATTCAGCCACAGCGGGTTGGGCTTGGCGTGGGAGGCGGTAATGATTTCGACGCGGTCGCCGTTGCGCAGCTCGGTGCGCAACGGCATCAGCTCCTGGTTGATCTTGACCGCAACGCAGCGGTTGCCGATGTCGGTGTGCACCGCGTAGGCGAAGTCCACCGCGGTGGCGCCGCGCGGCAGCGACATGATCTTGCCTTTGGGCGTGAACACATAGACCTCGTCCGGAAAGAGGTCGACCTTCAGGTGCTCCAGGAACTCCACCGAGTCGCCGGATTCGGACTGCATTTCGAGCAGGCTCTGCAGCCACTGGTGGGTTTTCTGCTGCAGCTCTGACAGCGAGGTGTCGGAGCTTTTGTAGAGCCAGTGCGATGCAACGCCGGCCTCGGCGATGCGATGCATGTCGGCGGTGCGGATCTGGATTTCGATCGGGCTGCCGAAGGGGCCGAACAGCGTGGTGTGCAGCGACTGGTAGCCGTTGGCCTTGGGAATCGCGATGTAATCCTTGAACTTGCCCGGGATCGGCTTGTAGAGGCTGTGCAGTACCCCGAGCGCCACGTAGCACGAGGGCATGTCCTTGACGATGATGCGGAAGCCGAAGACATCGTGCACCTGGGCAAAGGTCAGGTGTTTTTCGCGCATCTTGCGGTACACCGAATGCAGGTGTTTTTCGCGGCCCTGAACCTGCGCTTCGACCTTGAATTCACCGAGCCTGCGCTCGATGCTTTCCAGCACCTTGCCCACCACTTCGCGTCGGTTGCCGCGGGCGGTGCGCACCGCTTTTGCCAGCACCCGGTAGCGATCCGGGAAGAGATGGCGGAAGGACAGATCCTCCATCTCCTGGTAGATGCTGTTCAGTCCCAGCCGGTTGGCGATCGGCGCGTAGATTTCGAGGGTTTCACGGGCGATGCGCTGGCGCTTTTCGCTGTGCACTGCGTCCAGCGTGCGCATGTTGTGCAGGCGGTCGGCGAGCTTGATCAGCATCACCCGCACGTCGCGCGCCATCGCCAGCAGCATCTTGCGGAAATTTTCAGCCTGCGCGTGCTCCTGGGTGTCGAACTGGATGCGGTCGAGCTTGGACACGCCGTCCACCAGTTCGGCCACCGGCCGGCCGAACTGTTCGGCGATCTGGTTCTTGGTGACCTCGGTGTCCTCGACGACGTCGTGCAGCAGTGCTGCGGTCAGCGCCTGCGAATCGAGGTGCCACTGCGCGAGGATGTTCGCCACCGCCAGCGGGTGGGCGATGTACGGCTCGCCGGACTTGCGGAACTGGCCCTGGTGGGCGGATTCACTGAAGTGGTAGGCCGCCTGGATCTGCGACAGATCGTCAGGCTTGAGGTAGCCCGACCACTCCCGGAACAGCGCCGGTGCGGGCGTCGTGGTTCCGGGTGGCGGGGAGGCCGGTGAAGTGGCTGAGGTGGGAGGGGCGGGTGAGGTCATGGCCGGGATCGGTGAGCCCGCCGCGACCTGTCGCCGTGCCTACACTGCGGCCGCAGATCTCAGGTCGGGCTTTTGTTGAGGATTTCAGCGCCGAATTTGGCTGCGGCGAGTTCGCGCAGCGCGATGACCGTCGGTTTGTCGCGGGTGGCGTCGATCATCGGTTGCGCGCCATTGGACAACTGGCGTGCGCGATAGGTCGCGGCCAGCGACATCTCGAAGCGGTTGGGGATGATTTTCATGCAATCGTCTACGGTAATGCGTGCCATGGTGATCCTGCTTCAGGTCAATCGGTTGATGAGTGTGGAGTGCCGGGCCAGCTGATGCGCCGTGCGCAGCCGTCCGGCACGGATGATGTCCTGCAATTCAGCGGCTGCGACCCGGAATTCGGTGTTGATAATAACATAATCAAAATCATGGACATGCGCGATCTCCTCGCGCGCATTGCTGAGCCGGGTGGCAATCACCTCGGGGCTGTCCTGGCCCCTGGTGTTGAGCCGCTGCAGCAGTGCCTCGAAGGAAGGCGGCAGGATGAAAATGCTGATCGCCGCCGGCATCAGCCGCCGCACCTGGGCGGCACCCTGCCAGTCGATTTCGAGCACGATGTCGGTATCGGCGGCGAGCTGCTCCGTGACCCAGCGTTTCGAGGTGCCATAGCGGTTGCCGTGGACCTGCGCCGATTCCAGGAAATCCCCGGCGGCGGCCATCCGGGTGAAGGTTTCCATGCTGACAAAGTGGTAGTGCCGGCCGTCGATTTCACCCGGCCGCGGGGCGCGCGTGGTGTATGACACCGATTTGCGCACCTGCGCGTCCGCGGTGAGCAGCGCCGCGACGAGGCTGGTCTTGCCCGCGCCCGAGGGTGCGCTGACGATGTAGAGATTGCCGCTCATTTCATTTGACGCAGTTCATTCAATATTCTGGATCTGTTCACGCATCTGCTCGATCAGCAGCTTGAGGTCCATCGCCACCCGGGTGACCTCGATGTCGGCAGACTTGGAGCCCAGGGTATTGGCTTCGCGGTTCAGTTCCTGCATCAGGAAATCCAGGCGTTTGCCTGCGGCACCGCCTTTTTTCAGGATGCGCTCGAGTTCGTCGAGGTGCGTGGCCAGCCGCGACAGTTCCTCGTCGACGTCGATCTTGTTGATGAACAGCGCAACTTCCTGGCGTACCCGCTCGTCGTCGGCGGAGACCAGCGCTTCTTTCAGCCGGGTGTTGAGCTTTTGCTCGAAGGCGGCGATCACGCCGGGCATGCGCGGCTGCACGACGGCGATGCGGCCGCGCATTTCGGCGGCACGTTCAAGGATGATCCCGGCGAGTTTGGCGCCTTCGCGTGCGCGCGCGGCGTTGAACTCGGCGACCACATCCTTCATCAGTTCCAGCGCTGTGGCCTTCAGCGATTCGACCGGCAGTTCCTCGGTGCCGAGCATGCCAGGCCAGCGCAGGATGTCGGCGACACTCAGGGCGCGGGCGTCACTGCTCGCCTCTCGCACCTTGTTGTTCAGTGCCAGCAGCCGGTCGAGCAGACGCGCATCGAGTTCGGCGTTGTCCTGGGCGCTGCTGCTGCGCCGGGCAAAGGCAACGCGGCATTCGATCTTGCCGCGGGTCACCGCGGCGGCAATCATTTCGCGCAGGCCCTGCTCAACGGCACGCAGTTCGTCGGGCATGCGGAAGGTGACGTCGAGGTAGCGGTGGTTGACCGCGCGCAGTTCGACGCTGACCGCGCCCCAGGCGAGCTCGCGCGCCGCGGTGGCGTAGCCGGTCATGCTGTGAACGGTGGTGGTGGTCATGCTTGAAATTTGCTGGATTGGAACATACGGAAAATCAGGGATCGCGCCAGGGTTCGCGCTTTATAATCAAGGTCTTCCTGAACATAGCATACCGAGGCAATCCCGTGCGACCCAGTCAGCGCAAACCCGACGAACTGCGTGCAGTAAGCATCACCCGCAATTACACCTGCCACGCCGAAGGCGCAGTGCTGATCGAATTCGGCGCGACCAAGGTGCTGTGCACGGCAAGCGTGCTCGAGAAACAGCCGCCGCACCTGCGCGGCAGCGACCGCGGCTGGGTCACCGCCGAATACGGCATGCTGCCGCGCTCGACCAACACCCGCAGCGACCGCGAGGCCGCAAGGGGCAAGCAGTCGGGGCGCACCCAGGAAATCCAGCGCCTGATCGGGCGCTCCCTGCGCGCGGTGGTCGACCTTGAAAAACTCGGGCCGCGTACCATCCACCTCGACTGCGACGTGATCCAGGCCGACGGCGGAACACGTACCGCGAGCATCACCGGTGCCTGGGTTGCGCTCAGTGATGCGGTGGCCTATCTGCTGCGCGAAAAAAAGATCGCCGCCTCTCCGGTGCGCGAGCCTGTGGCAGCGATTTCCGTGGGCATTTATCGCGGCACGCCGGTGCTGGACCTCGACTACGCCGAAGATTCGGACTGCGATACCGACATGAACGTGGTGATGACCGGCGGTGGCGGCATGGTCGAGATCCAGGGCACTGCCGAGGGCGCGCCGTTTTCCGCGACCCAGTTGCAGGAAATGCTGGACCTGGCGGGCCGGGGCATCTCCAGGCTGGTTGATGCGCAGGCCAGGGCATTGCGGGCCTAAGCCCGGGGTTTGTCCGGAAACCTGGACTGTTTCCGGGGCACCCGTTCAACCCCGTGCGCATGGTTGCGCCATCCACGCCTTTATCAGGCGGCGGATTGAATGTAAACCATTGATTTAAAACAATAATATTTTCGATTGCAGATGTGTTTGCCGCATCTGCTCCGCTTCCCGGTTCCGGGTTGGCGCCTTAAAGGCGCGCGGCTTTTTGCCGTAATTCCTCCATGACGAGACCTAGACGCGGGTGGTGCTGACGCCACGCGCCTCGCATTCCGCGGTCTGTCGTACTGGATAGGAATGCCCATGAGCAAAGCCGAATACAAGTTTCTGATTGTTGATGACTTCGCCACGATGCGCCGCATCGTGCGCAATCTGCTGAAGGAAATCGGCCATGCCAATGCCGACGAGGCTGAGGATGGTGTCGATGCGCTGAAAAAACTGCGCGGTGGCGGTTTCGATTTTGTGGTTTCCGACGTGAACATGCCGAACATGAACGGCTTTTCACTGCTCAAGGAAATCCGCGCCGATCAGGCGCTGAAATCGCTGCCGGTACTGATGGTGACCGCCGAAGCCCGCAAGGAAGACATCATCACCGCAGCGCAGGCCGGTGCCTCCGGCTACATCGTCAAGCCTTTCACCAAGGCAACTCTGGAAGAAAAGCTCGCGAAGATCCTGCAGAAGGCGGCGTGAGATGAGCCTCGCGATCGTGCCGCAGGCCGATCCCGCGGCCGTTGAAGCTGTGGCCGAAGCCGGAGTGGAGCCGGGCGGTGTGCTGTCCAGGCATGACGTATTTGTGCGTGTCGGCCTGCTCACGCGCAACCTGCACGATGCGCTGCGCGAGCTGGGCTATGACCAGGGCATCGAGCAGGCCGTCGGAGCGCTGCCCGATGCACGGGCGCGCCTGGACTATGTGGCCAGCCTGACCGGTCGGGCCGCCGAGCGGGTACTGGCCGCGACGGAACGCGCCAAGGCCGGCCAGGAAGCGATGCGCGCCGAGTTGCGTGAACTGCATGCGCGCTGGGAACAGGCGCTGGTTGGTGACTGCAATGCCGCCGGGTTGAGCGCACTGGGCCATGCCACGAAAGCCCGCATCGGCGAACTGGATGGGCGGGCGGACGCTGTGAACGACGAACTGACCGAAATCATCCTCGCCCAGGATTTCCATGACCTCACCGGGCAGGTGATCCAGCGCATCACCCGTATCGCACAGACCCTCGAGGAGCAACTGGTGAAGTTGTTGCTGGATGCCTCTCCG
>JAIENU010000186.1 GCA_019751125.1 Burkholderiales bacterium | reverse complement strand
AGCCAGCGCCAAGAATGGTGCCCAGCTTGTCAAAAATACTCGTTCTGAAATTTGACAGAAATCCTTGCATCTGGCAGCATGTAAGTTATAAGTAATTGTTTTTATTGATATTTTTATTTATTCGCGTCGTTTACACCCATTCAGATCGGACCCGCATGGATACCCTCAGCACCTCGACCCCTGGCAGCCCGTCCCACAGCTCGCACCATCACGACTCTCATAACGGCTGCGCCACCAACAAGGCCGACAGTGCATCGCGCTGGACCGTGGCTGAAATCGAGGCGCTGTTTGCGCTGCCCTTCAACGATCTGCTGTTCCGCGCGCAGCAAGTACACCGCGAGCACCAGCCGGCGAATGCGGTGCAGCTGTCAACGCTGCTGTCGATCAAGACCGGCGGCTGTTCCGAGGACTGCGGTTACTGCCCGCAGGCGGCGCGTTACCACACCGGTGTCGAGAACCAGCCGCTGATGGAGGTCGAGGATGTCGTCGCCGCGGCAAAACAGGCGCGCGAGCATGGCGCGACGCGTTTCTGCATGGGCGCGGCCTGGCGCAGCCCCAAGCAGCGCGACCTCGACAAGGTGGTCGAGATGGTGAAGGCGGTGCGCGGCCTCGGCATGGAAACCTGCGCGACGCTGGGCATGCTCAAACCCGGCCAGGCCGGGCAGCTGCGCGAGGCCGGGCTCGACTACTACAACCACAACATCGACACCGCCGAGGACAATTACGCGAACATCATCTCCACGCGTGAATATGGTGACCGCATCGACACGCTGGAGCAGGTGCGTGATGCCGGCATGCATGTCTGTTGCGGCGGCATCGTCGGCATGGGCGAGACGCGTACGGCGCGCGCCAAGCTGATTGCACAGCTGGCCAACATGGAGCCCTATCCGGAGTCGGTACCGATCAACAACCTGGTGCAGGTGCCGGGCACGCCCCTCGACGGCACCGACAAACTCGATCCGCTGGAATTCGTGCGCACCATCGCCTGCGCACGCATCACCATGCCGAAGGCGATGGTGCGGCTGTCCGCGGGCCGCCAGGAACTCGGCGATGCGGTGCAGGCGCTGTGTTTCATGGCCGGTGCGAATTCGATTTTCTACGGCGAAAAACTCCTGACCACCGGCAATCCTGATGTCGAGAACGACCGCGCGCTGTTTGCGCGCCTCGGGCTGAAGCCGCTGGACCCGGCGCCTGCTGAGCCCGCGGCCT
Organism: Burkholderiales bacterium; assembly: GCA_019751125.1. Taxonomy (GTDB): domain Bacteria; phylum Pseudomonadota; class Gammaproteobacteria; order Burkholderiales; family SG8-41. The sequence goes on along the minus strand of JAIENU010000186.1, from coordinate 13,226 downwards.
GAGGCCGCAGGGCATCACCATGGGCTTTGCGCAGGAACTCGCCGCCGAACTGGCGGCGCGCGAGGCGGCAGGGTTGCGCCGCGTGCGCCGGCGGCTGGATTCGCCGCAGCGTGCGCAGGTCGATGTTGACGGCCGTCATTACATCGCCTTCTGTTCCAACGATTACCTCGGGCTGGCCGCCGATCCGCGGCTGGCCGCCGCGGCGCGTGAAGCCTTGATGCTTTATGGCGTCGGCGCCGGTGCGTCACACCTGATCCTCGGCCACAGCCGCGCCCACCAGGAGCTGGAGGAGGCGCTGGCCGCATTCGCCGGCACTCCGGCCGCGCTGCTGTTTTCCACCGGCTACATGGCCAACCTCGGCGTGATCAGCGCGCTGGTCGGGCGCGGTGATGCGGTGTTCGCCGACCGCCTGAACCACGCCTCGCTGAACGACGCGGTGCTGCTGTCGCGCGCCGCGTTCAAGCGCTACCCCCACAACGACCTGGCCGCGCTCGACCGCCTGCTCGCGACCACAGCGGCGCGGCGCCGCCTGGTTGCCGTCGATGCGGTGTTCAGCATGGACGGCGACATCGCGCCGGTGCGGGAACTGCTCGCCCTGTGCGAGCGGCATGACGCGCTGCTCTACCTCGATGATGCCCACGGCTTCGGCGTGCTCGGCGATGAGGGGCGCGGCACGCTGGCGCATTTTGGCGTGGCGTCCGAGCGCATCGTTTACATGGCGACATTGGGCAAGGCCGCCGGTGTCAGCGGCGCTGTTGTCGCGGGCTCCGAAGTCATCATCGAAACCCTGCTGCAGCAGGCGCGCACCTACATCTACACCACGGCGGCACCGCCGCTGCTGGCGCACACGCTGCTCGCCAGTCTTGAGGTCATCGCTGCCGGCGATGAGCGTCGCGCGCAGTTGCGCGCGCGCATCGCGCAGTTGCGCGAAGGTCTCGCCGGAATGCCGTGGCCGCTGCTGCCTTCGCAGACACCGATCCAGCCGCTGATCGTCGGTGATAACCGGCAGGTGCTCGCGCTGTCGGCGAAGCTGGCGGAACAGGGCCTGCTGGTGCCGGCGATCCGGCCGCCGACGGTGCCGCAGGGCAGCGCGCGCCTGCGCATCTCCCTGTCCGCCGACCACAGTGCCGGCGATGTGGCGCGGCTGGTAACGGCCTTGCGCGAGGCGGCGTGATGGCGCTGCCGGTGGTGTGCCTGCATGGCTGGGGCAGCGACAGCCGGGTGTGGCCGGAAGCCATAAAAAATAATGGACTAAAACAATGGGTTACATTAAACCTCCCGGGGCATGGTGCAAATCCGTCCGCAGCGGCGAAGGATTTTGATGCGGCGCTGGAGCAGATCGTCGCCGCAGCGCCCGCGCGTTGCCATGTGCTGGGCTGGTCACTGGGGGCGCAATTCGCACTGGCGTGGGCGGCGCGTCGCCCGATGCAGGTGGAGCGGCTGGTGCTGATCGCGGCCACACCGCGTTTTGTGGCGGCGCCCGACTGGCCGCAGGGCATGGCCGCGGAAACCTTCCATGCCTTTGCTGAAGCGCTGGATGTGGAACCCGGCCCGACCTGGCGGCGTTTTCTGCGCCTGCAGGCGCAGGGGGATGCCGCCGGCAAGACGGTGGTGCGCGCGCTGGATGCGGCGCTGGGCACTGCGCCGCCGGCAGCTACCGCCGTGTTGCGCGATTCCCTGAACTGGCTGCGTGACAATGATCTGCGCGCGCAATGCCGCACGATTGCGCAATCCTGTCTGCTGCTGCACGGCCGCGAGGATCACATCACGCCGCCGACCGCGGCTGAATGGCTGGCGGCGCAACTGCCCGCGGCGCGGCTGTGTCTGATCGAGGGCGCGGCCCATGCGCCCTTCCTGTCGGCGCCGGCGCTGGTGAACAAAGAAATCGAAAAATTTTTACACTGAGTTTTTGCAATGATTTTCTGCAATGAGTTTGAGCCATGATTTTTTGTCATGACTGAGGCCCCCCTGATCGACAAACGTGCGGTGCGCCGGTCCTTCGACCGCGCGGCGGTGACCTATGATGCAGCCGCGGTGCTGCAGCAGGAGGTGTGTACGCGCAGTCTCGATCGGCTGCAGTTCATCAAGCTCGAACCACGGCGCTTGCTCGACGCCGGCTGCGGCACCGGCAATGCCTGGCCGGGGCTGATGTCGCGTTTCCCCGGTGCTGAGATGCTGGCGCTGGATCTGGCGCCGGCGATGCTGCGTCAGGCACAACGCCGCATGCCCTGGCACCGGCGCTGGCTGGGGCGGGTGCCTGCCGCGGTCTGCGGCGATCTGGAGCACTTGCCGCTTGCCGCCGGCAGCGTCGATCTCGCCTGGAGCAATCTCGCGCTGCAATGGGTCAATGACCTGCCGTCGGCATTCCGCGAACTGAAGCGGGTGCTCGCACCCGGCGGCCTGCTGCTGTTCACCACCTTCGGGCCGGACACGCTGAAGGAATTGCGCGCGGCGCAGCCGGACAGCGGCGCCGGTGGCTTCAACCGCTACACCGACATGCACGACATCGGCGACATGCTGGTTGCCGCGGGGTTTGCCGATCCGGTGATCGACATGGAACCGTTCACGCTGACCTATGACGATGTGCGCTCTGTGATGCGCGACCTGAAGGCCATCGGCGCACACAGCGCGGCGGCGGATCGCCCCGCGGCGCTCACCGGCAAGGCCTGGCTGGCCGCGGTGGAGCGCAACTACGAGGCCTTCCGCCGCGACGGACGCCTGCCGGCGACCTTCGAGGTGATCTACGGCCACGCCTGGTGCCCGCAGCCGCGCACCGGCCCCGGCGGCCGGCCGGTGATCGAGATCCGGAGCGTCTGATGGTGAAAGCCGTGAAAGGCGTGTTCGTCGCCGGCACCGATACCGGTGTCGGCAAGACGCTGGTGGCGACACTGCTGTTGCGGGCTTTCGGCACGCGGGGCTGGCGTACCGCGGCGATGAAGCCGGTGGCCGCCGGTGCGCACCGCCGCAGCGGCGCCTGGATCAACAGCGACGTCGAGCGGTTGCGTGCGGCAGCCAGCGTCCGGTCACCGCGCACGGTGGTCAATCCCTACTGTTTTGCGCCGCCGGTCGCGCCGCACATTGCCGCGGCCGAGGCCGGTGTGTCGATCAGCCTGCCGCATATCCGAGAGGCCTACCGCAAACTGGCGCTCAGTGCCGACATCGTCGTCGTCGAGGGCGCCGGCGGTCTGCTGGTGCCGCTCGGCGCACGCAGCGACGCCGCAGATATCGTGCGTGCGCTGGCATTGCCGGTGGTGCTGGTGGTCGGCCTGCGTCTGGGCTGCATCAATCATGCGCTGCTCACGGTGGCGGCGTTGCAGGCACGCGGGCTGCGGCTGGCCGGCTGGATCGGCAACTGCGTTGTGCCGCGCATGGCGCGGCGTGCCGAAAATATCGAGGCGCTGCGCCAGCGTATTGCAGCCCCCTTGCTGGGCATCGTTCCGCATGGCGTTGGGGGCGATCCGCAAACACTCGCGCGAGGTCTTGACCTCGGCCCCCTGATTCGGTTCGTTTCAGAGAGAAAACTCAACTGATTCAAAGGGTTTTGCGGTTGCGACGCCCCCTGCCGATGTGCTAAAGTCCACGCGATTGAAAAGGATGATCTCACAGGCAGAACATGCAGTGGGCGAAGCGGCTGGATGCCGACGCGGCTTTGACTTGCGAAGGTGATGGACTTCGCTATTTCCGGCGCCGCTGCAGTTCGTATGACCGGCGTCTGATTCTTGTGGTGTTCGGGTCGCTGTTGTGTTTTTCCCTTGTCGTGGCGCTGGTGTTTGCAGTTCTTGGCGCATGGCTGATCATCCCTTTTGCGGGTCTTGAAATCGCCGCGCTGGGCTGTGCGACGGGTTGGGCGCGAAGGCGTTCAGCCGATTTCGAGCGCCTGGCTCTGGAAGGTGACCGGATTGTTGTTGAAACCGGCGATCGCGGTCTGGTGCAGCGGTTCGAGTTCAACCGTTGCTGGGCGAGGCTGGTGACAGGCGCCGATGGTTCGGTGGCGCTGCGGTCACATGGACGTGAGATTGTCATCGGCCGCTACTGCGGTGATGAGGGTCGCGAGGAACTGGCGCGGGAACTGCGCAGCCGCCTCGGGGCGCAAGGGATTTAGCGGGTCAACAGGTAACGGGAGCGGTTGAGAATGAGCAAGAAGTGGATGCACAAGAGCGCGGCGGCCTTCGCGCTGTTCCTATGGTCGGCCGCAGCTTGGGCCGAATACAAGCTGAATCTGCAGTTGCCGCAGACCGTACTCGGCGAAAAGATCTACGACCTGCACACCATCATCACCATCGTCTGTTTCGTGATTTTCATCGGTGTGTTCGGCTTCATGTTCTACTCGGTGTTCAAGCACCGCAAGTCGGTGGGCCACAAGGCCGCCCAGTTCCACGAAAACACCGCGGTCGAGGTGGCGTGGACGCTGATCCCCTTCCTGATCCTGATCGCAATGGCGGTGCCCGCCACCGGCACGCTGATTGCGATGCGCGACACCTCCGAGCCGGACATGACCATCAAGGCCACCGGTTACCAGTGGAAATGGGGCTACGACTACCTGAAGGGCGAAGGCGAAGGCATCAGCTTCTACAGCAACCTGTCCACGCCGCGTGCGCAGATTGACGGCACCGATGTCGCCGGCCGCAATGCCAACCCGCATTACCTGCTCGAGACCGACAACCATGTCGTGGTCCCTGTCGGCAAGAAAGTGCGCGTGCTGGTGACCGCAGCTGACGTGATCCACGCCTGGTATGTGCCGGCGCTGGCGGTGAAGCAGGACGCCGTACCCGGCTTCATCCGCGACACCTGGTTCAAGGCCGAAAAGGCCGGTATCTACCGCGGCCAGTGTGCAGAGCTTTGCGGCCGCGACCACGGCTTTATGCCGATCGTGGTGGAAGTGATGGAGCCCGCCCAGTACACCGCCTGGGTTGCCGAACAGCAGAAAAAGATGGCGGCCAACAAGGTTGACCCGAACAAGACCTGGACGCTTGAGGACCTGAAGGCCCATGGCGAGAAAATCTATGCGCAGAACTGCGTGGCCTGCCACCAGGCCACCGGCATGGGCGTGCCCAACGCTTTCCCCGCGCTGGCCGGTTCCAAGGTCGTGCTGGGTCCCAAGGCCGACCAGATCAAGCTGCTGCTGGCCGGGAAGCCGGGCACCGCGATGTCGTCGTTCAAGCAGTTGTCTGACGTCGATCTCGCAGGCGTGATCACCTATACCCGCAACGCCTGGTCGAACAAGACCGGCGAAGCGATCGCGCCGGCCGAAATCAAGACAGCCCGCAACTGATATCAGGTTCCAGGAGAACGCAATGGAAGCAGCACACACGCACCACGGTGACACCCACGGCCACGCGCACGATGACCACCACGGTCACAAACCCAGCGGCCTGATGCGCTGGGTTAAATCGACCAACCACAAGGACATCGGCACGATGTACCTGTGGTTCAGTTTCACCATGTTCCTGGTCGGCGGCGTCATGGCCCTGATCATCCGTTCCGAGCTGTTCCAGCCGGGCCTGCAGATCGTGCAGCCGGATTTCTTCAATTCGATGACCACCTACCACGGCCTGATCATGGTGTTCGGCGCGATCATGCCGGCCTTCGTCGGCTTCGCGAACTGGCTGATTCCGATGCAGATCGGCGCCCCGGACATGGCGTTTCCGCGGATGAACAACCTGTCGTTCTGGCTGCTGCCGCCTGCTGCGCTGCTGCTGATCACCGCCCAGTTCATGCCCGGCGGCGGCGCTGGCGTGGGCTGGACCATGTACGCCCCGCTGTCGACCCAGGCCGGTCCGGCGATGGACCTGACGATTTTTGCCGTGCACATCCTTGGCATCTCGTCGATCATGGGCTCGATCAACATCATCACCACCATCCTCAACATGCGCGCCCCCGGGTTGACGCTGATGAAGATGCCGCTGTTCTGCTGGACCTGGCTGATCACCGCCTACCTTCTGGTTGCCGTGATGCCGGTGCTGGCCGGTGCGGTGACGATGACGCTGACCGATCGCCACTTTGGCACGCATTTCTTCAACGCAGCCGGTGGTGGCGACCCCGTGCTCTACCAGCACATTTTCTGGTTCTTCGGCCATCCCGAGGTGTACATCATCGCCATTCCCGCCTTCGGCGTGGTGTCGCAGGTGATCCCGGCCTTTTCCCGCAAGCCGCTGTTCGGCTATGCCTCGATGGTCTATGCCACGGCGTCGATCGCCATCCTGTCGTTCATGGTCTGGGCGCACCACATGTACACCGCCGGCATGCCGGTGGAGGCGCAGCTCTACTTCATGTACGCGACCACGCTGATTGCGGTGCCCACCGGCGTCAAGGTGTTCAACTGGGTGGCGACGATGTGGAAGGGTTCGCTGACCTTTGAAACCCCGATGCTGTTCGCGCTCGGTTTCCTGTTCCTGTTCACGCTGGGTGGCTTTACCGGTCTTGTGTTGTCGATTACCCCGGTTGACGTGCAGTTGCACGACACCTACTACGTGGTTGCGCACTTTCACTACGTGATGGTCGCCGGGGCGCTGTTCTCGGCCTTCGCCGGCATCTATTTCTGGCTGCCGAAGTGGACCGGCAAGATGTACAACGAATCGCTGGGCAAGCTGCATTTCTGGCTGTCGCTGATTTTCTTCAACGTCACCTTTTTCGTGCAGCACTTCCTCGGGCTGGCCGGCATGCCGCGCCGCATCCCCGACTACTCGCTGCAGTTCACCGAGTTCAACATGATCTCGTCGATCGGCGCCTGGGGTTTCGGCCTGTCACAGCTGCTGTTCCTCTACGTCGTGATCAAGTGCATCCGCAGCGGCGAGAAAGCCCCGGATAAACCCTGGGACGGCGCGGACAGCCTGGAATGGACGCATCTGCCGACGCCGGCGCCGTGGCACAGTTTCGAGACGCCGCCGGTCATCAAGTAACGAAGGGTCGCCAAGTCCGTGATGGTGCCAGCTGAAGTCAAACGCAATAACCGGCGCACGGCCACAGTGCTGTGGCTGATCGTCGCCGGTTTCTTCTTCGGCGTGATGATCAAGTACTACCTGCTGGCCCGATGAGCAAGGCCCTCGCAAACCGCCGCCTGCTGACCCGGCTGTCCGTATTCGCGGTGGCCATGTTCGGTTTCGGCTTTGCGCTGGTGCCGTTTTACGAAAAAATCTGTGAAGTCGCCGGCATCAACAACCTGATCAAGCCGGCGGCTGCGGTTGAAAATACCCAGATCGACCGGTCGCGGACCATCACGCTGGAGTTCGATGCCAATGCCCACGGTCTCGAATGGGAATTCAAGCCGGTGCAGACGAGTGTGCGTGTGCATCCTGGTGAGATGATCCAGGTGGAATATGACGTGCGCAACAAGGGCGCCAAACCCGTGGTTGGCCAGGCAATTCCCAGTTACGGCCCCAAGCACGCCGCGCCGTTTGTTAAAAAGCTGGAATGTTTCTGTTTCAAGCAGCAGCCGCTGCTGGCGGGTGAGGGAAAGCGCATGCCGGTGCAGTTCGTCATCGATTCGACGCTGCCGGCTGACGTCAACACCATCACCCTGTCGTATACCTTCTTTGAAGTGAAGGGTGCGGCGTTGCCGAAGGGCGGCGATCAGGGATGAACGGCGTAGCGGGCGGCAGCACGCCACGCAAGGCGACCTTCATCGAGGTGCTGCAGATGGTGTTGTCGGCCTTCCTCGGCATCCGCAAGCGCGCAGAGCACGAGAAGCTGGTGGTGGCCCCGTTGCAGGTGATTGTGGTCGGTGTGCTGGCGGCTGCGGGATTTGTGGTGACGGTAATTTCGGTGGTGCGGCTGGTGCTGCGCTGAACCGCAGGGTTTATCCAGGATTTCAGGAAAAGGTTTAGGGAGAACAGCAAACATGTCAAATCAGGCAACTGGCAACTACTATCTGCCGGAACCGTCGCACTGGCCGCTGGTGGCATCAATCGCGCTCGGTTTTCTCGGCTTCGGCGCGTCGTTCGCCGTCAACAAGATGTCGCTCGGCTATGTTTTGCTGCTGATCGGCTTCCTGGTGCTGTTTTTCATGTTCGCCGGCTGGTTCACCACGGTGGCGCGTGAATCCGAAGGCGGCCATTACAACAAGCAGGTGGACATCTCCTTCCGCTGGGGCATGAGCTGGTTCATTTTCTCGGAGGTGATGTTCTTCGCCGCATTCTTCGGTGCGCTGTTTTACATGCGCGTCATTTCCGTGCCGGACCTCGGTTCCCTGGAGCACCAGCAACTGCTGTGGCCCGGATTCAAGGCGGAATGGCCGGTGACCGGCCCCGGCATCAAGGAAACCTTCTCGCCGATGGGCGCATGGGGCATTCCTGCGCTAAACACCGCGCTGCTGCTGATGTCCGGCGTCACCCTCACCTGGGCGCACTGGGGCCTGCTGAAGAACAACCGCACCCAACTGATCTGGGGCCTGGTGCTGACCATTGCCCTGGGCATGATCTTCCTCGGCTTCCAGGTCTACGAATATGTGCATGCCTACGGGGACCTCAACCTGAAGCTGACGATGGGCGCCTATGGCGCGACCTTCTTCATGCTCACCGGCTTTCACGGTTTCCACGTGACTGTCGGCACGGTCATGCTGTGGGTGATCCTGTTCCGCAGCGTTGCCGGCCATTTCAGTGCCGACAACCATTTCGGCTTCGAAGGTGTGGCCTGGTACTGGCACTTCGTTGACGTGGTGTGGCTGCTGCTGTTTGTGGTGGTCTACTGGCTGTAAGGCCAGGCAAGGTCAAGGCGGCGATCCGCGCATCCGGCCAACAAAAAAGCCGGTCAAGCACGGATCGCACGGGGAGGAGGTACCCCGATCGGGGACTGGGCGCCGCGTGTATCGCGGCGTTTTTTTTGTGGGTTCGCCGTGGAACACCGCCGGGCGGCGGCCTGTCTACAGCCGTGTGGTAATCAGGCCGGTCTGAAAACCGATGATCAGCATCAGGAACAGCAGCACCGAGAGTACGATGCGCACAGTCAACGCCTTGGCGGTGCGCGCACCCTGGCCGCGGTCGCGAACCATGTAGAACAGCGCTGAACCGAGGCTGAACAGGATGAAGATGATGAACAGGATGACGACGATGCGCATGGTGTTTATGCCATTCAGGGGCGGGGTCTGGCGTGCGAATTGGCGCGCAGTGTAACCCAGGATATGCCGGTGCCCGCTTTCGATTTCGGTCCGCTGCGCTACGAGCTGCGCTGGTTCACCACCATCCTCGCGGTTGCCGGTGTCGCGCTGACCTTTGCGTTGGGGCAGTGGCAGACCGGCCGCGCCGCGCACAAGCAGGCACTGCAGCAGCGTCTGGACGAGTTGTCGCAGGCGCCGGCACTGGTGATTGCTGCAACTCCGCTGCCTGCCGAGGAGGTGCTGCTGCGGCGGGTTACGGTGCGCGGCACTTTTGACGACCGTTATACCGTGTTCCTCGACAACCGCATCTACAAGCATCAACCCGGTTATTACGTTGCGACGCCACTTCGCATCAGTGGCGGCCAGGGTTCCGCTGCCGGACAGCATGTCCTGGTCAACCGCGGCTGGGTGGCCGCCAACCCCGATCGCAGCCTGCCGCGGGTGCCGGCGCCCGCCGGAGAGTTGCAGGTTGAGGGCATTGCGCTGGAATACAGCGAGCGTTTTCTCGAACTGTCGACAAAAATAGCCGATGGCCAGGTCTGGCAGAATCTCGGCCTCGAGCGTTATCGTCAGGCCACCAAGCTCGAGCTGCAGCCTTTCGTGATCCAGCAGGATGGCGCTGCCGCCGACGGCCTGGTGCGCGACTGGCCGCGCCCCGACCTCAAGCGCAACACCCATCTCGCCTATGCCTTCCAGTGGTATGCGCTGAGCCTGGCGATACTGATCTACTACCTGGTGACCCATGTCAAACGACGCCCCCCGATCCAGTCCTGAAGCCCGCGGCAATCGCACACTTTGGCTGGTGCTTGCCGTCTGCATTGCGCCATTCATCGCGTCGTTCGCGGCCTATTACTTTTACCAACCCGATGGCCGTGTCAATTACGGCACGCTGATCGAGGCAAAAAAGCTGCCGGTGGAACCGCTGGTGCAGGTTGCCGGCGGCGGGTTCATGCTGCGCCAGCTCGAAGGCAAATGGATATTCCTGACGGTGGATGACGCGGCTTGCGACGCCTATTGCGAGAAAAAGCTTTGGCAGATCCGCCAGGTGCGCAAGACCCAGGGGAAGTATCCGGAACGTATTGAACGCCTGTGGCTGATCACCGGTGAAGGCGCGCCCGACAAGCGCCTGTTTCAGGAATTCGAAGGCACGTGGATGGTCAGGGCCGCACGCAGCACGCTGCTGGAAACCCTGCCGCATGATGGCAATGTGAAGGATCACATTTACCTGATTGATCCCCTCGGCAACCTGGTGCTGCGTTATCCGCGCGATGCCGATCCCAGCCGCATCCGCAAGGACCTGACGCGGCTGCTGCGGGTGTCGCGCATCGGCTGAGATCAACGGAAAGAACAAAGGCGTTTCGAACATGTACAGGAAGCTGGTCTGGTTTGCGGTGATTTACACCTTCATCGTTGTGGTGGTCGGTGCCACGGTGCGTCTCGCGGATGCAGGTCTCGGTTGCCCGGACTGGCCGGGCTGCTACGGCGAGCTGACGCCGCACCACGCCCGCGACGACATCGCCAAGGCGGTTCAAGAGCAGGGTGGCACCCACGGACCGGTGTCGATGGGCAAGGCATGGAAGGAAATGTTCCACCGCTACATCGCAGGCGGCCTCGGTCTGATCATCCTCGGTATCGCGGTGGCAGCGTGGTTGCGCAGGGATGAGCCGCGGCGCTCGCCGGTGCTCGCTACCTCCATCGTCGGCGTGGTCGTTCTGCAGGCGGCATTGGGCATGTGGACAGTGACCATGCTGCTGAAACCGGTGATCGTCACGCTGCATCTGCTCGGCGGCATGGCGACGCTGGCGCTGCTCGCCTGGCTCGCGCTGTGCCAGGAGCGCTTCCCGGCCGCGGGTCCCGGCGCGCCGCGCCTGCGGCCCTGGGCGGCATTGGTGATGCTGGTGGTGATCATGCAGATCGCGCTGGGTGGCTGGGTCTCAACCAACTATGCGGCGCTGGCCTGCATCGATTTCCCGACCTGCCATGGCGAGTGGATGCCGGCGATGGATTTCCGCCACGGGTTCCAGCTGATCCGCGAGCTGGGCATGACCGCGGCGGGCACCCATCTCAGTTATGACGCGATCACCGCGATCCACTGGACACACCGGATAGGCGCGCTGGTCACCGCGCTGGTTGCCGGCACTTTTGCATGGGCCCTGCTGCGGACGCCCGGATGCTCCAGGCTGGGGTTTCTGCTTGCCGCGGTGCTGCTGCTGCAGATCGCGATCGGCATCGGTAATGTCGTGTTCAGCCTGCCGCTGTGGCTTGCCGCCGCGCACAATGCCGGGGCGGCGATTTTATTGGTGGTGACGGTGGTGATAAACTTCGCCCTCCGCCAGCAATCCCCGGCCTGATTTTTTACCCGCATCCTGATGTCCTCTTCCACCGTCGCTCCCGGACCGCAGTCCTCACGCATTCAGCAGTTCTACGCGCTGACCAAGCCGCGCGTGGTGTCGCTGATCGTGTTCACCGCGGTGATCGGCATGTTCCTGGCGACGCCGGGCATGGTGCCGGTGGATATCCTGTTCGCGGCGACGCTGGGCATCGCGCTGGTCGCCGGTGCCGCGGCCGCGGTGAACTGCCTGGTTGAGCAGAAAATCGACGCGTTGATGACACGTACCCAGTTCCGTCCCCTGCCGCGCGGGCAGATCACGCCGCAGGAAACGCTGGTCTTTGCCGGCATTGTCGGCGGCATCGGCCTTGCGCTGCTCTACAACTGGGTCAACGCGCTGACGATGTGGCTGACGCTGGCCACCTTTGTCGGCTACGCCATCATCTATACCGTGATACTCAAGCCGATGACGCCGCAAAACATCGTCATCGGCGGTGCTTCCGGTGCAATGCCGCCGGTGCTGGGCTGGGCTGCGGTCACCGGCGAGGTGACTTCGCAGGCGCTGACGCTGTTCCTGATCATTTTTGCGTGGACACCGCCGCATTTCTGGGCGCTGGCGCTGTACCGCAAGCACGAATACGCCAAGGCCGGTGTGCCGATGCTGCCGGTGACCCACGGCGACCAGTTCACCCGCCTGCACGTGCTGCTTTACACCATCATCCTGCTCGCCTGTTCGGCGCTGCCCTTTGTCACCCGGCTCTCCGGCATGCCGTACCTGGTGGCAGCGATGCTGCTCGGTGCCGTGTTCCTGTATTACGCGGTGAAAATCCATACCGATTACAGCGACGATCTGGCACGGCGCACCTTCCGTTATTCGATCCTCTACCTGACGCTGCTGTTTGCCGCGCTGCTGATCGACCACTACCTGCAGCTGCTGTTCTGATCCGATGAAATTTCCCGTCGCCTTGCATGCCCTGCTGTTGGCCGTACTGCTGGCCGGCTGCGGAAAAGCCCCTGAAGCACCCTCGTTCAAACTGACCGATGTCACCGGCGCTTCTTTTGGCAAGACGCTGGAACTGACCGACCACAACGGACAGCGGCGCACGCTGGCCGATTTCAAGGGCAAGGTGGTCACGGTGTTTTTCGGATTCACCCATTGCCCGGATGTTTGCCCGACCACGCTGTCCGAGATGGCGCTGGTGATGAAGGAACTCGGCGCCGATGCCGGCCGCCTGCAGGTGTTGTTTGTCACCGTGGATCCCGAGCGTGACACCGCGGAAGTGCTCAAGCGTTATGTGCCGGCCTTCCATCCCACTTTCCTTGGCCTGCTCGGCAATGCCGAGGAAACCGCGAAGGTGGCCAAGGAATTCAAGATCCACTTCCAGAAGCAGAAGCTGGCCAGCGGCGGCTATACCGTCGACCACTCCGCCGGGACCTATATCCTTGATGGCGAAGGCCGCCTGCGCCTGTTTGCCCAGTACGGCATCGGGGCACCGGCGCTGCTCCATGACATCCGGCAACTGCTGAAGTCGCGGTAAAGACGCTGCGATAAAAAAAGCCCCGCAACGCGGGGCTTTTGTTTGAGGCTCGCTCAGGATCGTGATCAGGCGGCGATCAGGCGGCGATCAGGCCTTTCATCTTGGCCAGGCTCTTGGCCTCGATCTGGCGGATGCGCTCGGCGGATACACCGAATTCCGCGGCCAGTTCATGCAGCGTTGCTGCTTCGCCATCGCTCAGCCAGCGTGCTTCGATGATGCGCCGGCTGCGTGCATCAAGGCTGGCCAGCGCCTGTTCGAGGCCTCTGCT
>JAIENU010000087.1 GCA_019751125.1 Burkholderiales bacterium | reverse complement strand
GGCACCCGCGCGGTGCCGGATTACCGTTCGGTGCTGGGGCAGGACATTCGCGGCCTTCGCCTGGGCGTGGTGAAAGAGCTGTGCTGGCCGGAGGGTGCCAACTCCGAGGTGCAGGCGGCGATGAAGGCCGCGCTGAAAACCCTGGAAGAGCTGGGTGCCGTGCTGATTGAAGTTTCGCTGCCGCGCGCGAAATATTCGGTGCCGCTGCAGATGCTGACTTCCGATTCCGACATCGCAACGATGATGCTGCACAAATGGCTGCGCACACACTGGCATGACCTCGATGTCGGCACCCGCACCCGGCTGGCGGCCGGCTGCCTGATTCCCGCAGCGGTGTACCACCGCGCCATGCGCGGCAGGGTTCTGGTGCGCAACGAAATACTGGCCGCGCTCGCCAGCGTCGATGCGCTGGTCTGTCCGACCAATCTGCACCCTCCGGGACGCATAGAGGCCAGCCGCGAAACCGTGGACTCCGAGGACGCAATGCAGCAGAAGGTGCTGCTGCGCCGGATCAGCACCTATCCCTTCAGCATGGCCAATGTGCCGGCGCTGGCGCTGCCGATGGGATTCACCACAAACGGTTTGCCGCTATCCTTGCAAATTGCCGGCAAGCCTTATGCCGAAGCCATGGTGCTGCGTATCGGCCATGCCTATGAACAGGCTTCCCCCTGGGTGGGGCAACGCCCCGATCTTGAAGCACTGGACTCTGCTGGAGTGCGCGCATGAAGAATCTGACCCGCGAGCAGGCGCAACTGCTGGCTCAGACTGTCGGCCTCGACATTCCCGAAGCCGATCTCGACAACGTCACACTGCGCGTCGCCGCCTTGCTCTCGGCGATGGCCGCGATGGAACGTGAACTGGGTGCCGAAATGGATGCAGTGGAACCGCTGCCGCCGGTGTTTCCGCGGGAAGATTTCGACTGAGGTGCTGGCAGGAACTTTGCTAAATGAATAACGGCGCAAGTTGCCGCATCATCCTCTTATATATTTTATTCTTTAAAATCAATTACTTATGAAAATTTCCCGTTTACTCTCATGGAGTCTGCTCGGCTCACTGATGCTCAACCTTGGGGCTGCACAGGCTCAGAAAGCGGCACCGTCCGACTATCCCAACCGACCGGTACGGCTGGTGGTCACTGCAGCCCCCGGCGGCAGCAGTGACGGCGCGTCGCGGGTCATCGCACAACGTCTGGGCGACAAATGGGGGCAGCAGTTTGTGATTGATAACCGCGGCGGTGCAGGGGGCATCATCGGCACCAGCACGATCGCCACAGCACAGCCCGACGGCTACACCATCGGCATGGTGTCACTGCGGTTCTCCGTCAATCCCAGCCTGCTCAAAGTGCCTTATGACCCGGTCAAGGACTTCGTGCACCTGACCATGACGGCTGCCGTTGGCAATGTGCTGGTCGTCAACGTCAAGTCGCCGCTGACTTCGGTCAAGGACCTCGTGGCTCAGGCCAGGGAGAAGCCCGGTCAATTCACATTCGCCTCATCTGGCATCGGCGGGGCGCCCCATCTGGCCGGAGAATTTTTCGCGCAGCAGACCGGAGTCAAGCTGACCCATATTGCCTACAAGGGTGGCGGACCAGCGGTCGCGGACCTGCTCGGCGGCAACGTGAGCATGAGTTTTGCCTCGCTGACCTCGGCGCTGCCACACATCCAGGGCAAGCGCCTGCGTCCGCTTGCGGTGGCCGCCAAGACCAGGGCCAGGCAATTGCCCGAGGTGTTGACGATGAAAGAAGCCGGTGTTGGCGAGATTGCCGTGCTCGACTGGCAGGGTTTGCTGGCACCGAAGGGAACGAGCAAGGCCGTCACCGACAAGCTGAGCAACGAAATTCGCGGCATCCTGAAGGAAGCGGATGTCGAGAAACGCTTCGATGCTATGGGGCTTGACGTTTATGCGACCAGCGGCGAGGAATTCCGCAAGCTGGTCGAGGAGGAGATCAAGCGCTGGGCGGTGGTGGTCAAGACCGCCAACATCAAGGCGGATTGACATGGCAAAACCGAAAATTGCCGTTGTCGGCACCGGCGGCACCATTGCCTCGCGTTACGATGCGAAGCTGGGTGGCCATGTGTCCGCGGCCAGCGCGAGCGACCTGGTCGCCGCAGTGCCGGCTCTGGCCGACGTGGCCGACGTCACGGTGGTCGAGCACTCCAACATCAACAGCGCATTGATGGATACCGCAACCGCCTTTGCGCTGCGCGACACCCTGCGCAAGGTGCTGGCTGATCCGGCGGTGCAGGGCGCTGTGGTCACCCATGGCACGGCAACACTGGAAGAAACCGCCTACCTGATGGACCTCACGCTGGGCGGCGACAAGCCGGTGGTGTTTACCGGTGCGCAGCGCAACGCCGACGAAAGTGATGCCGACGGTCCGCGCAACCTGCTTTATGCCGCGATGATTGCCGCCACGCCGGCTGCAGCAGGACGCGGCGTGCTGGTGTCGCTGGGCAGCGAAATCCATGCCGCGCGTGACGTCACCAAGATCAATCCCGAGGTCGTGACCTGTTTCGGGGCCCGCGATCTGGGGCCGGTCGGCGCGGTATCCAAGGGTGGCGTGGCATTTTTTGCGCGTCCCGAGGGCCGCCTGCACCTCGAGGTTGACCACATCAAGAACAATGTGCACCTGATCCGCATGGCACAGGGCGCCAGCGACCTGTTTTTCCGCGCCTGCATCGCCGGCAAAGTTGACGGCATCGTGGTCGAAGGCACCGGCGGCGGCAACGTCAACCGGCCGTTCTACGACGGCGTCTGCGCCGCCATCGATGCCGGCATCCCGGTGGTTGCCGGCGTGCGCCTGCCTTCGGGGGCGCCGCATTTCGGCAAGGGTTATGCCGGCTCCTTCCAGAGCCTGCTCGCCAAGGGCGCCATTGCCTCCGGATTTCTCGGCGGACTTAAGGCACGCCTGCTGCTGATGGTCGCATTGGCAAAAACCCGCAACCGCGACGAGTTGCAGAAACTATTCAACACCGCCGGCGGCCTGGTCTGAGCCGGTTTTTTTACATGGAGAACACCGTAATGAAATTGATTCTTGCACTGGCCGCGCTGAGCACGGCGGCACTGCTGCCGGCTACCGCCACGGCGCAGAACTGGCCCACCCGCAGCATCCGCTGGATCAGTCCTTTCGCACCGGGCGGCGGTGCCGACATCACATCGCGTGCCATCGCGCAAAAGCTGTCGGTGACTCTGGGCCAGCAGGTGGTTGTCGACAACCGCGGCGGTGCCGGCGGCATGCTCGGCGTCGAACTCGGCGTGAAAGCGCCGCCAGACGGCTACACGGTGACGCTGGGTACCATCGGCCCGATTGCGATCAATCCCAGCCTCTACAAAAAAATGAATTATGACGCCCAGCGTGACCTGATTCCCGTGTCGCTGGCAGCCAATGCGTTGAACGTGCTGGTCGTTCATCCTTCATTGCCGACCAAAAATGTGAAGGAACTGGTGGCGCTCGCCAAGACGCGCCCCGGCCAGATGAACTACGGCTCCTCGGGCCCGGGGGCGACCGATCACCTTGCCGGTGAATTGTTCAACGCATTGACCGGCGCAAAGATGGTGCATGTGCCGTACAAGGGCGGCG
The DNA here is from genome assembly GCA_019751125.1 of Burkholderiales bacterium. GTDB lineage: Bacteria > Pseudomonadota > Gammaproteobacteria > Burkholderiales > SG8-41. The sequence goes on along the minus strand of JAIENU010000087.1, from coordinate 10,779 downwards.
CGCCGGCGATGCTGGATCTGGTGTCCGGCAATGTGCAGATCGTGTTTTCCACGGTCAGCACCGCAATCGGCGCCATCGAGTCGAAACGGGTGCGCGCGCTGGCAATGACCGGCAATCAGCGTTTCGAGCTGATGCCTGAATTGCCGACGGTGGCCGAGGCCGGTCTCAAGGGTTTTGAAGTCAACAACTGGTACGGCGTGTTCCTGCCGACCGGTACGCCGCGCGACATCGTAAACAGGCTCAATGCCGAGGTGGTGAAGGCGCTGGCGCAGCCTGATGTCAAAAAGCGCCTGATCGAGTCCGGCATCGTGGCCTCGTCAAGCACACCGGAGGCGTTTTCAGCCTACGTCAAGGCGGAAACGGCGAAGTGGGCGAAAGTGATCCGCGAAGCCAACATCACCGTCGAGTAATCTGCGCCGCCGTCCGGCGCTTACCGGCCGTGCGCACGCATGGTCCACAGCGCCGCTTCAAACAGCGCGTGGTCGCGGTCACGCCGCGCCACCAGCTGCACACCCACCGGCAGGCCCTGTTCGCCGCTGTACAGCGGCAGGGTCACCGACGGCGTGTGTCCCAAGGTCCAGATCGAGCTGAAAGCCGCTGAACCGGTGGCATTAAGGCCCACCGGCGGCACGCCTGGCGCCGAAGGCGTCAGGATGATGTCGTAATCACGGAACACATCATCGAGCTGCAGGCGCAGCTTCTCGCCATCGGCTCGTGCGCCACGGTACTGTTCAAAGGTATAGGCCAGTCCGTGCTTGAGGCGGTTCTCGCGCAGCGTCTTGCTGATGCGCTCGTAATGGTGGTTGATTTCCCAGGCACGGTTGCGCGCGAACTCGAAGCTGGAGATGCGCTGATGGATTTCCTCGATCGGATCGAAACTTGCGGGCAGGGTGAGGTCACTGACTTTTGCACCGGCCTTGGCCATGGTCGCAGCACAACCTTCGATCGCGGCCTTGGTCGCGGCATCGGTGTCATTCCAGAACTGGGTGCGGCAGACAGCGACGCGTGGCGCCTTGCCCGCATCCAGCGCGGGAACCGCACCGTGTTCGCCGGCAAGCACGTGGCGGTAGAGCACGATGTCCTCGACTGAACGCGCGATCAGGCCCAGGGTGTCGAGCGAGCCTGCAGCCTCCATCACCCCGGCCAGCCGCAAATCACCCCAGGTCGGACGATAGCCGACGCAGCCGTTGTAGGCGGCGGGGCGGATGGTGGAGCCGGTGGTCTGGGTGCCGATGGCCAGCGGGATCATGCGGTCACCGACCGCGGCCGCGGAACCGCTCGATGAGCCGCCGGGCGTGCGTTTCGGATCCATCGGGTGCATGGTCTTGCCGGGATGACGGTTGGCAAATTCCGTGGTCACCGTCTTGCCCATGATCAGGCCGCCGGCGCGGCGGGTGAGTGCAACGCAGGCCGCATCCATGTGAGGGCGATGGCCGGCATGGATCGGGGTGCCGTATTCGGTCGGCATGTCGGCGGTGTCAATGATGTCCTTGATGCCCACCGGCACGCCCTGCAGCAAACCGCGTTCGCTGCGCTTGTCGATTGCGCGGGCCTGTTGCAGCACCAGCTCGGGATTGAGGAACTGCCAGGCCTGGACCGCGGGCTCGCGCCTGGCAATGTGTTCAAGGCAGGATTGCGCGACAGCCTCGGCGGAATGCCGGCCGGCGATGATTTCGGTCGCAGTCAGTTCATGCAGGGGTTTTTGTGCCACGGGAAGCTCCGGTACGATGCAGGGAAATATTCCCGATTGTAGCGACGCTGCATGACGCATGGCATGCCAAGTTCACATCGCGCAGCAGGGCGGGGCGCAAAGCTCCTTTATAATCCAGCCTTTTTCGCGCAGCCATGTGGTTCAAAAATCTGGTGGCCTATCGCTTGCCGGCCGGTGCCGGTGAAGCAGACGATCTTGATCGCAAACTGGCGTCGCAGGCTTTGCAGCCCTGCGGCGGATTCCAGATGGAAAGCCGCGGCTGGGTTTGTCCGCATGAAGACGGACTTTTTGTACACCGCCAGAACCGGCAGTGGCTGATCGCACTGGGCGAGGAACAGAAGCTGCTGCCGGCTTCAGTGGTGCGCCAGGAGGCCGAAGACCGCGCCGAGGTGATCGCGAGGGAACAGGCCCATCCGCTGGGCCGAAAACAGATGCGCGACCTGAAGGCGCAGGTGCTCAATGAGCTGCTGCCGCGTGCGCTGGTGCGGCGCCGCCAGACCCGGGCTTGGATTGATGCTGCAGGCGGCTGGCTGGCGGTGGATACCTCCGGCGAAGCCAAGGCCGAACAGTTCATGGAAGTGTTCCGCCGCAGCGAAGACAGCATCACCGTGCGCCGCCTTGAAACCGAACGTTCCCCGGCCTCCGCACTGGCATCCTGGCTGGTCGAAGGTGATGCCCCGGGCGCGTTCACCATAGACCAGGACCTGGAGTTGCGCGCCAATGACGGCAGCAAGGCAACGGTGCGTTATTCACGCCATGACCTCGGCGGACGCGAAATCCGCGACCACCTGTCCTCGGGCAAGACCGTGGTGCAGCTGGGCCTGACCTGGAACGACCGCATTTCGTTCGTGCTCAATGACCAGTTGCAGATCAAGCGCCTGTCCTTCCTCGACATCCTCAAGCGCGAGGGCGATGCCGAAGTCGAAAACGACGATGAGCAGTTCGAGCTCGATTTCGCATTGATGAGTGGTGAACTGTCTTTGCTGCTGCGCGACCTGACCGCAGCGCTGGGCGGGGAGAAAGCGCGCGACTGAATTAGCAGAATTGGCAAACAAAAAAGGCACACCGAAGTGTGCCTTTTTTGTTTGCAAAACAAGTGCTTGCAGATGATTCCTGCGATCAGTTGCGGGTTTCCACCTGCTGCAGCGGTTCCTGGCTGATACTTTCCTGCACCGGCCGCACGCGTTTGACACGTTTTGGCGCACCGTCATCCGCAGCGCTGGCTGCTGCAGCAGCCACGCGTTCGCCACGGGTTTCCACCTGCTGCAGCCCGGAAGACCAGTCGAGTTTCAGCGCAGGAGCAGGAGCGGGGGCAGGAACGGGAGCGGGAGCCGCCACAGCTTGCGCCACGATGGGCTCTGCGGCAACGGGCGGTTCGGCAACCATCACCGCAGCTGCCGGCACGGCTGCCGGCATCAGCACCACCGGTGCCGGTATCACCGGCGCCTGAACCACCGGAGCAGCAGCTTCCGCCGCGACCGGGGCATTGTGCTGCACCGTTTCGCGCACGGTTTCTTCAACTGCAGCATTGGGATTGGGAATTGCGGACTGCACATCGGGGTGCGGCACAAAGGGCGTGCGCGGGTACCAGACACGGTCGCCACGCTGCTCACGTTCCCGGCCACCCTGGGACCGTCTTTCATTGCCCTGTCCTTCAGCGGCCTGCCCTTCAGCAATCTGTCCTTCGGCGCCGTTGACATTGCGCTCGCCACGGTCAGCGCCGCCACGGCGGCCACGGCGGCGGCGGCCACCGCTGCGTTCTTCACCGGTCTGGGCATCAGCCGCCGGTGCCGCCAGATTCAGCTGCTCGACATTGTCCGCTGCAGCAGCAATCTCGGCAGCGGCAGGGCGCTGGACTTCACGTGCTTCGCCATTGCGTTCACCGCGGCCATCACGGCCCCGGCGCTGGCGGTCCTCGCCACGGCCTTCCGCGCGCTGCTCGTTGCGCTCGTTGTTGCGGTCATTGCCACGTCCTTCGGCACGCTCGCCACCACGATTGCCGCCGCGGCCGCCACGGCCACCGCGCTCGCCACGTTCGCTGCGATCGCCACGGCCCTGGCCGCCACGCTCGCCACGTTCTCCGCTGCGTTCGCCGCGCTGCGGGCGGTTGCCCTGACCCGAACCACGCTGGGGGCGCGCAGCACGGGTTGCCGCTTCGCCGTTGCCGGTCGCGGCTTCAGCTGCCGGTTTGCGTTTGAACCAGCCCATGATCTTGCTGATGATGCCTTCGTCACCGGCCGTTGCAGCCAGTGACGGTGCAGCGGCCGGTGCGGTGGCCGGCTGAGGCGCCGAAACCGGTGCCGGCTGCATCGGGGTGATGCCCTTGACCGCAGCTTCTGGACGCGGTGCAGCCGCTTCGGCGGCGCCGGCCTCTTTTTCCTCTTCCTTCGGCGCCTGCACCATCTCGTAACTGGGTGCCAGCGGCTCGCTGTTGTTGAGGTCATCGTGGCGCAGCCGCGTCACGGTGTAATTCGGCGTCTCGATATGGATGTTCGGGATCAGCACCACATTGACACGGTGGCGCGCCTCGAACATCTGCAGGTCAACACGTTTCTCGTTGAGCAGGAAGGTTGCGACATCCACCGGCACCTGTGCATGCACTGCGGCGGTGTTGTCCTTCATCGACTCTTCCTGAATGATGCGCAGGATGTGCAGCGCGGTCGATTCGGTGCCGCGGATGTGGCCGACGCCATGGCAGCGCGGGCAGGGGCTGTGGCTCGATTCGCCAAGCGAGGGGCGCAGGCGCTGGCGCGACAGCTCCATCAGACCGAAACGGGAAATCTTGCCGATCTGCACGCGGGCGCGGTCGTATTTCAGCGCATCGCGCAGGCGGTTTTCCACCTCGCGCTGGTTGCGCTGCGACTCCATGTCGATGAAGTCGATGACCACCAGCCCGCCGAGATCGCGCAGGCGCAGCTGGCGAGCGGCTTCATCGGCGGCTTCGAGGTTGGTGCGGAAGGCGGTTTCTTCGATGTCGGCGCCGCGGGTCGCACGCGCCGAGTTGACGTCAATGGCCACCAGGGCTTCGGTATGGTCGATGACCACCGCGCCGCCGGAGGGCAGGTTGACCGAGCGCGAAAACGCCGATTCGATCTGGTGCTCGATCTGGAAGCGCGAGAACAGCGGTACATCGTCGTGATACAGCTTGGCGCGGTTGACGTAGTTGGGCATCACATGGCCCATGAACTGCACCGCCTGCTCGTGGATCGACGCGGTGTCGATCAGGATCTCGCCGATGTCCTCGTGGAAATAGTCGCGGATGGCACGGATCACCAGGCTCGATTCCTGGAAGATCAGGAAGGCGCCGTCCTGCTGCTTGGCGGCATCCTCGATGGCGTGCCAGAGCTGCAGCAGGTAGGCGAGGTCCCAATTGAGCTCCTCGGCGCTGCGGCCGATGCCGGCGGTGCGCGCGATCACGCTCATGCCCTGGGGCACGTCGAGCTGGCCGACGGTTTCCTTGAGTTCGGCGCGTTCTTCGCCTTCGATGCGCCGGGAGACGCCGCCGCCGCGCGGATTGTTCGGCATCAGCACCAGATAGCGGCCGGCGAGGCTGATGAAGGTGGTCAGTGCCGCGCCCTTGTTGCCGCGCTCGTCCTTGTCGACCTGGACGATGACTTCCTGGCGTTCGCGCAGGGCATCCTGGATGCGGGCGGTGCTGACGTTGATGCCGGCCTTGAAGTAGGAGCGGGCGACTTCCTTGAACGGCAGGAAACCGTGGCGTTCGTGGCCGTAATCGACAAAGGCGGCTTCGAGGCTGGGCTCGATGCGGGTGATGACGCCCTTGTAGATGTTGCTTTTTCGCTGTTCCTTGCCTGCGGATTCGATGTCGAGGTCGATCAGTTTCTGACCGTCGACGATGGCGACGCGCAGCTCTTCGGCCTGCGTCGCATTGAACAACATGCGTTTCATTTTCTTCTTCTCCCGCGCCCAAGGAACTTCAGGTGATTTGCACGGGGTGATGCAACCGCTTTGCTGCAGCCGGCGCCGTTCGGGCGGGGCTCTCGAGGGGGTTCAACCGTTGTGACTGGATGAGTCGATGGTGATCGCTGTCCTGGAGTTGGTTTGCATCCTGCTTGGAGCCGCGCGTTTCGCGCAGCTCCGGGATTCTGTCAGTGCCTTGAGCGCGTAATTCGACTACCATCGCTACTTCAAGTGGTGAGCGACTTAACCGGGTGTTTTTGCTGCCTGTTCAACGCCCGCGGCCTGCGCTGCGGGCATTCATCGCAATATCGACGTCGCCGCATTCGCAGCTGTCCGGCATCCATTGCGGAGCGTACCGGGGCAGGGGCAGGAAGGGCACATGTCGTGAGCCGGAAAGTCGTGGACTCAGGCTGTTGCCTCGGGTCGCCGGATTCCGGTGACCATGCCGCCCGGCCGGGGTGGCGCTGCCAAGAAGTATAGGTAAATGAACGAGTTAAGTAAAGATTCCAGAATGCGGCAGGTGATCGACGAGGAATCGGCCGGGCAGCGCATCGACAACTACCTGATGCGCCTGCTGAAAGGGGTGCCGAAGAGCCATGTCTACCGCATCCTGCGCAGCGGCGAGGTGCGGGTAAACAGCGGCCGTATCGGCCCGGATTACCGCCTCCAGGCAGGCGACCAGTTGCGTCTGCCGCCGGTCCGGACCGCCAAGCCCGAGGCCCCGCGCCGGCCGGCTGCCACCGGCTTCAAGCCGGTCGTGCTGTTCGAGGACGAGGTGCTGCTGGCCATCGACAAACCCGCCAGCTTGGCCGTCCATGGCGGCAGTGGCGTCAGTTTCGGGGTGATCGAAGCCCTGCGTGGCGAAGCCTCGGCACCGAAATTCCTGGAACTGGTGCATCGCCTGGACCGGGAAACCTCGGGGGTGCTGCTGCTCGCCAAAAAACGCGCTGCGCTGGTCGAACTGCACCGCCAGCTGCAGGCCGGCCAAACCGAAAAACGCTATCTGACCCTGGCCAAGGGCCGCTGGACCGAGCGCAAGAAAATCGTCGATCTGGCCCTGGAAAAAAGGGTATCGGCGGCGGGAGAGCGCAAGGTCAGCGTCAAGGCCGGCGGCGACACGGCTCTGACCATATTCCGGCTGGAGCGGCATGTCGGCCCGTACAGCCTGCTCGACGCTGAACTGAAAACCGGCCGCACCCACCAGATCCGCGTCCATCTGGCCCATCTCGGCTTTCCGATCCTCGGTGATGACCGCTACGGCGATTTTGCGCTCAACAAGACGCTGGCCCGCTTGGGCCTGAAACGGATGTTCCTGCATGCACGCAAACTGGCCTTCCGCCATCCGCTGAGTGGTGAATTGATCACTGTTGAAGCCGCGCTGCCGCAGGAGCTGCAGCAGTTCATCGAACGCGTGAAAAGCGAGGGCCGGGCCCATGCCGAAGCGCTTTGAACTGGTGGTGTTCGACTGGGACGGCACGCTGATGGATTCGGCCGCCGCGATTGCCGAGGCCATCCAGGAGGCCTGCCGTGACCTCGGCCAACCGGTGCCCGATGACGAACGCGCGCGTTATGTCATCGGCCTCGGCCTCAACGATGCGCTGGCGCATGTGGCCCCGGGGCTTGATGTCGCCGACTATCCGCGCATGATTGACCGTTATCGCGTGCATTTCCTGCGCCGTGACGGCGGCACAAAATTGTTCGACGGCGCGCGCGAGCTGCTCGATGAATTGCGCGACGAGGGTTATCTGCTCGGTGTCGCCACCGGCAAAAGCCGGCGCGGACTGGATCGCGCGATGGCCGACAGCGGGCTGGCCGGTTTTTTCGACATGACACGCTGCGCTGACGAAGGCCACTCCAAGCCGCATCCGGGCATGCTGCAGGCAATCATCGACGGCCTGGCCACCACACCGGAACAGACGCTGATGATCGGCGACACCACGCACGATGTGCAGATGGCGCAGGCCGCAGGTGCATCCGCGCTGGCACTGACCCACGGCGCACACGGGAGGGAAGCGCTGCAGAGCAGCGCGCCGCTGGCCCTGCTTGATGACCTGCCGGCTCTGCGACTATGGTTGCGTGCGGCGGCATAGTTAAAGTGTACTTTTATAAGTAATTGTTTTTAAAGGAAAAATAATGTCGGATTCTCCCGAGAAAAAACCCGATTGGGAACGCAGCGTGCTGGAGAAGGTGGCGCTGGCCGCCATCAACGAGCAGCGTACGGCGCGGCGCTGGGGCCTGTTCTTCAAGATGATGCTGCTGATCTATCTGTTTGCGCTGCTGTTCGTTGGCATGGGCTGGTTCGGCAAGCGGGATTCGCTGCCCGGTGCGCATACGGCGCTGATCGACATCAGCGGCGTGATCTCGGCCGGCAGTCAGGCCAGTGCCGACAAGATCATGAGCGGGCTGCAGGCCGCATTCAAGGACAGCGGCACCAAGGGTGTGGTGATCCGCATCAACAGTCCCGGTGGCAGCCCGGTGCAGGCCGGCTATATCTACGACGAAATCAAGCGCCTGCGCGCCAAACATCCGGAAATCCCGCTGTATGCCGTGGTCGAGGACATCTGCGCTTCGGGCGGCTACTACATCGCTGCTGCCGCGGACCAGATCTATGTCGACAAGGCGAGCATCATCGGTTCGATCGGCGTGCTGATGGACGGCTTCGGCTTCACCGGTACCATGGAAAAACTCGGCGTCGAACGTCGCCTGCTCGCCGCTGGCGAGAACAAGGGTTTCCTTGATCCCTTCTCGCCGATCCAGAACAACCAGAAAGCACACGCCGAAACGATGCTCGGCGACATCCACCAGCAGTTCATCACCGTGGTCAAGCAGGGCCGCGGCAAACGCCTGAAGGAAACACCGGACATGTTCTCCGGGCTGCTGTGGGTCGGCCAGAAAAGCATCGACCTCGGCCTCGCCGATGCGCTGGGCGGACTGGATTACGTGGCGCGTGAGGTGATCAAGGCAGAAGACATCGTCGATTACACGATGCAGGAGAATTTTGCCGAGCGATTTGCCCGCCGCTTCGGTGCCGCCACAGCAGAGACACTGGTGCGGCTGACCGGCCTTAACGGTTTTTCACTGCGCTAGATTTCATCACGGTTGGCGCCAGCAGCAGGAACACCGCCGGGCGCTTGCCCGGCCGCCAGTCGAACTTGCGCCAGCCGGCGATGCTGCGTGTGACCACGGCTTCGCCGGGTTCGCCTAGGCCGGTGGCGACGCAGAGCAGGGTGTCGGGCGCGCAGTGTTCGATCAGCGCGGCGAGCAGCGCGTCATTGCGGTATGGCGTTTCGATGAAGACCTGTGTGCTGTCTTCGTGGCGCGAGCGCTGTTCGACCAGCCTGATCCGCGCCGCGCGCCTTGCCGTATCCACCGGCAGATAACCCTGAAAGGCAAAACGCTGGCCGTTGAGGCCGGAAGCCATCAGCGCCAGCAGGATCGCTGAAGGCCCGACCAGCGGCCGCACGCCGACGCCGGCCTCATGCGCGGCGCGCACCAGCAGCGCGCCGGGATCGGCAATCGCCGGACAGCCAGCCTCCGACAGCAGGCCCGCATCAGCACCCGACAGCAGGGGCTGCAGCAGCTTCGGCATGTCCTCGGCACGGGTGTCCTTGTCCAGCGGTGTCAGAACGGCATCCTGCAGGGACAGCGGATAGGCGATGCGTTTCAGGAAGGCGCGCGCCGACTTCGGGTTCTCGACGAAAAAACGGGTCAGGCGCCGCACGGTGTTCACTGCTTCGGGCGACAGCACCAGTTGCGCATCGGCATCATCACCCAGTGGTACCGGTATCAGGTACAGGGTGCCGCCATTGTTATTGCTCATCATGGCAACTCGATGCCGGCACGCAGCAGCATGCCGGTCAATGCAATCAGCGGCAGTCCGATCAGCGCCGTTGGGTCGCTGCTGTCGACGGATTCAACCAGGGTGATGCCCAGGGCCTCGATCTTGGCGCTGCCGGCGCAGTCATAGGGCTCGTCGCGCCGCAGGTAGCGCTCGATCTGCGCGGCAGTCAGCTGGCGCATGCGCACCGTGGTCGGCACCACGGCACCATCGCTGCGGCCGCTGGCGGCATCGAGCAGCACCAGCGCGGTTTGGAATACGGTTTCGCGGCCACTCATCGCCTGCAGCTGGGCACTTGCTGCCGCATGGCTGCCTGGTTTCCCCAGGAGGCGGCCGTCGAGAACGGCCACCTGGTCGGAACCGATGATCAGCGCATCGGGAAAATCCGCGGCGACACGTTGCGCCTTGGACAGGGCCAGGCGCTGCGCGGTGGCGGCGGGAATTTCGCCGGGCAGTGCCGATTCGTCGATGTCCGGGCTGACGCTGGCGTAAACCAGGCCGAGACGGTCGAGCAGGGCTTTGCGGTAGCGGGATGACGAGGCCAGAACCAGCCCGGGCGGGGATCCGCTCATGTCAGGCCGGCTTCGCGCTTGGCGCCGGAACCGGAAAGAGGACGGCCTTTGTGGCGGGTGCCGTTGCTAAGTATCTGTCGTACAAGGTTTTTTTTAAGCATTATTTTTGACATCGCAGCGCAAAAATATTATCATGCCGCGCTTATGTCCGGACCGGCCGCAGCACACGTTCTCGAAGATCCCATTGAGTTCGCGCGCAGTGCCGGGGTCTGCAGCGGCAGTGTCGCAGTAACGGCGCTGCCACGCTTGCAGGATCGCCTGCTCGGCAGCGACGGCTCGTTCACGTTCACCCTGCGTGGTGGCCGTGATGCGCGCCAGAGGCCGCAACTGAGGCTCAAAGCGGAAGGTGCATTGTCATTGTCCTGCGGGCGTTGCCTGGCGGCAGTGACGCATCTGCTGAAGGTGGATTCGACGGTGCTGCTGATGCCGCCGGGCGACACTCCACCCGGCGATGAGGATGCGGAAGCGCCGGAGTGGATCGAGGCAGGTCGCGATCTGGACGTAGTGCAGTTGCTGGAAGACGAGATTTTGCTGACCCTGCCGATTTCGGTGCGACACACCGATGGCCTATGCGTGGATGATCCGCGTGCGGCAGCAGGACAGGCAACCGAAAAGCGGGCCGGAAAGCCTTTTGCAGCGTTATCCGCGCTGCGCGGCAGCACCGGCCGGGACAGGACGGACCAGGATTAATTTCAGGAGAACGACATGGCAGTTCAGCAGAACAAGAAATCCCCCTC